>NZ_SNUI01000003.1:0-323104 GCF_012027375.1 Thermococcus sp. LS2 | reverse complement strand
TTTGCTGATTGTTTTTGTTTTGAATTCTGTTTTTTCGTGTAGTACTATTATCAGGTGGATTTTATCCTGATCAAGTTTCATGTTCTTGTGCTTAATATGTCTTGCGAAATAATTTTGGGATACAACATGGTGTTGTATGTTTGGTTTTTGCTTTAACAAGGGATCCAGCAAAAACAAAACAAGCACTAAAGATGGCAGTGATCTCATTCTTTAGAATCTTCCCCACTGTTCTTGCCATAATAATCATTATAGGTTTGCTTTCTGGTTTCGTGCCAGAAAGTCAAATTTCTAAGATCGTCGGTGAAAACGCAGGGTTTAAAGGAGTGCTTACTGTTGCATTTTTGGGAGCAATATTGCATATCCCTTCGTTGATATCTTTTCCGTTGGCAGCATCTCTCCTTGAAAAAGGAGCTTCGATTACCTCAGTTGCTGTCTTTATAACTACACTGACAATGATTGGGGTGGTCACTCTGCCTCTTGAAATAAGGATATTGGGGAAAAAGCTGGCGTTGCTTAGAAATGGATTGAGCTTTATCATTGCAATTATCATCGGGCTTATCATGGGGGCGATATTATGAAAAAGAAAGAAAAACAGAAAAGAGGATTCGTAAAAGATATGCTCTTTTTAGGGATTACATTAGCGATTGCGATAGTTTTGTTGTTAATGTTTCCCGAAAAGAAAGAACTTGTAATTTCATCTTCAAAAGGGTTCCTTATGGAGATGATTCTGATACTGCCTGCTGTGATGATATTGATGGGGCTTTTTGCGGTGTTTGTTCCAAATGATGTCATCGTGAAGTATTTGGGAAGAAGTTCTGGAATAAAAGGTATATTCCTTGCTATACTCATGGGAGCATTTCCTACGGGTCCTCTTTATGTGGCTTTTCCCATAGCCGCGGCTTTACTTAAAAAAGGTGCTCGTATCTCCAATATTATTGCCTTTCTTTCAGCATGGGCATGTATCAAGATTCCTCAAGAGCTAGTGGAGCTCCAATTCCTTGGACTGAAGTTTATGATAGCGAGACTCCTTTTAACTGTAGTCTTTGTAATTATCATGGGAATAGCGATAGAACAAATAATTTTGTGGAGCGAAAAGACAAACAAACATGAACAAACTTCATGAAGATGCTGCTACGTTCTCTTTGTAAAGTTTGTTTGTAGGGGAGATTCTTCTCCCCTTTCATATCTCAACCGAAGAAAGCACCCATCATATCCATCTGCTCTTCGCTGAAGCTTTTAACCTTGAACTCTGGCATTTCTGGGATTGATCTCTCATAATCGGCTGGGCTTATCTTCTCAGCTTTACCCTCTTTGACTTTGAAGTACAGTCCAATCCCCTCGCTTTTGTAGGCAACTAAAAACTCTTCGCTTTCAATGTCGCTCATCTTAACGAATATCGCGTTTCCACCAGTATAGGGCTTTTTACACTTGAATGGAAAGCTTGCCGAATTTAACATAGCATCTCCAAGAGCCATGTTTGCCTTTTTGCCATTAATCTCTGTCCAGAACTTAACCCCTTCAAAGTCTCCTTCAACGACAATGAGGAACTTTTCCCCGTCGAGCTCTATTATTGGTGCTCCCTTCTTCTCCAAAATTTCAAAGAGCTGAGCTATTGTTTCTGCATTTTTCAAGCTTGCAACAAATCCTTCAACTTTCATTTTAAAGCCTCCCTTTATTCACTCTGAGCTTTTGAGTTGAAAGATTTAAAAAGTTAGCTATCTTTTCTCTGGCATCTTCGAGGTTCTTTGGAACACCTAAGTTTAAGCTGAGAAACAGCTCAATGAGAGGAGGAACGTCTAGGTTGTGAGCTTTTAAGAGTTTAACATCTCCCAAAATTTCCTCTGGAGTGCCAACCTTGATTATCTGTCCCTTATCAATCAATGCAATTCTATCGCAGAGCGTTAAATACTCGGCTTCATGGGAGGCTAAGATTATTGTCTTTTCCCCTCTAAATTGCTCAATCAGTGTTCTAACTTGTTCTTTTCCTCTAAAGTCAAGGTTTGCAAAAGGTTCATCAAAGACCAGAATTTCTGGATCCATAGCCAAAACAGTGGCTATTGCGATCCTCTTCTTCTCCCCGAAACTTAGATACTTAATCTCTCTGCCAGCATAGCTTTCCATTCCAACAAATTTCAATGCTTTATAAACTCTCTCTTCGAGCTCTTTACCTCTCAACCCTAGGTTATAAGGGCCGAAGGCAACATCCTCAAAAACTGTTGGTGAGAAGAGCTGGTCATTTGGGTCTTGAAAAACTATTCCTACTCTCTTCCTAACTTCTCGTGGATTTTTAACTGGATTTAGCCCATCAATCAGAATCTCTCCCTTTTTAGGCTTTAATATCCCATTTAAATGCAGAATGAGGGTCGATTTCCCAGCTCCATTAGGTCCTAATAACCCAAAAACCTCTCCCTTCTTGATTTCTAAATTTATGTCTCTGAGTATTCCCTTTTCACCATAGGAAAAATGTAGATGCCTTATTTCTATCATATCAGCACACCTATCAGCGCAATTACGCTGAAGATTAGTGGTATGATGCTTTTATGTCTTTCGAATTTTGGAAATTCACCAAAGCATCTTGAAAGCATTGCTTTGTAAATTTTGTCATTTCTAATGTAGGCTCTCATAAAAATCTCGCTGAGTAATGCACCAAGCTTTTGATAATATTCCCTTTTCCCTATGCCGAAAGCCCTTGAATCTAAGGCTCGTTTCATTCTCAGTGCTTCATCTTTAAACAAGTCAAGATAGCGGTAAGTGAATGCAAGCGTTAAAATCAATATCCTTGGAAATCTGAGCTCTTCCATTTCAGCCAAAAGCTTTGAGAAGCCTAAAGAGTTAGATGTCACAACAACAGCTGAAGAAGACAAGAAAGCCCTTCCTAAAAGCAGGAAGAATGAGTGGATTCCTTCTTTTGTTATAGCTCCAATTGGTGTGCTTACTAAAGGCTCACCGGGATTGAAAAGTGCAAGAATGAATAATAAGCCCTCAAACCCAAGTAAAAATCCCAAATGTTCAAAAATGCTCTTTTTTGGCCTTAAAAAGATAATCAGCCCGATAAGGACCATCCCAAAATATGCAAGCTCACTCAAACTTTTTCTCGTGACAACTGCAAGGGCATAAATTAAAAGAAAGAGCAAATACAAGTTTAAACCCCCTTTACCAACTTAGCAAGCCCATAACTGAGTCCAAAGACTAAGACTATTCCAATTATTCCCATAACTACGCTCTGTCCCCATGTTTCTCCATAGTCGAGTGGTGCTTCATAAACTGGATGCTCCTCAAGTCCAACTTTTTCCATTGTTGCTTCTAATCCGTCGGGGTTATCTGAGGCGAACGGCAAAGCTATTGCAAGTAAGAGGATAATAATGATTAATCCTTTGACTATTGCTTTCATGCGGGGACACCTCCTACTTCAGGAAGCTTAGCTCTAACTGCTTGAATAATTATTATGGTCAATATGGCTTCTCCCACCCCAATTATTGCGTGGTAACTTGCCATGAGTGTTAGAACCTTTCCAAAGGGTAGACTTTTGCTTATTCCAATTTCGATTGTTGCCAGAACTGCTGCAAGAAATACTGAGAGCCATGAAGCCACTCCAATCGCTACAATTTCGTTTATGCTCTTTAGCTTAGTGTAAACTGTATACCCTAAGAATGCACCGAGTATCCCCATGTTGAGTATATTAGCTCCAAGCGCTGTAATTCCACCATCTCCAAAGAGAAGTGTCTGGATTATGAGAACAGCAGTCATTATTAACACAGCAGCATAGGGGCCGAGTAATATTGCTACAAGCGTTGCTCCAAGCAAATGCCCGCTGACTCCTCCGATTATTGGAAAGTTCACCATTTGAGCTGCAAAGATTCCAGCTGCAAAAAGCCCAAGAAGGGGAATCTTGTTCTCTGGTAGGTTCTTAAGTTTCTTTGCTGAATATGCTACCACCACTATCATTATGGCATACGTCACAACTATCACAGGCATGCTTAAAAGCCCGTCTGGGATGTGCAATACTTTCACCTCCGTGCTAAATAGTGCTATCTAAATCTTAAATAGTAGCACTATATAAAAACCTTTTTGCAACTTTCCCTTGGCAACTGAAGGTTGATAAATTGGAAAAATACTAAAAACATGAAAAATAGAATCTTACTTTGGTGATTAAAATTAGCCTTGAGAGGAGAATTATTGTAGTTTCAAGGGCTATTGTTTTTGTTGGACTTATAAGCGGTCTTATTTATATGCGCATTGATCACATTTATAGGAGTGGTGTTGCACTTATAGGTCTCTCTATCCCAGATATCTTTCAGAGAAAACTAACTCCCCCAGAAAAATTAAAACCCTTCTTAAGCCCGCTTTATAATGACAAGGTTATCACAATCTTAGCAATTTTCATTGCTGTTCACGTTTCCCTTGCGAATGTTCCATTTACAACTATGGATCTCTTTCATAAAGAATTGACAGATGCAGATATGATAAGCCATTTTCTGGGTGGATTGACAGTTTGGGTAATGGTTGCTCACGTTTTGAATGAGCTTTCAAGAGAATATCCCATAGATTCAAAGCAAGTTGTTGTGTATTCCTTTTTGATTCTGCTTGTGGTAAGCATAGGATGGGAAATTGCTGAGAAGCTCAGCGAAAGTGAAATCCCTTTCATCTATGAAACACTCAGCAATAAACTTAGGGATTTAGTAATGAATACCCTAGGAGCGTTTAGTGGATTGTGGCTTGTTAAAAGGTGGAAATATCCTTTTGAGCTAACTAAACCTTTTAAAATAAAAGACGAATTGTTTTCTTGATGGAATGGGAAACAAAGAAATATGCTAAAAAATGGGTAGTTATTTTAATTTTCTCCTTCCTGGCTGGATTAATTGGGGGGATTGGAGCAGTTGTTTTTAGGCTGATGATTGAATTTTTCCACACGTTCTTCTTCTCTGTGCTTTTGCCTCATATTAGCTTTTATGTGGGTGGATTTAATCTCGGATACATTCTCCTTCCAGCAATTGGGGGCATTTTAATTGCTCCTCTTATAATGTATGCCCCAAATATTCGAGGGAATGGGATTCCAGAAGTTATTGAGGCGTTCATATTCAAAGATGGCACAATACACAGCAAATTTGCAATTTTGAAGATAATAGCTACTTCTATAGCCATTGGTTCTGGAGCGAGCCTCGGGAGAGAGGGTCCGATAGGTTTCATAGGAGCTTCTCTGTCTTCAATAACTACTCAGCTTTTTAAACTTCCAAAGGAGATGAAAAAGCTTTTAACAGCTTGCGGTCTTGCTGCAGGAATAGCTGGCACTTTTAATGCTCCATTTGCAGGTGCAATTTTTGCCCTTGAAGTCCTTTATATGGGGGCTTTCTCTCTTAATTTGGTTCCAATTTTTATTGCTTCAATTACGGGAAATGCGGTAACACTTGCCCTCTTGGACTCTGCTTCAGGCATTGTGGTGCCCTCTTCCTTAGGGTATGCCATATCAGAACTTCCCTTCTTCTTCCTTCTAGGAATCCTCTCTGGACTTTTGGCAGCTCTTTTTGTGAAATCATTATACATCTTTTTGAATGCATTTGAAAGCTCTCAGCTTTCCATTATTGCCTAAACTTGTTTTTGGCGGAATGACTGTAGGATTTTTAGGCATGCTGTTTCCAGAATATGGGATTTTGGGAATTGGATATGATGGAATGAAATTGGCAATGTTTGGATTGCTGCCGATCTATGTCTTGTTTATCCTCATCATTGTTAAGATGCTTGCAACGATACTTTCCATTGCTTCAGGATACAGTGGAGGGGTTTTTGCTCCTAGCTTGTATATAGGAACAGCCTTTGGGGCAACCTTTGGAATGATTTTGAGGTTTTTCATACCTTGGGTAAATCCATCTTCGTATGCTTTGGCAGGAATGGCGGCTTTTTTCAGCGGCATTGCTCAGGCACCTATAAACCAGATTCTCATGGTTGCTGAATTGACTAAGGATTACACTATGCTTCCTCCAGCAATGTTATCATCTGTCGCAGGTTTCTTGAGTGCGAGAATTCTATTGAAAGGCTCTTCTGTCTATACATTAAAACTTGAGCGCAAGGGAATTCAAATTAAAACTGGAAAGCCCCTTATTCTGGAGACAATTTCTGTGAAAGACATAATGACAAGAAAGCCCGTATTTGTGTATTCTACTGATTCCCTCTCTCACGTTGAAGAACTGATTGCAAAAACGGGACATGACTGCTTCCCCGTGGTTGATGAGAATATGAATGTTATCGGAATAATTGGGGTTAGGGATTTAATAAACTGCCCAAGCAAAGACATGAAAGTTGGAGAGTTTATAAACAGGCCATATGCTGTTGCTTATCCAACTGAAACAGCCCAGCAGGCGTTTGAAAAGTTGATGATATTTAACCAAAACCTTCTCCCGGTTGTTGAAAGTCCAGAAAGAAATAAGCTTGTTGGAGTTGTGACAAAAAGGGACATTTATAAAACGTATTACAGAGGTTTGGAGGGGATATACATTGAATAAATGTTATAAGGGCCTTTCATTTATTCTATTAGGTGATTGTGATGACATCAAATGTTCTAATACCTGACGTTGATACACTCGCTTACATTCTCTTCATGGTTCTTGCAGTGGGATAATTTCGCTTTTGATCAGCAGAAAATTTAATATCTCTTACATTCCCCTCTTTGTGTTCTTTGGAATCTTTGTCGGTCCAGTGCTCAATCTTATAAACCGCGATCTTGCGCATGAGCTTTTCAACTACATAAGAGTTTTCGGCCTTGTAATGATTCTCTTTACAGAGGGTCATACATTAAGTTGGAGAATGCTGAAGAAGAATATCAAAACGATTGGAATGCTTGATACTCTGGGGCTTCTTATAACCGCTCTGATTGCAGGTTTTGCTTTCTCAATGCTTTTTCATACCCCGTTCATTGTTGGCTTTCTCTTTGGTGCAATCATAAGCGCAACCGATCCTGCAACTCTAATCCCCCTGTTCAGGCAGTATAAGGTAAGAGAAGACATCGAAACTGTAATTGTGACGGAATCAATCTTCAATGACCCTCTTGGTATTGTCTTAACTTCGGTTGCAATAGCTCTTCTTTTACCTCAGGCTCCGAGTGCTGCAGTTCTGGAATCAATTGCGAAATATATCTCTTTGTATCCAGCAGCTGTGGTCTTTTTCCTCTATGAACTAGCTGCATCCATAGGGATAGGCATTGCTCTTGGAGTCTTCGGATACTATTTCATAAAGAAAACGGGAATTAGGGGCTTCCCAGAAATTGAAGTCTTTGCTCTAATGCTTGCTTTTGGTGGCTTTTTAGCTGGGGAGTACGTGAACGCCTCGGGTTATCTCGTCGCAACGGTTACAGGAATTGTGCTTGGAAATCACAAAGTGTTCTTCAGGGATAACCCAAGGACTGTGAAGAGAATAATGAGGGCAATAGAAAAGGAGGTTCACTTTAATGAAAGCCTAGCAACGCTAGCAACGATATTCATATTCGCTTTATTAGGAGCAAGCTTAGATTTGGAAATCATAACTTCAAACCTTCTATATGGTGTAATCCTAGCGTTTGTTGTAATCTTAGTTGCAAGACCAATTGCCGCTCTCTCAATTTTGCCTTGGTGGAAGCCGAAAGAATATCTCTTTATTGCCCTTGAAGGACCAAGGGGCGTTGTGCCTTCAGCATTGGCTAGCTTTCCTCTAACACTCGGCTTAATGTATCACAACCAGCAGATGATTCAGTGGGGCGAAATAATCCTCAGTGCAACTGTAATTACTGTATTGGTTTCTGTAATAGTAGAAACGCTGTGGGTTCCAATTTTAAGAGAAAAGCTCCTTGAAGTTGAGAGCATAGGGAAAAAGATAATAAAAGATGGATATAAGCCAAAATCATCTTGACAGCATTCCGATAAGGTAAAACATTAGCTTTGCCCCAGTTATTGCTGTTATATCTCCAAGCTCAGTTCCAGCAACTTCCATAATGTCAAACCCTACAACTTCCTTTTCTTTTGTGAGCCATTCTAATGCTTCTATCACTTCCCAGAATCTCAAGCCGCCCGCTTCTGGTGTTCCGGTAGAGGGCACCATTGATAAATCAAAAACGTCAATGTCAATTGAAATATAAATTGGCTCTGGCATGTCCTTTACGATTTCCTTAAACTTTTCAAGGCTGTACTCCCTTGCATGAATCCACCTTATGTTTTTCTCCTTGGCGTATTCGACTTCTTCTCTTATACCGCTCCTTATTCCAAATTCTGCTATACTTATTCCGAGCTCTGAAATTCTTCTTGCCACGCATGCATGATTCCAAGGATTGCTTTCATATTCGTTCCTTAAATCTAGATGAGCATCAAAGACGATGTAGCTCTTTGGTTTTAGAGCCTTCACTGGGGCATATGTCATTGAATGCTCTCCACCTAACATTATTGGTATAGCTTTTGAGTTTGCTTCTTTGAGCTCTTTTATTGTTCCTATTATTCTCTTTATTGTTTCTATGGGATTTCCAGCGGCAATATCTATATCACCAATGTCCGCAATCTTTAAATCGGCTAAATCGATGTCATAATCCAGAATATAGCTCTCCAAGTTTATTGTGGCTTGCCTTATTAACGTCGGCCCAAATCTCGCTCCGGGCTTGTAAGATGTTGTCGAATCAAATGGCACACCGAATATTACAAAGTCAGCGTTTTCTGCATCAGTTAAAGGGAGGGCAGTTTTTATTGTCTCATAAGTGTAGAAGAACTCCATCTTCATCACCGGAGAAAGTTGGGGATGTTGGTTATAAGATTTAGGGTGGATAAAGTTTCAAAAGAAAGACAAAAGAAAAGGCTCACTCACTGCCCTTAATTTTCATGATTTTGACTCTTCCTAAGGTCTCCCAGTACTCGACGTTGATTCCTTCCTTAAGCTGTCCCTTAATTTCGTCATCGACGCCTGTTTCTATTGGGACGTCAAAGATCTCATAGGTTTCCATGTCCATAAGCTGGACTGTATCTGGAGTTATTGCAATTATTTGGCCTGTTCTCTTGTCAATTATTGGAACATCAACTTCAGCGCTTGTTGGCTTGACAATGCTCCTTACTTTTCCATCAAAAACTCCAACTGCCTCAATTCTTGCCTTTGCTGAACCGTGCTTACCTGGTGATGAAACTGTAATGTTTACGATTTTGCATGGTTCATCCTCGATTATAATATATCTTCCAGGTTTGAGCTTACTTACCTGAACTCTTGTTTTGTCTCCCATTTTTCAAACCTCCGATAAGCGTTCTAAGTGGAGTTTGATTTGCTCATTTAAAAAATTTTTGAAAGGAATTAAGCCCTTGTTTTAAGGAGCATCTTGTTCAGAACTAGCGGCAGTACTAACACGATACCAGCCATAATGCCCAGTTTTTGCCAGATTCCTAATGAAAAGATCTTTATTACCATGCTGATTCCCGTGAAAAGTGCAACTATGCCAACAATGCTACTGTACATCTTTGCTCCTTTACTAAGCACTTTTCCGCTTAATATTAATGGTATTGTTTCAATTGCCACCATTATACCAAGGAATGAAAAGAACATCGCTAGGAACAATGTTCTTAGGTAGCTGAAATTTAGAATCAATGAAACTATGAAAACTCCAGCCAAAGCTGCAGAAATTGATTTGTTCCTTGAACTCTGCATTGATTCACTTATTATATGCCCCGCTGTTTCAATCAGAGGAATGAAGGTTGTCATCCCCGCTAGATAGACGGATACCATCAGGAGATATAAAACTGTTTTGGCTTGTGGAGATTTTGCTTCAAGCAGTGCTCCTGCAATTTTTCCGATATATCCAAGTGCTTCATTTATAGTTGCATGCCCATAAAGCACTGCGGTTCCAGGGAAGCTTACTGCGAGGGAGTATATCACGATATAAGTTGACAGTACTCCGATTAAGAGTTGCAGAACATATCCCACACCAATCAAAACTCTAGAGTCCGCCTCTTCGGGTAAAAAGGTTCCTAGAACCATGTAAAATCCGAATCCCAAACCTAGGCCAAGAAATGCTAAGAGGAGTATTTTCATTATCAACGGAAATGTTACAGGTAGAATCGTAGATCTTATGTTTCCTGTCAAAGTATCAAGGGCAAACTTAACGGGGATTATTTTTTCCGCAGTTGTGAGGGCAAAGCTCCTAATTTGATAGTAGGAAATAATTGTGAAAACTAAGAACAGCACTGAGAACCATCCCATCAATACAATGCTTTTCTCTTTAGCTCTGAACAGAATTAGTGAAGAAAGTAGCAGTGATAGCACAACGACCAATGTTACATAAAGAATTTCACTTTTTCCAAAGACCGATATTAGACTTACGGAAGAATAGTATAAGATTAATGATGCACCAATGAGGATAAACATTAAGAGGCTTATTCCCACGCCTGGAGTTCTGGAAACCTTTGTTAGATACTCAAAGAAGAAGTATCTGCTTTTCTTTGTTGCTTCTAGACCATAGTAAGGTACAACTGTCAATGCTGCTGAGATTACTACGTATAACGCAAGAGCCTTTAGCCCTCCTGAAATTAGTATCTGTGGAAATAGCAGAAATGTCCAAATTCCTACCATATATCCAACTATTAAAAGAATCATCAATGCTGTCAATTTCCTCAAGCTTCATCCCCCCTGAATGGGATATATCTTAGATTTCTTGTTAATTTAGGTATAAAAAGTTATTTAGAAAAGAGCATTTTCGTAATTCACGATTACTTCATTTACTATAGTCCACGCCATTAATGGTTCTCTGTAAAGACTTATTTTCACTCCGTCAACTGTGCTCTTGAAGTCTCCATGAGGGAATCCACCTACAATAACTGCTGGTTCTTTGAACTGCTTCAAAAGCTCTCCAAAATCTTTTGGCTTCATGAATTCTCCCTCTTCATGCATTATGAAAACTGCATCTGGTTTGATTTCTTCTAAAAGCTGGTTGAGTGTCTTTTCTTCAAGCCTCAGAAGTTCGAGCTCTGGAGGAACTGCTTTATTCTTAAACAAGCTCTCCATTAGCCCAACGAATCGGTTGTAATTCCTTGGTATTCTCGTTTCTGGTTTTACATATATTACTTCGTCGTTTCTAGTATGGACATAAACCCTAAGCTTGCCCTTTTTGTTGAGTATACTTTCTAGGGCATTTATTAAGCAAAAGTGGACTATATCTGGTCTCCCCCTTCTGTTGCCGTCTTCGAGCTTTTTCAATGCTGCATGATGATATGTTGAATCCAAAAGGACTTCTTCTGGTTTCTTCCCCCTTCTTTTGGCATAATTTACAACAGCTGGATGCTCTAATATGCTCTTTGGCACGAGCTCAAGCTCCGAGTCTGCTATTATTAAGTGCAGCATCTTCACCACCTCTCTATTGTGATGCCTCTTTCTTTCAGCTCATTGATTATTCTTGTAAACGTGTCAGCTCTCATTCCCAGAATCTCTGGAGGAATCACCCCATAAACGCAGCTTCTTTCAGCAACGAGTCTTGCAATTATTGCGGCTGTAAAGCCTGTGACTCTTGCCATGGAGGTAAATCCTTCTTTGGCTTCGTCATAGAGGAAATAATGGATTTCCTTTTCTTTCCCATTAAGTGTACCCCTTCCATAAACTTCCATTATCGAAAAGTCATCGCTTTCATACTGCATTAAAGGAGCTATTACTTCCAGCGTAAAGTCTATGTTTTCAGGCTTGAAAAATCCAAGTTCCCTTAAAACTTTAATCTTCTCCAAGTGACCGGGCCATCTGAGTGTTCTTTCCTCTAAGTGCTCTGCTCTTATGTTATCTAGGAGGGTTCTAAGCCCATCGCTTACAAATTCTTCAAACTCAAAATCTTTAATTTTGACTTTTTCAATCTTTTCAAGGGGATCAACTTCGACTATTTCTCCATTCTTGATTATCCTAGCTTTTCGCGTGTATTCCTCAATTAAGTCATATGGAGACCAAGTAATTTTGTAGTATAAAGGAGGTTTAGCTATTTTTGGTAGCCCTCCGACTCTGATTATCCCTTCCTTAAGTTCATCAAGTTCTTGGTAAATCCTTCCCAGTAAGATGTTGCTCAACCCAGGCGCAAATCCGGCATCAACTATTATCGTTACTTGGGCTTTTTCGGCATCATCTCTAAGCTCCATAGGGTTTTCTGGCATGAAAGATATATCCACTAAATCCCTCTGAGCTTTTATTGCTGCTTTTAATGTTGCAAAGCCAAATTTTCCAGGTAATGCTCCAACTATTAGTTCAAATTTTCTCATAGTGTCTACTAATTCGTTAAAATTTGATGCATCAACTTTGATGGTATTTGCAAAATCTTCTACTGCATTTAACCGCTCTCTGCTCTTGTCTCCAACCCACACTTCAAAATCTTTGCTCAAGTCATAAGCTATCGCTTTTCCAACATTTCCAGCTCCAAGTACGAGAACCTCCATATCCTCCACCCATTTTGAAGTTATCCTAAAGGTATATATAAGGCTGGTTGAAACTAGCGAATAATGAAGGTTAACCTACCGGGTTTTTTGCAAAGGAATAAATTGTCAGAGGTCTTGCTTGGGAGTAAATACCGCAAGATAATGCACATAAGCGATACTCCAGACAATATTTATCCATTTATCTTAAATTTGGTTGAGAGAGTTAAGCCCGACTATATAATTCATACTGGAGATTTAGTCGATAATATAAAGCTTGAGAGAAAACCAGAACTCAGAAATAAGTACGAAAACTCTCTGAAAGAACTGCTTTTAATTCTTGAAAATTCAGGAGCTGAGATATACATTGTGCCAGGAAATGAGGATGATATTGAAATTTTAAGGCAGAACGTTAGAACTTCAAAAATAATTCCTCCTGGAAGTGTGGTGGAAATTGAAGGAGTAAAGCTTGCTCTAGGACATGAATATAAAGATGTTGTGGAAATTAATGGAGTTGACTTCAAATTGTATGGTCATAACTTTCGGTTGATTCCTAAAGGAATAAATGGTGTGCTCGGGATTAACTTTATTCTCTTGCCAAACAAGAGAGTGGTGAGTGTTGAATACCCAAAGGGCACTAATTTTGAAAGGGGATATCGGCTTGCGAGGGGATTGTAATGAGGTTGCTTAGGTTCGGACCTTCAATTTTGTTTTTGAGAACTTCTGATATTAAAAAGACAGAAGAACAGATTTCTAGAATATTTGGAGTTTCTAAAACATCAGCCAATGAGGCATTGAGAGAAAGCGGAGAGTTTGAGACTATTTTATTTATTACAGGCATTGAAGAAAAGAAAACAATACCTCATGAGGATGCGTTCTTAATAAAAAAGAGGGCTCCTCTTGTTTTAAAAGAGATTTTGAATCGTGGCATTCCCATTGAGAGGGTAGATGTGGAATGTGCTATTTTGCTGATGAGGATACCAAAAAATTTAGAAAATGCTCTAAAGGTGATTTCGGAAAAGTATAATGGACGGATTGTGAGTTTCGAGGAAGGTCTAATTGAGGGAGAAGAGGAGGACACTTTATTAGTCCTCACTGATAAAAAGCTGTCTTCTCCTATTGAGTTGGGTGATATAAAGGGCTTTATCCTAGTTTCTGCCAAATTTCTGGAGTTTTATCGCGACCTTATAATTGACATTCCAATACTGCTGAACAAAATAGTGCCGGACTGGATTGAAATAACAATCAAACTTTACGATACGGCCAAAAGATACGATGAACACATTGAGAGGCTTCTATTAGTAATTGAGAACTTAGACTTAGGGTTTATTGTAAGTGAGGGCTGGGACTGGGATTATCCGAGACCTTTTATGCGTGTTCCGATTTACAAGCTTAAGCTTTTGACTTGGGAAGATCCCATGAGAATTAAATTCCTGCTGAAAGGACTGGAATATAGGGAGTACAACAGACTAGTTGATATTGATGTTTTTGTTGAAAACAAAAAGATTTCATGGACAAAAGTTGCCAAAGGATTTGACTCCAAATTTGAGCTTGCAAAAGCTGCCAGAGATGAATTGGAAAAACTGTTAAGCGGAGAGGCAAAGAAGAGACTTCATGAAATCGAAGCTAAACTTTTACAAGAGGAAGCTCCTCAGCAGAAACAATGAATTCCCTCCCGTGCTCGTCAATTTTTATTGATTTCTTGACTTTTATTATAAACTGTTTCTTTTCTTTGAGTGTTATTTCAAAAACTCTAGTGACTAGCTCTTCCCACTCATATAGAATCTCCTTTGATACTAGCTCGATGTTTGCAAAGTATAATGCGATCCTTGATTCATCCCCTAGGAATTTTTTCATAGCACCTGCTATATGGAGGTCTAGAGTTGCAACCTCAGTGGTGTATAGTCTTAAAAGTTTATCCATACCAAGAACTATGAGAACGGTGGGTTTGTTTTTTGTGTAGTATCCCTTTAAGAATTCAATCAAATCTAAAGTGTAGACTGCCGGATCATTGGAAATATCTATTCTCTTCACAATATTGCCGTTGTTAATTATACCCCCAGCTTTAATTACATCCAACTTTTCTATCTTTTTAACGTCCCACCCCATAACTCGCAACTGTTCTTTAATTAAGTGAAGTGTGTCAAAGACATCAAGTATGATGGGATTGTAGTTGTAATATTTTGTGTATCCTAAAGCTTCTTTGAAGAGTATATGAACTGGATCTTCGGGATGGTATTCAATTAATATTGATTCCCCAAGCTTTATGCCCCCGAGATACTCAACGAGACTTTTTCCGTTTGTCATAACCTCACCTCCATTTCATGCATCAGTTCTTGAAGATATGGTGACTTCTTTATTTTCACTTTTTTGCCGTATTCTAAAACTTCCAAAATTCTGGTTGGATTTTCCTCAAATTCAACTTTCACGTCTTGACGCAAGATGTAGGGATTTCCAAAGATGTAAGTTATTCTGCTTGTATTCCCTAAAAATTTCCTGGCAACTACTTCAAAGAAATATTCAATGACTCTTGGCTGGTTTTCATGTCTTTTGAGGATTTTTTCTGCACCAAGGACAACTGTAATTATTGGTCTCTCCTCAATTTTCGTGAGGAACTCTTTTACGGCTTCGTGAATGTCTCTCGAGTACACTGGGATGTCATCGGTTATTCTCGCCTTCTTTATAATCTTCCCAATAGGCATTATTCCGCCTGATTTAATGACAGCGATATCTTTAATGAACCCAATATCATGTCCACTGAGTCTCAGATGCTCAGCAAAAACATGAAGAGTATCAAGAATATCGTGAATCAAAATTGGAAATCCCTTATCTTTTGCCCATTTTATTATTGAGTAGAACACAAGTTCTGGATGGTCTAACGAGCAATATTCAATCAAGATAGTCTCTCCAGGTTTTATTTTCTCCAGAAACTCATCAAGAGTATTGTACATTCCTTGTTCACCCCCTATGATAATTGTAATAGCTCCATTATTTAATCAGTTCCTTTGTAGAGGTTTTAACAATGAATATTATGCTTGGTGTATATTTATTATTTTCTCTTCACGTTTGAAGAATATAGTAACCATTTCTGTACATTTTGCATTATTCGAGTTTCTTAATCTTTGCAACAAAAAATCCGCTTGTGTTGTGCTTGTCTGGGTAGAAGCGTCGAGCTTTCGCAATTTCTTTACTCAATTCAATTCCAAATGGCTTAATTAAAGCAGGCTCACCATAGCGAAGAGGTAAAAGCTCAACATCAAAGTTGTCTAGAACCCACTGGATTACAAATTCATTCTCTTCGGGCTCAAGAGAGCATGTTGAATAAACCAAGATACCACCCTTCTTTAGATTCTCCAGAGCTACTTTAATCATCTTCATCTGCAGATTCTGGCAGAATTTGACATCCTCCAGTGTTCTGTTTGCTTTTCTCTCTGGATTCTTGTGGATTGTCCCACTTCCCGTGCATGGAGCATCTAGAAGGATTTTGTCGAACTCAATCCCCAACTCACCTATATAAAGCGAGGACTTGTGGAAGACTACTGTGTTTGTAACTCCTAAGCGTGATAAGTTGAGACGCATCTCTTTCAGCCTTTCCTCCCCGACATCAAAAGCATAAATTATTCCCTTGTTTTCCATGAGTTGAGCCATGTAGGAAGTTTTTCCACCTGGGGCGGCTGCCATATCGGCAACAATCTCACCTGGCTTTGGTTCAAGGGCAACGGGCGGATACATGGAGCTTGCTTCCTGAATGTAGAGAAGACCGCTCAAATATTCGGGGGTTGAGGTTATTGAGAACGGCTCTCTCGTTAAGCAAAAACCCTCCCTTGCCCAAGGAACTCGTTTAAACTGAAAACCCTTTTTGTTCAACAACTTGGTGAGCTTTGGGATTTCAATTCTAAGAGTATTCACTCTAAAGCATCTCGACAGAGGTGTTTCCATGGCCTCAGCTATCCTTATTGCTCTCTCTCCCCAGAGCTGATAATACCTCTCGGCAAAGGTCTTTGAGTAGCCGAGGCTGAATAGTCTTTCGAGCATAAGTGAGATTTTGATGGAGGCTTTAAAAACTTGGCCATGTCTGGGAAAAGCTTTTTAATCTATCAGCGTTGCCTCTCATGGAGGTGAGAGAGTGAAAATAATATGGGCACCATGGAGAATTAGATACATCCGCTCACCAAAACACGATGGTTGCATTTTCTGTGATTTCCCGAAAGAGAACAGAGATAAAGAGAGACTAATCCTGTATAGAGGGAAGCATGCTTTTATAATCATGAACAACTATCCATATAATCCAGGTCATGTCATGATCGCTCCTTACAGACACGTTGGAAAGTGGGAAGATTTAACCGATGAGGAGCTTTTGGAGATAATGAAACTCTCCCAGCTTATGATAAAAGCTCTAAAGAAAGCTATGAATCCCGATGGATTCAATATGGGTGTCAACTTGGGCAGAGTTGCTGGTGCCGGAATAGATGATCACGTTCATTTGCACATCGTTCCAAGATGGAATGGCGACACAAACTTCATGCCAGTTCTAGCTGATGTTAAGGTAATTCCACAGGCAATAGAGGAGAGTTACGAGGATCTGAAAAAGGCTTTGGAAGAAGTTTTAAGAGAGGAAAAAGTCTAAAGCTTAGCTATTTTCTTCCACTTTTCTCTTGTCCTCTTGAGACATCCTTCTGGCATCAGGTCTTTCTCGGGACAGTAACCGAGCTGAATGCATCTCGGCCCGAGCTTTGCCCATTTAATTATTGGCCTTAATTCCTCAACTTTTGCCATCTCTTCTAGCATTTTCCAAGCGACTTCTCTGATTTCCCACTGAGCTCTTTCACATGTCCTAAGACCAAAAAAGTGCTTAAGCTCCCTCAGGTTCATTGTTACGACGATTTTGGTTCTAACGGCTTGGGGAAGAATGTAGCGGGCGTCTTCTTGATGAATACCATTTCCATAAGTTTCTTCGTACAGTTCTATTGTCTCTCTCATGAGCTTTTTCCACTTCTCATAGAGTTCAGACTTCTTTTTAATGCTCTCAGGGATTAAAAATGTCTCTTCGACATCCTCAGGATTCAGTTTTATATACCTCTGGCTTTGCTGTGTATAGCTTGCTATTCTGTGTCTTACAAGTTGATGACTACAAATTCTAGAACAGCCTTCAATAGCAAACGTGAAGACCGCATGCTCCAAAATGCTCTCATGTCCGTATGAGAGAACTCTTGGCAGATGCTTCTTCACATCAGCCTTCGTTGTCCTTTCGAAGGATTCACTTTCCCACTCGCTCCAATATGAAATTAATGCAGCCCATGTTACTGTTTCTAAAGGTCTTGGTGTGTAGTTGATAAGCTTGACTTTCATCCTATCCACGAGAAACCCTCCGAGATAATGAGCACATCTCTCCTTATTATTCTTGTCGGGATAATTTTAGAAAGATAGACAATAATTTGCATTTATGTTTGTCAATAATACCGCCAAAATCTTCCCAAAACTTTCGTTAAATGATATTTTTCAACGACGAAATAGTTATTAAAATCAAAGATTAGCTTCATGTGGTGATGCCTATGGTAGTTAGCCTAGCTGGAAGGGATATTCTCTGCTTACAGGACTTTACAAGAGAAGAGATTGAGACGATTCTCGAAACAGCAAAGATGATGAAAATTTGGAACAAGATTGGAAAGCCGCACCGTGTTTTGGAAGGTAAAACTTTAGCCATGATTTTTCAAAAGCCCTCAACAAGGACAAGAATCAGCTTTGAGGTTGGAATGTATCAGCTCGGAGGCTACGCTCTCTATTTGAACGCCCAAGACCTTCAGCTGAGGAGAGGAGAGACAATAGCAGACACAGCAAGAGTGCTTAGCAGATACGTTGACGGAATCATGGCGAGGGTTTATGATCACAAGGATGTTGAGGATTTAGCAAAATATGCAAGCGTTCCAGTTATAAATGGTTTGAGCGACTTCTCACACCCATGTCAGGCTTTAGCAGACTACATGACAATCTGGGAGAAAAAGGGAAGAATTGCTGGTCTTAAGGTCGTTTATGTTGGCGATGGAAACAACGTCGCTCACTCCCTCATGATAGCCGGAACGAAGCTCGGCGCAAACGTTGTGGTTGCTACACCAGAAGGATACGAGCCAGATGAGAAGGTTATCAAGTGGGCTGAGAAGAATGCAGCAGAAAGTGGTGGAAGCTTTGAACTCTTACATGACCCAGTCAAAGCTGTGAAAGATGCAGATGTTATTTATACAGATGTATGGGCTTCAATGGGGCAGGAAGCTGAGGCTGAGATAAGAAGGAAGATATTCAAGCCATTCCAAGTTAACAAAGAATTAGTTAAGCACGCAAAGCCCGACTACATCTTCATGCACTGCCTCCCAGCTCACAGAGGGGAAGAGGTCACTGATGATGTAATTGATTCACCGAACAGTGTTGTCTGGGATCAAGCGGAGAACAGGTTGCACACTCAAAAGGCCGCTTTGGCTTTAGTCATGGGTGGTATTAAGGTTTGAATTTAAGCTGGATTTGTGTTTTCCTTATTTTTACTGATTTTTAAGGAAATCTTTAAGAAATCCTATTCTAAACTTTGAGCGGTGATTAAAATGGTAAGAAAGGGAATACTCATAATTATAGATGGGCTTGGGGACAGGCCAATAAAGGAGTTTGACGGAAAAACGCCACTGGAATACGCGAACACACCGAACCTTGATAAGCTTGCTAAAATTGGAATCCTCGGTTTACATGACCCAATAAAACCAGGGCAACCTGCTGGAAGTGATACAGCACACCTCTCAATCTTTGGCTATGACCCATACAAAACTTACAGAGGAAGAGGATTTTTTGAGGCATTAGGTGTTGGCTTGGATTTGGATGAAGATGATTTGGCTTTCAGAGTGAACTTTGCAACTATCGAGAACGGAATAATTGTTGACAGGAGAGCTGGAAGGATTTCGACGGAGGAAGCCCACGAATTAGCCAAAGCAATTCAGGAGAATGTTAAGCTTCCAGTTGAGTTTATATTCAAAGGAGCAACTGGACACAGAGCTGTTCTGGTGCTTAAGGGAATGGCTAGGGGCTATAAAGTTGGTGAGAATGACCCTCACATTGAAGGAGTTCCTCCCCTCAAGTTTACATATGAAGATGAGGAAAGCAAGCGTGTAGCTGAGATTTTGGAGGATTTCCTAAGGCAAGCTTGTGAGATTTTGAAGAACCACCCAATTAATGAGAAAAGGAAGAAAGAAGGCAAGCCAGTCGCCAACTTTTTGCTCATAAGAGGAGCTGGTATATATCCAAACATCCCAATGAAGTTCACCGAGCAGTGGAAGGTTAAAGCTGTTGCAGTTGCTGCAACAGCTTTGGTTAAGGGTGTTGCAAGGGCTATTGGATTCGATGTCTTCACTCCAGAAGGGGCAACTGGTGAATACAACACCGATGAAATGGCGAAAGCTAAAGCAGTCGTTGAATTGCTGAAGGATTACGACTTTGTGTTCCTCCACTTCAAACCCACAGATGCTGCGGGACACGATAATAATCCAAAGCTCAAGGCAGAAATGATTGAGAAAGCCGACAGAATGATCGGCTACATAATTGAGAACGTTGACTTGGAAGAGACAGTTATAGCTGTGACAGGTGACCATTCGACTCCATGTGAGGTTATGAATCATAGCGGAGACCCAGTGCCTCTCTTAATAGCTGGTGGAGGGGTTAGAACGGACTTCACGGAGAGCTTTGGTGAAAGGGAGTGCATGCGCGGTGGCATTGGAAGGGTCAAAGGGCACGACATAGTTCCTATGATGATGGATTTGATGGGAAGAACGGAGAAGTTTGGAGCTTGATTTGGTTTCTTTGTTGATGTTTCTGTTTCATCTCCTTTACCCTGTATTTCTTGAGTCAGCACGGTATGGCGTAATCAACGGGACACCGTGAAGTCAGAAGATGGTGGCATTTCTCATAATCTAAAGCTCGTAGTTTCGAATTTGTAAAAGTTGAGAATTGGGCAGAGAAAAGAAAAAGCATCACATGGTTGAGAGGACTTTTGTTGTGATGTCGTTTCCTTGCTTGTCGTAAATTCTGTAGTAGCATCTGTAGGGGAACTTCATGTTGGCTCTTCTCATTGCCTCAAGGGCGAACTTGAGGTGTTGTCTGTTGACCCAAACAGTGAGGATTTTCTGGTCTTTTTTGACCCTCGCAGCAAGTCCAATAGGCTTTCCGAATGGTCTTCTCATACCGTTTCCGTAACGGTCTGCCTTTCTTCCTGTAGCCATCGGGTTCTCTCTGAGGACTTGGAATGGGTAAACCCTAATCTTGAAGTGGTAGTTGCTCCTACCAACGTTCTTCTGGAGGTATCTGTTGAGCTGAATTCTAACTGCCTCAAGGGCGTTTTGTCTTATCTGCATGGGTTGCTCTGCGTGAAGGCTGACTTCAAACTCAAAATCTCCAGCGGGGTTTCCCATGTCGAAGATTGTAATCTTTGGACCGGGAGCACCTCTTATGTACTCTCTCCTTGTGTAAGCGGGCTTATCAACATCTCTATCAATCTTTGCTGGCCTTAATGCCATTCAACTCACCTCCACAATGAGCGTAATCTAAACTTAGGAAACCTATTCAACTTATAAAAGTTTTGGAATGCAGAGTTCTCAAGTTTTTCAATCTATATAAATTTTTTGCAATCCGGGGGGTTACTACTTCTTGTCATTTAGCTTTATAGCAATTCCAAACAGCAGAAGCGATGCTGGGGCAAATATCAGCAGCGCAGCTTTTAAAACAATCCCTAATATTGCAATTTCGCCCAAAGAGTAGGCAAATCCAAAAACTAACTGCCCAGCGGTTGTTGATAAATTCCTGACAGCGTTTATTCCACCAATAGCTGCTGAGGCTCTCCTCGCTGATGCTAATATGCTCCTTGAAATTGGTCTGAAGGTTTGAGCGGCAAATATTGCCATTAAAATCCCTAAGAATACAGTAATTGGATTTTTAACTGCTGCCAAAATTGGTGACACCCCAGCTAAAACTGATATTGTTATGATGACTTTTCTTTCGCTGCCTAAATCGGCAAATCTCGAGGGAATATATGCCAAAAGTGTCGCTATGAAGCCGATGAGTCCAATCAGCGTTGCTGCAGTCCCTTTATCCAAGTTCAAAGTTTCGGCAACATAAATATAGGTTATCTCGCCAGAGGTGAACGCTGAGAGAAATGAAATCAAAGCTGACAACATTAGAATTTTCTTTGGATTTATTGGAGCTTTGCCTTCTTTTCCCTCTTTTTCCCTTTTAGGAACTATCTTCTCATAGAGGAGCCAGTAGGAGAGCAACATGCAGAGGGCTGTCAGGAAAAAGAAAAATGATGCAAGATACATCTGTCCTTTTAATCCAAAGCCTTGAGTTATAGCGTAAGTGTAGTTGCCCAAAAGTCCAGCAAAGTTTCCAAAGATAAAATACAAAGCTGTCACTCTGCTCCTAATTTCTTTTGGAGAGGAAACAGCAATTACAAACTGAGCAATTGGCCACGCAATGCCGTTTAGAAAGCCGTTCATGAGCTTAATTCCCATGACATGGAGCCATGAGGATGTAAAGGGATACAAATTAACAGCTAAGGCATTGCCAACCATTGCCAGAGCTCCAAGATAGACTAAGCTTTTCCTCTTTTCTAGCAACAGTCCGCTGAAAAGGGCGGAAAATGAGCGTGCTAAAATGAAAGAGGCGGAGATTATGGAGAGGTATGCCATTGAGGCTTTGAGGATATCTCTAGTGTAGAATGCGACGGCTGGAGTGGCTAACCTAAAAGCTAGGGTCCCAGTAAAAGCCGATGCAATGAGCAGGGCTATTCCAAGATATTGCCTTCTCATTGTTTCCCAACTAATCTGATTTGGAAGAATATTAAAACTTATCTCTTTGCGTTATGATGGAAATATAAACACATCCAAGAATACCTTTTTATACAATCTTCTCACACTATTGAGTGAGGTGGTATTCATGCAGATGCAGTTTGAGGACGCTTACAGGGAAGTTTATGAGATTGTTAAGCCAAAATACAAGCTCTTCACAGCTGGACCAGTTGCATGTTTTCCAGAGGTTCTCGAGATAATGAAAGTTCAGATGTTTAGTCATAGAGCCAAGGAATACAAGATAATCCACATGGATACCCTTGAAAGGCTTAAAAAATTCTTAGAAGCTGAGAGTGGGGAGATTATTCTGTTCCCAAGTTCTGGAACTGGATTCATGGAGGCAGCTGTTAGAAACACAGTTCCAAGAGGAGGAAAAGTCTTAGTTACCATAATTGGTGCATTTGGAAAGCGCTTTAAGGAAGTTGTTGAGGCTAATGGAAGAAAGGCAGTAACACTTGAGTATGAACCCGGAAAAGCAGTGAAGCCAGAAGACCTTGATGATGCATTAAGGAAGAATCCCGACGTCCATGCAGTAACAATCACTTATAATGAAACATCAACAGGTGTTCTCAATCCCCTCCCAGAATTAGCTAAGGTTGTAAACGAACATGACAAGCTTCTCTTTGTAGATGCAGTCAGTGCAATGGGAGGAGCTGATATAAAATTTGACAAATGGGGAATTGACATAATTTTCGGAAGTTCACAGAAAGCTTTTGGTGTTCCGCCAGGCTTGGCAATCGCTGCTGTTAGCCAAAGAGTTTTTGAAATCGCCGAAAAGATGCCGGAGAGAGGCTGGTACTTTGATTTGCCACTCTATAAGAAGTTCAACTACAAGAAGCAAGGAACACCATCAACACCACCAATGCCCCAGGTCTTTGGTCTCAACGTTGTGCTGAGAATCATTGAGAAGATGGGCGGTAAGGAGGAGTGGCTCAAGATGTATCAGAAGAGGGCAGAGATGATAAGGAATGGAGTTAAAGAAATAGGTCTTGAAATTTTGGCAGAGCCAGGTTATGAAAGCCCAACAATAACTGCTGTCTTAACTCCAGAAGGAATAAAGGGCGATGAAGTTTACGAAGAGATGAGAAAGAGAGGATTTGAGTTGGCAAAGGGTTACGGTGAAGGAATTAAAGAAAAGACATTTAGGATTGGTCATATGGGATACATGACATTTGAAGACATTGAGGAGATGCTCCAAAACTTAAAAGAAGTTATAGAAGAACTGAAGAAGAAAGCTTAGCATACCTTCTCCAGCTTTATTTTTCCTTCTTCTTCAACTACTTTATAAATTGCATTAACTTTTCTAATCCCAGTTCTTATGTCATGATAGAGCTCAATTATCAGCTCAAACCCCTTTAAAGTTTCATCATCTATCTTAAGCCAATGTTTAACTTCACTCATGATGTCCCTTGAAAGTATGAGGGATGAAATTATGAATGCATAATCGTCTACGAGTTCTTCCAGAATTAGAGGTACATTAATTGTGTGGAGAGTGTCTATAACAACATAATCGGGATTGAGCTTTTTGATTTCCTCAATCACTTCCTTTGTTCTTGTTCTAACGCTCTTTTTATCGAATTCAGTGTTTATGACTTCAATATTTTCCTTGAAAGGCTTGAATTCATTGTAAGCTGTTACAACTGCTATTTTCCACTCATCGGGAATTAAATGAACCATAGCCTCAATCAGCTTTGTTTTACCGGTTCTGCTTGCCCCGACAACTAGAATGTCGCTTTTTCTGAGAAGGGCATTTTTAATAGTCTCAAGCTGTTCTTTGGTTATGTTCCCATATCGAAGCAAATCTTCTGGAGTGAAAATGTAAACTCCCATTTTTGCCACCGTAGAATACTTTGGAAACAGATAATTATAACTGTATTGGTGCATCAACGTTAAAGGAGACGTTTAAAGTTGTGAATAATTTTGAAAAATCTTTTTTAGAAATGTCGATTCTTGCTTAATTTCTTGTCAATTGTTCAAAAATTCTCATTTATAAATGCCAAAATTTGTCCAAATTCCAAAGTTTTTTGCATAAAAGACATAAACCATAAAAGTAGTGTCAAAAAATAGGTGATAAATATGAACGCTGTTCAATTAGTTAAAAGAGATATTGCCCCAGCTGTGGAGGTTCAAACTAAAGTTATTGAATATATGACGGGATTTTTCGTAGACAAAGGGTTCAAGTGGTTGCTTCCAGTAGTGCTCAGCTCAATAACTGACCCTCTTTGGCCAGATCCAGCAGCAACTAGGGCTCTAAAACCTCCAGAAATAGAAGCGTATGGTGGAAAGCTTAGATTAATGCATAGCATGATTTTGCACAAGCAATTGGCGGTTGCTATGGGAATAGACAAGCTATTCATACTTTCTCCAAACATAAGACTCGAAGGGAGAGAAGCTGACGATGGAAGACATGCATATGAGTTTACCCAGCTTGACTTTGAAATAGCTTATGCAACTATGGATGACGTCATGAGCTTAATCGAAGAGGCAATCTCTGGACTTTTCAAAGAGGCAAGGAAGTGGGAGATTCTTGAAGAACTGGGCAGAGAAGTTCCAAAGGCTAAGCCACCATTTAAGCGGTTCACTTTGGAGGAAATCAAAGCAGAATTTGGTGATGAAGATAAAGCAAGTGAAGCAATGGATGAACCATTCTGGATTACTGATATTGAGAGAGAATTCTACGATAGAGAAGATCCAGAGAGGCCAGGGCACTTCAGAAACTATGACTTATATCTGCCTTGGGGTTACGGTGAAGTCTCAAGCGGCGGTGAGAGAGAGTGGGAGTACGATATAATCGTCAGGAAGATGAAGAAAGCTGGAATAAGCCTTGAGGCATTCAAGCCTTATCTGGAGGTCGCCAAAGCTGGTTTGCTTAAGCCTACAGCAGGAGCTGGTATAGGAATGGAAAGACTAGTGAGGTTCATCGTTGGAGCAAAGCACATAGCGGAAGTCCAACCTTTCCCAAGAATTCCGGGCATTCCTGCCATTATTTAAGGCGGTTTCCAAATTTATTTAGATGCACTCTCTCCCACATTATTTCCTCTTTTCTGTGTTCTGGTTTTTCTTCAGCTGGATACCCAATCCCAATGATGCAGAGAATCTTTATATGCTTGGGAATCCTTAAGAGTTCTCTGACGTAATCCTCAGCAGTTTTCTTTTCATCGTGCATCCTTTCGTGTATATGGCCCCAGCAGGCGCCTAAGCCCAAGGCAGTGGCTGCCAGTTGAATGTGCTCGGCAGCTATAGAGCAGTCATATACCCATGCACTGCTTATCTGCTCATCTCCGCAGACAACTATTGCTAAAGGCGCTGTTTCAAGGAACTTTACAGCTGGTCTCGTTTCGGCAAGCTTTTTTATTAACTCCCTATCCTTAACAACTACAAAGTGCCAGGGTCTTCTGTTCTTTGAGCTTGGAGAATAGAAGGCAGCTTCGAGGATTTTCTCAATAAGTTCATCTGGAACTTCTTTATTCTGAAATCTTCTAATGCTCCTTCTTTTTCTTACAATTTCAAAGAACTCCATATCGCTCACCAAAATTATTAGAAATGAGGAAAATTTAAAGCTAAGCTTCCTTGCTCAAATATTCGTGTATTGCTTTTGCTGCTTTTCTTCCGTCTCCCATTGCTAGGATTACGGTTGCTTCTCCTCTTATGGCATCTCCACCTGCAAAAACGCCAGGAATCGAAGTCATTAAATTCTCATCGACTATTATTCTTCCCTTGCTGTCAACTTTCAAATCTGGAACTGTCTGGAAGAACGTTTTGTTTGGAGTCTGTCCAATCGCTATTATCGCTGTGTCGAATTCCATGATGAAGGTTTCTCCGGTCGGGATTGGTCTCCTCCTTCCGCTTTCATCTGGCTCTCCAAGCTTCATCTTCTCAAGCTCTATTGCCTTTAAGTTGCCGTTTTCATCTCCTATAAAGCGCTTTGGTGAGACGAGAAACATGAAGTTGACTCCCTCTTCCTCGGCATGGTGAATTTCTTCTATTCTTGCTGTCATTTCTTTTCTCGTTCTTCTGTATAGAATCCAAACCTCAGCGCCAAGCCTTAACGCAGAACGAGCTGCATCCATTGCTGTGTTTCCGCCGCCGATAACTGCTACCTTTTTGCCAACTTTTATTGGGGTGTCATATTCGGGGAATTCATAAGCCTTCATGAGGTTTATTCTTGTTAGAAATTCGTTAGCTGAGTAAATTCCGTTAAGATTTATTCCCTCCCATTTGACGAATCTTGGTGTTCCCGCACCGGTTCCTATAAAGATGGCATCGTACTCTTCCCTCAGCTCATCGAAGGTAACTGTTTTTCCAACCAAAACGTTGGTCTCGATTTTTACTCCAAGCTTTTTGAGGTTCTCAAGCTCTTTTCTCACTATTTCTTTTGGTAGTCTGAATTCTGGGATTCCGTATATTAGGACTCCTCCGGGTTTGTGGAGGGCTTCGAAGATTGTCACTTCATAACCCATTTTTGCGAGTTCTGCGGCACAAGTTAAGCCTGCAGGCCCTGCCCCGATGACTGCGACTTTCTTTCCGTTCTTCTTTATCCCTCTTATTTGTTCTTCTAGTAGTTCTGCATCTATTCCTTTTTCTCTTGCGTAGTCTGCTACGAATCTTTCTAGTTTTCCTATGTTTATGGCGTCTCCTACTTTGCCCATTACGCAAACTCCTTCACACTGGTCTTCTTGTGGACAAACCCTACCAGTAATAGCAGGCAAAGAATTACAAGCCCAAATTACCTCTAGAGCTCCTTTAATATCTCCTTCCCTAATTTTAGCTATGAAAGCTGGGATGTTTATGTTCACGGGACAGCCTTTAATACACGGAGCATAATTCTCTGGACACTGCAAACAGCGTTCTGCCTCTTTCTTTGCAAGTTCGAAGTCATAGCCGAGATTCACCTCAAAGAAATCTTTGTTTCGCTCTTCCGGCGGTCTCTCTGGAGTAGGGATTCTCTCTTTGATAAGTTTTCTTTTTGGCATTCAAACCATCTCCCTCTCGCGCTTCCACTTCTCAAAAGAAATCTTCTCTAAATCCTTGTAATAATCTAAACGCTTCATCAACTCATCCCAGTTCACTTGGTGTGCATCAAACTCTGGACCATCAACGCATGCAAACTTTATCTCTCCGCCTACTGTTACTCTGCAAGCGCCGCACATTCCGGTGCCATCAACCATAATTGGGTTCAGGCTGGCAACTGTCTTTATGCCATATGGCTTTGTGAGCTCTGCGACGAACTTCATCATTATCGTTGGTCCAACTGCATGAACTAAGTCAATCTTTCGCCCTTCATCTATGAGCTTCTGAAGAGCATGAGTTGTGAATCCTTTCATTCCATAACTCCCATCGTTTGTTGTCACTATGACTTCATCACTAACTTGTTTCAGCTTATCTTCCCAGAACACAAGCTCTTTTGTTCTGAAGCCAAGAATTGAGATCACGTAGTTGCCAACTTCTTTCATCGCTCTTGCAACGGGGTAAATCTCCGCGACGCCAACACCGCCGCCTATCATTACAACTGTCCCGAACTTATCAATGTGACTAGGCCTCCCGAGAGGACCAAGAACATCGAGAATATAATCTCCCGCCTCATAAGTTCCCAGTTCGTGAGTAGTTTTTCCAACTTCTTGAGCGACTATTGTAATTGTGCCATTCTCAGGATTTGTGTCCGCTATGGTTAAAGGAATTCTCTCACCTTTTTCGTGGAGTCTGAGAATCACAAATTGTCCCGGTTTGGCCTTTTTTGCGATTCTTTCAGCCTTGATTTCAAAGAGATTTATTCCGGGAGCTAATTTTTCTTTATGCAAAATTTCAAACATTCAAGCTCACCAAATACTAAATTAGTTTTGCAGATATAAAAATTCTTTTCACTATTAGTTGATAACTAACTGTTGTAAAAATCCTTAAATCTAAAATTTGACAAATATAAAAAGAAGAAATAATTTAAAAGGTGATTATCTTGAGATATGTAAAACTTCCGTCTGAGAATTTTGAGGAATTTTTCAATTCTCTAAAAAACTGGGGAACAATTTATGCTCCAGTAAAACAGGGAGACATTTATTCTTTTGAGCAGGTTAATACCTTAGAAGAAGTTTCGTTAGATTACACCCGAACGATGCTTCCTCCAAAAAAGTTCTTTGTCCGTCCAAAGGACACCCTTTTAAAGCTAAAAAACGGCAGATGGGAAGAAAGCAAGGAAGTTGAAAAGATAGTTCTCTTTGGAGTTCATAGCTGTGATATTCACGGTCTTCAAATTCTTGATAAAGTATATCTAGCTGAGCCCATTGACTCTTATTACAAAAATAGAAGAGAAAATGCGGTTATTATCGGGATTAGCTGTATGCCAGATGAGTACTGCTTCTGTAAGAGTTTAGGAACGCACTTTGCAATGCACGGCTTTGACTTGTTTTTGCATGAGCTTCCAGATGGTTGGCTTGTCAGAGTCGGGAGTGTAAAAGGGCATGAAATAGCATGGGTTAATGAAAGCCTTTTTGAGGAAGTTACGGAAGAGGACTTAAAGCATTTCAAAGAGTTTGAAGATAAGCGCTCCGCTTCATTCAAAAAGCATTTGAACAAAGAAGGACTAGCTGATATGCTAGATTTGGCATTTAACAGTCCAGTGTGGAAAAGGTATGAGGACATTTGTCTTGGTTGCGGAAACTGCAACATGGTGTGTCCAACATGCAGATGTTATGAAGTCTGCGATTTCTGGGTAAACGCTTACGAGGCTGTGAGGGTTAGGAGATATGACTCATGCTTTATAGAAAGCCATGGACTCGTTGCCGGTGGTTATAACTTTAGACCTACTCGCTTGGATAGATTTAGGCATCGCTATTACTGTAAAAGCTATTTCGACCCTTCTGCAGGCTTCAACTGTGTAGGTTGTGGGAGATGTGATGAGTTCTGTCCAGCGAAAATAGAGCATGTGAAAGTTCTTGATGAAGTTGGGGAGGCATTGAAATGAATCCGTTTCAAACTTATGATACGAGGATTTTGGAAGTTAAAGAGCTTACCTCAAGGGAGAAGCTCTTCACGCTTAGATTTGTTGATCCAGAGGTTAACAAAGAATTTACATACAAACCTGGCCAGTTTGTCATAGTTGATATTCGAGGCTTTGGGGAGTTCCCAATAAGCCTTTGCTCTTCTCCAACTAGAACCGGCTACTTCCAGCTGTGTGTGAGAAGGGTTGGAAGGATGACAAAATACATGCATAAACTTAAGGAAGGGGATATTATTGGCATTCGCGGTCCTTATGGCAATGGATTTCCAATGGAGGAGATGGAAGGTTCAAACCTCCTTTTAGTTGCTGGTGGCTTAGGAATGGCACCATTGAGGAGCGTTCTCTGGTATGCACTGGACAGCGGAAAATATGGGCAGATATACCTATTCTATGGAACCAAAAGTTATGAGGACATTCTTTTTAGAGATGAGATTATCCACCTCCTGAAGCATGGGGAGGCAATGAACTGCAAAGTGAAGCTTGCTTATGAGGTTGAGAGTCCATCATGCATTTACCTTGAGAAGGGCTTTGCTCCCAAGGTCTGTAAAGGTGTTGTAACAGATTTATTCAGAGGAGAAGAGTTGGACGTAGAAAATACATACGCTTTAATCTGTGGGCCTCCAGTGATGTATAAATTCGTGATAAAGGAGCTTTTGAGCAGAAAGCTCTCTCCAGGCAGGATTTACATGACACTTGAGAGGAGAATGAGGTGTGGAATAGGCAAGTGCGGCCACTGTATTGTGGGAACGAGCACGTCAATAAAGTATATCTGCAAAGATGGGCCAGTCTTCACTTATTGGGAAGCTCTTTCTACAAGGGGGTTGATTTAAATGCTCAAGCTGGGAGTTTTTGAGCTGACGGACTGTGGAGGTTGTGCCCTAAATGTTTTGTTTCTCTACGACAAGCTCTTTGATTTGCTTGAGTTCTATGAAATAAAAGAATTTCACATGGCATCGAGCTTTAAGGAGCATGGTCACCTTGATGTAGCTATCGTTACTGGAACTGTATCCTCTCAAAGGGATTTGGAGGTGCTGAAGCATGCGAGGAATTACTCTAATTATCTAATTGCTTTAGGGACATGTGCAACTCATGGTTCTGTTCAGGGAGCTGTGGAAGGAAAAATAAGAGCAAAGTTGGAAAAAGTCTATGGTACAAGGGCTAATCCAATGAAAGCCTTGGATGCAAAGCCCATAGTTGAACACGTAGCTGTTGACTTTGCTCTGCCCGGTTGTCCGTATGATAAGATGGAGCTTTATCAACTATTAATTGACATAGCAAAAGGTATTGAGCCTGTGAAGAAGGATTATCCGGTCTGTATTGAATGTAAGCTCAATGAATATGAATGTGTTCTTGTAAAGAAAGGTCTGCCATGCTTAGGCCCAATAACCCTTGGTGGATGTAATGCGGTGTGCATAAGATCTAAACTGGGATGCATTGGGTGCAGAGGACCTCTGCCGAAAGAAGCGAATCCAACAAGTGAATTTGAGATTCTCAAGGAGTTGGGATATGATGAGGAATACATACGAAAGAAGTTTAAGACATTTGCAAGGGGTGAGCTGAGATGGTAATTCTTGAAGTTGGTGAGTTCACAAGGGTTGAAGGAAATGGTAAAGCAGAGATTGTCATTGAAAATAGAGAGGTCAAAGAAGTTAGAGTAAAGATAGTCGAGGGACCAAGATTCTTTGAATTGCTAACACTTGGCAGGTATTATTGGGATGTTCCAGATTTAGAGGCAAGAATCTGTGCAATCTGTTATTTAGCACATTCATTTGCCTCAGTTCTTGGAATTGAGAAAGCTTTTGGAGTTAAAGTTCCGGAGGAAATTCAACTTTTGAGGGAACTTGGTCTGATTGGGGAATTCCTTGAAAGTCATGCATTGCATTTGTATCTCTTAGTAGCCCCAGATTTGTTTGGCTATCCAGATGCAATTAGAATGGTAAGTAAGCATGGTGAACTCGTAAAAGAAGGACTTACTATCAAAAGCTTTGGAAATTACATTAGGGAGATAATTGGGGGAAGAGAGATTCATGGTATTAACATAAAACCCGGTGGATTTGGGAGATATCCAACAGCGGATGAGCTTGAAAAAATTGAGAAGAGCTGTGATGAGCTCTTGAGGATGGCAAAGAGGGCTGTCAACATTTTTGCAACTCAAGATGTTTTTGGAGCTGTGCCAGTGTATCACATTGCTACGGATGAATATCTCTATGGAGAAAAGCTGATTGCATCTGATGGGGAGAGGTTTGATTATCTTGAGCACATCGAAGAGAAAACTCTGCCATACAGTTTTGCAAAGCAGAGCAAATACAAAGGAGAAATCTTCATGGTTGGTGCACTCTCGAGATTAATGCTCAAAGCCGATAAGCTAACACCAATGGCGAAGGAATTATTTGAGCAGCATAAAGAGAAGCTTTCTCAAGGTTACGTCAGCTTAAACAACTTAGCACAGGCAATTGAGCTGGTATATGCAATTGAAAGAGCAAAAGAAATCGTAAGTACGCTTTTAGATAGAGGAATCAAGGGTGAGAACGTTCCAATTGAGCCCAAAGAAGGAGAAGGTATAGGCTATGTTGAAGCTCCGAGAGGAGTTTTAATCCATCACTATAAGATTGATGGGAATGGGAACATAACTTATTCCAATATAATAACCCCCACAGCTCTGAACCATGCGTTAATGGAGCTGAGCCTCTATGAGGAAACCAAGAAAAACTACGGCACTTTAGATGAGAATTCGTTGACACATAGATTGGAAGAGACTGTTAGGGCATTTGACCCATGCATTTCATGCTCTGTGCATCTCGTTAGACTTTGATTTTTCTTTTTGTTTCTAGATCAAAACCATTATAAAATCTAAGTCAGGAGTATAAACCAGCAGGGACACGATGGAGCTTGAAGACATACTCGGGGATGAAAATGGGGTTTTTTAGAAAAATATTCAAAAAACCAGAAAGAGACATTGATAAAATTGAAATAGTCTCAAGAAAGCCAGTTGGAAAGTTTAGGGTTCTTCAGATTTTCCAAATTTTAGGGAGGCAGGTTTTAAGCGGAGAAGTTCTTGAGGGTATTATATATCCGGGATACAAGGTCAAGGGAAAAGACGTTGGAGTAGTAATGGCGATTGAAAAAGAGCATAGAAGAGTTGACTTTGCAGTTTCTGGAGATAGTGTGGCGCTAATTCTCGAGAATAAGATGGGAGTTGAAAAAGGCGAGGTTCTTGAGGTCTACCAATCCTAACTTAAGGCTTAAAAGTCCATAAGCTTAGCTCTTTTTGGTGGTAAGGATGATAATCTTTGATAATCACTTTCACGTTGACCCCTATAAGGGTCTCTTCCTTGAGGCGGTAAAGCAGTTTCACAGAGCAGGTGGAACACATCTCAATGTGGTCTACAAAACAGCTCACGATTACGGCTTTGCTGGGATGAAAGCAGAGGACTTCATGAAAGCTATGGACTTTCATATAAACCTCGTTGAGAAAATAAACAAAGAGACTCCAGTAAAAGCTTTTGCAGTTGTTGGTGTTCATCCAGCTGAGTTCGTATATTTAGCTGAAAAGAAGGGCTTGGAATATGCTAAGGATGAGGTCATGAAAGCTTTAGAGTATGCCCAAAAGCTGTGCCTTGAGGGTAAAGCAATAGCCATCGGAGAAATTGGCAGACCTCATTTTGAGGTTAGCGAGGAGATTTGGAATGCAAGCATTGAGCTGATGAAGTATGGAATGGCTCTGGCTAAAGAAGCTGATTGTGCTGTTCAACTGCATACAGAGAGCTTCACAGAAGAGAAGTTCAGGGAGCTTGGAAAAATAGTTAGGGAAGTTGGTATAAAGCCGTATAAGGTTGTCAAGCACTATTCCCCACCTCTTGTGAAAATTGCAGAGGAAGTTGGAGTTTTTCCCTCAATTTTGGCGAGCAAAAAGGCTATGATGGAGGCTATAATGCAAGGCAATAGGTTTTTCATGGAGACTGATTATATTGATGATAAAAGAAGGCCTGGAGCCGTGTTAGGGCCAAAGACCGTGCCAAAGAGGACAAAGGCTTTCCTTCAGCAGGGAATCTTCACTGAAGAGGATGTTTACAAGATCCATGTTGAGAATCCAAAAAAAGTGTATGGAGTTGAGATAGAGGAATAAGTGCTTAGAGTGTTATTTTTTCTTTATCTGAGTATACAACGTACCTAACACCATCAACTACGAATTCACCTGCCTTTTTAAGCTTTCTTCTGGCGTCTCTGGTCTTTAAGATAATGCTTTCATAAGTCTCCGTGAGCTCAAAGCTTGCTACCACTTCTCTTTCTTGTGGAAGCCCTTCATCCCTGACGACTACTTCATCACCTGTCGGTTCAATAGTATATGATGGGCCTATCTTGATAACCGTTTTTACTACCCCGATGGTTTTCTTGGGCTTTTCTGGAAGGATTCCAAGGAGCAAGACAAGTCCCAGAAGAAGAATTCCCAAAGGAAGGGCATATGCTGGGAGTTCTGTTCCAAGGGAAATGGCGTGGCGAGAATAAAGAAGGGCAAAAATTCCAGCCAGAATTACCAAAAGCCCCTCTGCTCCAAGGAGATAGTGAAGGGTTTCTTCAATTCCCGAAATGTTCCAATCCTCTAGTATCCTTGCTTTTTCGAGTACGTCATCCAGGATCTCTCCAAGCACTGAGACCAGGAGGAAGTATGCCACATACGTCACGTTGAGGTTCCAGAAGTGGAAGCTATATCCAAATAGCGGGAGCAACTCACTTATAGTTCCAGTAGAGAGCAGAGCAGGCACGATGTAAAGGAGCGAAAATATCATCACAACTTTTTTAGTTCTCCAGAAAATGGTTGGAGCGACCAGAATTAGTGCCACGAGAACCATTATCGTGGTATCTGAGATGATAAAGGGAATTGCCCTTAAGGTCTCTCTAAGGAGAGCTACCGTAGAAAGGGCTTTGGAGAGTACAGCGATGAGGGGGAGTATAAGGGCTATCTTTATGAGGTAAACGGTGAGCTTTATCATGTCACCTCACCATCCTTATCGTTTTCGCAAGTACGGCAGAAATCTCAGTTTTCCTGATGTCCCAGTGAACGACGTGCGAAATGGCCTTAAGCTCTCTCTCAATTGCAATTTTTCTCAGCCTCACGAGTTCTACTTTCTTGCCCGAGAACATCGAATATGGAAACAAGTCAAACACTATTGAGGGAACCCTGCCCTTGTAGTGCTTCATCAGAAGCCTGAAGGCTTCTCTGAGTTCATTTGCCTGTAGAAGATTCGAAACAACAATTATAAGCGGGGTGTATTGGATTATAATCCTCTCGCTTTTCCTCATGGCGTCCTTGAAGTCCTCATTGGCTGAACTTAGCACCTCGACCTCCATGAGCTTCTTTACCATGGCGTATAGTTGCCTGTTGCCCGTGGAGGGCATCATGAGCTCTCCTCTACCGACAATATAGAGACCGACGTTGTAGCCCCTACGAAGGAAGTAGTAGGCAAGAGATGCAACGAGGCTCACCGCATGCTCCAGCGGGTTCTCTTGGAAGGTACCGACGCTCATGGTGGGCCGGGCATCGACGTAGAACATGACTGTCTTCTTGCCCTCTCTTTCGTACTCGTTCACAAGCACATTCCCCCTTCTGGCGGTCGCCTTCCAATTTATGAACTTTACAGGATCGCCTGGGCGATAGTCCCTTATCTCCTTGAAGTCCGTTGATATCGGACCCGTCAAGGAGTAGCTCGTAAGGGGAATCGGTATCTGAGAGCGGGTATTTGTTGTTCTGACCCTTCTTGGCGGCTTTATAAGGGGTAGAACTGTTATGGTCACAGGATTGCCAAGGAAAGCCGTCCCCGGTTTTCCAAGCTTCAGTAGAGGCTCAATGTAGAGTTCCGCTGGAGGAAGGGTGTAGAGACCTCTTCTTGGCACTTTTATCGAGAATGTGAGCTCTTTCTCAAGCTTTCTTGGACCCTTGAAGAGAGACCAAGCGTTGTTTCCTTTAACCAGCTCGACCTCTGGGGGAAGCGGCTGTCTGAGCAGTACCATGCCCATTCCTCTCTCAATCATCACCTTTACTCTGATTGTTACTTCATCGCCTGGTATGTATGTCTTTTCCTCGACGATTCTCTCAATTTTAATACCAGAAGGCGGCTCCACGAATAGTCCCATCGCTAAGAGGATGAGGGGAAAGACTGCCAAGTATGCCAGCTCGTTAACGTTGAGCAGTGTTCCGCCAATGACCATAGAGATGGCAAGATAAAGCAGGGACTTGGCGGGTTTTATGCTTCCCATCACTCACCCCGCCTGAAGTTCTTCGGAACCTCGACCTTTTTCAGTGTCTCCTCGACTATCATCTCAGCCGTAACGTCCTCGAAGGAGTACTCAGGTTTGAGAACCATCCTATGAGCTAAGGCCTCAATGGCGTACTCTTTCACGTCATCGGGTATCACGAAGTCCCTGCCCTCAAGCATCGCATTGGCCTTGCTTATCTTGAGGAGCGTTAAGCCTCCCCTTGGACTTGGACCAGCTTCGACCCTTTCATCGGCTCTTGCAGTCCTCACTATCTCAGCAATGTACCTTATAATCTCCTTATGGATGAAGATGTTGTGCTCAACGAAGTTCTGCATTGCCAAGAATGTTGTCCTGTCTATAACAGGCTCCATATCAACTGTCGGGTCATCTTTTCTCCACCTGAGCCTTGCCTCTAATATTGCCATCTCATCTTCAAGGCTCTTTGGATAGCCGACGCTCATCCTGAGGGCAAAGCGGTCGAGCTGGGCTTCTGGCAGGGGATACGTCCCTTCGTACTCTATCGGATTCTGGGTGGCTATGACGAAGAATGGTCTCTCCAGAGTTAATGTCTCGCCTTCAATCGTAACCTGCCTCTCCTCCATAGCCTCAAGCAGAGCTGACTGCGTCTTGGGTGGGGCTCGATTAATCTCATCAGCAAGGAGGACGTTTGTAAAAATTGGTCCCTTTACAAGCTCAAAGCGACCCAAATTCTGACGCCAGACTTTGGTTCCAAGGATGTCGCTAGGAAGCAGGTCAGGTGTGAACTGAATGCGCTTGTACTCCAATCCCAAAGCCTTACCAAAAGCCTTTGCAAGCAGGGTCTTTCCTAAGCCAGGATGGTCTTCAAAAAGCACGTTTCCATTTACCAGTGCTGCGGCGAGCGTCTTTTTGACAACTTCCTCGTTTCCGATGTAAACCTTTGAGATTTCCTTGATAACAGCTTCAGCCAGCTTGGAGTACTTCTTAGCGCTAACCTCCATACCATTCACCTCCGTCCTTTTAATCTCCTAATGACCTCCTCAACTATTTTGATTCTCCTCTCCATATCAATCCTCTCATACTTCTTCACAAGCCAGCCAGGGGTAAGTGATGAGCGGGGGGTTTCGTGATATTCAGCAAGAGGTTCTATCAGCTTCTCAAGTTCTTCTGGGCTGGAGAGGACTTTGGAGCCGTAATAGCTTAGGTAGGCGAGGAGAGGAAGTTTTTTCTTATGCACTACAAAATCATCTATCAGTTCTCTGGCTTCCTTCAGCGTGTTGTCCTCGCTTATCTTCACCCGGGCTTCATGCTTTTCCCATTCTCCAATGAGGTACCCTTCGATGTCAGGAGATGAGAGAAATCGGCTGAGGAGGAGAGCTATTATTCCAAGGGTTATGCCCAAGAGGGCTATATCAATGAAAAACGCCAGCTCGGGAAAGTACACGCTCAAGTACTCCCTGCCCCAGCCGTATATTAAAATCAGCCCAACCGCAATGATAAGACCTTTGGCATGTCTCTCCAGAAAGCTCTCTCCGGCAAGGGACTCAAGGAAGGCAAATATGTAGACGAGTAGTGGCGCGAAGCCAAGGTAGAGCACCAGCCTTGACCAGCCAGTGGGGAAGCCGTTGTCTGTCAGAAGGCGGGATATGCCCATAAAGACTAGCAGAGTTCCCACACCTCTAATCAAAAGGTCAGCTCGTCTTGGTGCATCGCTGGCAATTTTCATAATGGTTAGCCCAACAATTAGCAGTGCACACCCAGTTTGGAAGTTCAGTTCTGTGGGGTTATATTGGGGTATGGCAGGATAAGTGTAGACAAAAACAGCAATACCTGCTCCTCTGAGAAGGGTTGGCAGTACGGGTACGCCAAGGCTATCGGTAACGCTTCCGAGAAACAGGAAGAGAAACAGATACTCTAGTGGTATGAGAAGTTCTTTATATTCGCTTACTGGGGGTTGGTTGAACAGGAAGTATATTGATGCCATGAGAGCTGGAAACACAATCATTCCTGCCCTTACCCTCACTTGATCACCCCCATATCCTTAAGAGCGTTTAAAAACCTCTGGAAGTCTTCACTGGAAAGCTCAGCATCACCATACTTCGCTATCTCAAATATCCTCGTGACCCTCCGTAATGGCTCCCCATTAACCCCTCTCTCCTTAAGAGCTCTCCTTATCTCCTCCGGGGTCGCATCTTTTATTCTTACCCCCTTTGAGGAAGCAAAGGGGAGGAAGTGATCCTCATAGAGCTTGATCACGGCGTCCTTTGGTCTCAGAACATAGACCGTTCTTTTTCTCCTGCCGCTGGCCAGTTCGTGAACTCCTTCAGGAAGGGATAGCGTGAAGCTCTTTCCAACACCAATGCTCTTCCCATCAACAAGGAGTTCACCTTCTTTTGAGAGCTCAACAGTGATCTTTTCTCCAACTAAGTACACATTTCTCTCTAAGATTATCTCTGGGCTGCTAAATGTCTTGATGCTCTCAATAGTCTCGCCAAGTTCTACTCTCCTTGCAATGACAACGATGACAAGCAAACCCAGGGGTGCTAGGAGAAGTAGAAGCGCATCCTTACTCATTGAGGCATTGAAACCTGAGATCTTTAAACTTGGCAAGCTGGTGCCGGAACCAAGGTCAGGAAGTTCAATCTTTCCAATTCCGTCACTGATGTCTACATTAATTTTTCTTCCACCGATGTCAAGATTGAGTTTACCATCAAGAGGGTTTCCAAGATTGTCAAAGACCTTCAGCTTAAGACTCCTCTCTCCTTTCTGTGGTTCAGAGATTACGAATTTGTTATCCAGCTTGGAAATCGTGAGAGCGTTGGGGGAGATGTCTATGGTACCAGAACTTAAGACTATATTCCTCTGAGCCAAGATGTTGTCATTCTTTCTTATGAATATTGGGAAAGTTGTCTCGTCTTTGGCAGGAAAGTCCACAGGGATTTTAAGGCTAAACTTGCCCTCTTTTACAGAAACTGGGAAGACACCAGAGGGAGTCTCAATCGTTAGACTGCCGCTATTCATGCCTTCGACAGTACCGCGTATTTCAAGGTAGTCCTTTCCTCCTTCCACAAGGGGTACTATATTAAAATCTGTCTTGATGACCCTCAGAGTTTTTGATACTGGAACTGAGTCTGAAGAGATAGGAACTGCAGTTATCTCGTGTTCTCCTGGTGTAAGATTCAGTAGAAGGGAGAAGTAGCCACTTGAATCTGGAGTTACTGTGGTCACAGTTTTTCCGTCGACCCTAATCTCAACGGGAACGTTCTTACTGATCCATCCAGAGAGGTTGAAGCTCCCAGCGGAAACCGTATCATCTACATTCAGTGATACTGTAACTACTGGAAGCACTTCAACTATGGGATCACTGTCGCCAATGTAGAGGGGCGAGCTGTACTTGGCTACCAGCCAGTACTTTCCAGGAGCAATGGTGTTGGGAACAGTGCATTTGACTTCGAAGATGCCGTTATGAACTTCGCCATGTCCAAGGATATAATCTTCTGACCCCTTGGTTCTTCCTATCACGATTCTTATTTCACCCCCATCGAGGGGTGTTCCATTGTAGGTAACCCTGCCAGCTACCTCAAAACTTTCACCAGGTTTTATCCTTTGAGGATACTTGGTCAGCTCAACAGTTGCATTGCCAACGACTATTATAGGAAATCTTAGGAGGGACTTTCCGTTTGTGATGTTCACATAGTATACTCCAGGCGTTTCTGGAGCAGTTATTACAAGCTCATTTCCTTTTTGCAAAACATCTAAGCTTCCATTAACGGTAATCTCCTGCACATCTCCAATTAAGTTGACAACCGTTAGTTCTCCAGGAGTGAGCAGTTCAGGGAGACTGACAATGTCCAAGGGCCCTTCACCAACCCTAATGTATGAGTATGATCCATTCCATACAGGAATATACAGAACCTCGTTTTCTTTAACTGGAACGTCTATCTTGTTACTAACCCAGTCCTCTTTGTAAGAAGCTTGAGCATTGTCAAGTAATATCTCATGGCTTATATTTGCTATGCTTGTCACCGTGCTTTTCTTCGGTGTTGGATCAAAGATTATCCAGCCTGCTCCGTGGAAACAAACCTCAGCCCAATAATGAAAATCATTGCCGGTAACTGGGCGGGTGTGATTGGATGGCTCAACAACGTAACCTCTGACAAGCCTTGCGGGAATACCATTCAGCCTGGCCAGGACAACAAAAGATGAGGCAAAATCCAGATTGCTTCCCCTTCTTGATCTAAGGAGGAAATCTTCAAGAGACCCTGCTCTGGAGGCATGTTCGTAGTTCTCTTTGAGGAATCCCTCTATTGCTAGCACCTTTTCGTAATCATTTGTAATGCCATATGTCACAGTTCTTGCAAGCTCAATCACACTGCTGGAAACTTGCGGTAGTTGGAGATAAGTTGGATCAGAACAGACTTTCAAATTTCTGAGGACTTCTGGAGGGATGAGAAACTGCACGGCAGTGAAGGAGTACTCAGAGATTGGGGTGTATGCTGTGTAAAGATTGTATCGGGAATCATACTCAGCAGGAACAGAAACGTTAACGGCATATAGTGTTGTGATAAGCCTTTTTCTTGGATGGAGGAGAGTTATGTGTACGGTGAACGTTTGATTGGGATAATTTGGTAAGATGAGAAACCCTTCAGAGGGATAACGTTGCTTAGACCAGCGTTGGCCATCAAAAAAGTCGTACACCTCCTCGCGGAGATACAGCTTAGGGCCAGGAGACACAAGAAAGAGTATTCCAGTTTTGGAGGGCATCTCGCTTGGGGCTACTTCCGAAATATCAGGACTATTAGAGTACTCCTCATAACTCTGTTGAATAATGAGTGGGAGAGGAGAGTAGCTTTTAGCTGCAAGAAGGAGAAAAGTGGACAGCATAAGAAGAAGGATCGAGGCAGCATAACGCCTCATCCTTATCACCGCACCTTATAGGCTTTTTCTTACAACCCTAATCCTTCCCGGCTTCCCGACTTCTCCTTCGACCTCAAACACTTTTCCAAAGAACTGCTCGATAACCCAGACATTTGTCACTAAATGCTTTGTAATCTCGCTCACCCATATCTCACCACCGGCAAAAGCCAAGAACGGAATGAGCTGGTCTCCAAGGAACTTATCCACAGCATGCCTCGGCTTGAGCTGGTCTAAAAGCTCTCTTGCCGCTTCTTCTCCAACCACCTCTGCAGGCTTGCCTCTCTTTCCAAGTGCATCACCGCCTAAGCGTAAAACATCAGTATTTGCCCACACAACAATTCCGCTTCCCGGACCTAAGTGAGGGTCTTTGTCTCGCTCGTAGTACTCCTCTATAATATCAATAGGTATATTGGGATAGGCATTTTCAATTACTTGTTTTGCTGCTTTTGCTTGCCTAATTGCAACGTGAGATGGCAGCTTTACTGCATGGCTTATCCCTTCAAAGCTCTCAATTTTTGTAAATCTTGTAGCTCTGAGCTCTTTTTTCTCTTCCCAAGGCTCGACTTTTCCCACAACAACTCCTCCCCCTTTGGGATAGTGCCCCCTTCTTTTTATTTCGAGCTCGACTTTGAGCCCTATCTTTTCAAGAGCAAAGAGCGTAACGTGCTTTAGATAATCAACTGGAGGTGACCATGGAACATCCGTTCCTCCAGTTATCTCGAAAGTAACTTCTCTGTCGGCAAAAGCCATAGCTGGCAACAAAGCTTGAAGAACAAGTGTAATGCTTCCTGCAGTTTTTATTGGAACTTTAATGTGCTTTGGCTGAGTTTTGCCAGGATAGAACTCCAAAACTTTTGAACCCACTTCGGCTCCCTTCACTTTTGCATTGCTGAGCTCCTTTAATGCTAAAATCCCGTGTAAGTGCTGGGGTCTCAGACCTGGATTTGGTCTGTTCGCTCTTATGTTGATGATTTTGATAGGTTCTCCAGTAATGACTGATAGCGCTACCGCTGTCCTCAGGATTTGACCTCCGCCTTCTCCATAGCTCCCATCAATAACCTTCATGACCTTCACCAATCATTATTACCAATGCTGCCTTTAAAAGCTCTGATGCTCCTTTCTCTGGATTTCTGAGTTTGAGCTTTTCAACAAGCCTTTTTAGGTCTTTAAGAGCTCTCATCGTTCTATATTCCTTGGGGAGCTGTCTAAGAACTGAGAGAGGACTTTCAATGCCAAATTCTTTTAAGAAAAGTTTTTTCAGCATTTCTTCATCAAAGATCGGGAACTTAATTCTCACTGGGAATTCCAAGCCTTTGTATTTATCAGCATCCTTGGTTTCAATAATGAGTGTGAAATCAACTGGTATCTTATAATACCTAACTCCAATCGGGAACTTCGCATATCCTCTGCTCTTTATCTTTTTGAGCTTTCTAACGAGTTCTACGGGGGGCTCTGAAAGTACTAAATATCCGCGATAGGCTTTCAAAAAGAGAGGTGCAGAGTAGACTCTGTCCTCAACTTTTCTAAATTCAAATTCCTCCATGCTGTCAACATAATAGTCCCAACAAATTACGGGGGTCTTTACTAAGACCCACTCAACTTGGGAAGCAAGCTTTTCGTGAATTTCCTCGTCAAAAATTTGTATGATGTTTTCATGAATCTTCAAGTATCGCGGTATTTTTACCCTTCCTTTGATGCATTTCCTAAGTATCTTATCCAAATCAACCTCTGCTTCGTTGATTATTATTGCATCCTCTCTAAGCTCTAGGAGCATTAATGAGCTCAGAAATTCTTTGGGAACTTCATCCGTCACGGACTTCAAATCCACATAAGGCTCAATTTCTGCGGCTTCAGGATCTTCTTGGTTATCTTTTTGCTCCTTAATTCTCTTCAACAGTTCTTTGCTTACAGCAGTTATCTGATAGATTTTGTCTTTCCCTTCTAGGTACAGCACACCGTTAGAAAGCAGCTTTAGACCCAATCTGGCTAAGTATGCTGAAAGCTCTTCCTCTGTTCGTGTACTTATTATTTTCTTATCTCCAACATCTTCAAATCCTTCATCAACAAGGACAAAGTCCGCTGGATGGAGATTCTTTTCACTGAAGAAGCGATTCAGTATTTCGAGAGTTTTCTCTTTGTCTTCTCCATAAACTTTAATGAACTCGATTGTGCCATCTCGGTGCATTCCAATAAAAATAAGAGAGTCGTATCTTTCTTTGGGAACTGATAACTCCTCCATATCCCTTACCTTTTTTTCTTTTTGCTCTCAAAATTTATAGCGTTTTTCACTAAAGGCTCATAAAGCCAAGTGGTTCTTCTGTATCTAGGTTAATTATCTTTATCTCCCTTTTCTTTGTATCAAGAAATGCAATGCTTTTGATTCCGGTGAGGTATCCACATACTTCTCCAGGATTCACGAGTATACTTCTTCCCGTTTCTCTGATTTCATATTTGTGAGTGTGCCCCCTTACTATCACATCATACAGTTGACTCCTTGCAAAAGCTTCGACAACCTTTTCATTTGTCCCATGAAGAACGATAATTCTCATACCATCTGCGTCAATCTCAAGTACCTCTTCTGAAATTCCTAACGCCTTATTCAGACCTCTTCTCTCTCCATCGTTGTTTCCAAAAACTCCTTTTAATGGTGCTTTAAGTTTTGAGAGCTCTCTTTTAACGAAGGGAGCTACATAATCTCCTGCATGAATCACTAGATCAACTTTTTCTCTGTTAAAAAGCTCAACAGCTTTCGCTATAGCGGGCAGATTGTCGTGAGTATCGCTCATTATCCCAATTAACATGATTATCACCTTAGTTCTCTTTTTCCTTAGGGTTTATAGAGTTTCCCCCAATGTTATCTATGTGGGAAAGTTTAAGAAATCTTGACATCCACATAGTAGATGACACAACCAGGTGATGCTCATGCTCACAGGTAGGACTCTAATTGCTGTGAAGCTGCTTAAACCATTTGGTGATTGGAAAGCGGGAGATATGGTTTTAATTGAAGATTGGAAGGCTAAGGAGCTCTGGGAAAGTGGAGTAGTTGAGATAATAGATGAGGCTGAAAAAGTCATAGGTGAAATTGATAGGGTTATTGCGGAGGAGAAAGAAAGTGAGCCTATAACCCCAATTCCAGAAGGGCTTTATGAGAGAGCTGAATTTTACATTTATTATCTGGAGAACTATATAAAGGAGAATTTTGAAGGCAACGTTGACGTCTTAAATGCAAAGATGACAAGGTTGGCGAACTTAAAAAAGAAGTATCACTACCTCAAAAGGCTTCGCTTTAATAAAATCCTCAATGCAATAATGTTCCGCCCAAATAGCTTGGAGGTTCTTTCGAGGTTGTCTCCAGAGGAGAGGAGAGTCTATCTTCAAATCTCTAAAATAAGAAATGAGTGGCTAGGTGAGAAGTAATGGACAAGGAGGAGATGATTAACCGTTTTGTAAGCTTTCTTAGAGAGTATTCTGATGACAAGGGCAATAAAGTTTATCTTAATAAAATAAGCGACATCTTAACTGTTATTCCAAAGCACTCAATTTCAATAAACTGGGAGCATCTAAATGGATTTGATCCAGAATTAGCTCAAGAGCTTTTGGACAACCCGGAAGAAACTTTACTAGCAGCTGAAGATGCACTTCAGATAATCCTCCAAGAGGAATTTTTTAGGAAGGAGCCCTTAAAGCTTCATGCACGCTTTTATAATTTACCAAAAACCCTCTTAGTTAAGGAGCTGGGCAGTGAACACATAAACAAGCTCATTCAAGTTGAAGGGATTATTACTAGAATGAGCGAAGTCAAGCCGTATGTATCTAAGGCTGTTTTTGTGTGTAAGGACTGTGGGAATGAGATGATTCGCCTGCAGAAACCCTTTGCTTCCCTGGTTAAGCCCTCCAAGTGCGACCAGTGTGGAAGTAAAAACATTGAGCTTGATGTTGATAAGAGCAATTTCATCAATCTGCAGACATTTAGACTGCAAGATAGACCTGAAAGCTTGAAAGGTGGACAAATGCCTCGCTTCGTTGATGCAATTCTATTGGACGATTTAGTTGACTCTGCTTTACCAGGTGATAGGGTTGTAATAACTGGCATTTTAAGAGTGATTTTGGAGCAGAGAGAAAAGAGGCCGATTTTTAAGAAGATACTTGAGGTTAATCATATAGAGCAGATAAGCAAGGAGATTGAAGAGCTTGAGATTACGCCAGAGGATGAGCAGAAGATTAGGGAATTGGCGAAGAGGAAGGATATAGTTGATGCAATTGTGGATTCAATAGCTCCGGCTATTTACGGCTATCGCGAGGTTAAGAAGGGGATAGCCCTTGCTTTGTTTGGCGGTGTTACGAGGCAATTACCTGATGGTACTAAGTTGAGAGGAGAGAGCCACGTTCTGCTTGTTGGAGATCCTGGTGTGGCAAAGTGTGTTGATTACGATACAAAGATAGTTCTATCTGATGGTAGCTTAGCAAAGATTGGGGATATTGTTGAAGAGGCTATAAGAAAAGCAGAAGCCTCTGGAACGCTTGGTAAAGTAAATGACGGTGTCTATGCACCAATTAATTTAGAGCTGTATGCATTAGATGCTGAAACTCTTAAAGTTAGAAAAGTTAAGGCAAACATAGCTTGGAAAAGAATGGCACCTGAAAAGATGTACAAGATAAGAACAAAGAGTGGAAGGGAAATTAAGGTAACTCCAACCCATCCATTCTTTATCTTTGAAGGAGGACAGTTCAAGACGAGAAAAGCAGAGGAGCTTAAAGTTGGTGATTTAATTGCAGTCCCACGCGAGATTAAGGCAAAGGGGAAGCCTGTTAAATTGAGTGAAATTCAAATTAGAGAGTCTAAGGCAAATAATTGCATTCATCTTAAGCTCCCTGAGTTCGCTGATGAGGAGTTTTGGTATGTTATTGGATTGCTTGTTGGAGAAGGATATGCTCAAAACCGTGATGGAAGTGCTACTGTCTACTTCACCAATGATGACAGCACATTAATATTAACGGTTTATAACTACCTCAGAAAACTCGGTCTTAATCCAACTATACGGAACTCTCACAAAGGAAAGAGTGCTAAGGAAGTCTATGTATGTAGCATAGAGTTCTACAGCCTATTGGAGGCTTTGGGAATAGCAACAAAGTCAGCTGAAAAGATTGTCCCACCTCAGCTGTTTGGTGCAAGGCTATCAGATATAGTTGCATTTCTTAGGGGTTACTTTGATGTTGAAGGAACTGTAGACAGGAAGAGACCAAAGATCACTGTAGTTTCAGCGTCAAAAGAACTTCTCAAGGGGATTCAGCATCTTCTCTTAAGATTGGGTGTGAAATCTCAGCTTCATGCTACTAAAGCAAGAGCCACAAATGGCAAAATGAAAGAGACAAAAACTTACTATCGCTTGTTCATAACTGGTGAGGATGTAATTAAGTTTGCTAAAAATGTTGGCTTTAGCATTGAAAGAAAGAAGGAGTTATTAGAGTCTGTTATAGCAGTTGACTTTAACACGAATACTGACGTTATTCCGGGAGTAGGGAGTCTATTAAAAGAAATCCGTCTCGAGCTTGGACTTAGGCAGAAAGATATGGGAATAAATCGTTCAACTTATCTTCACTATGAAAGGAATGACAGACGGCCAAGTAGGGAAAAGCTAAAGAAAATAGTTGAAACCCTAAAGCATTATCAGAATGAAAAAGTTGCCGATAAAGTAGCATTGCTTGATCTTCTTGCTAATTCGGATATTTACTGGGATGAGATTGAAGCAATTGAGGAATACGCTCCTGAACATCCATGGGTTTACGATTTACAGGTTCCAGAGCATCACAACTTTATCGCAAACGATTTCTTTGTCCATAACAGCCAAATTTTACGCTATGTTGCCAATTTAGCTCCAAGAGCGATCTATACTAGTGGTAAGAGCTCTTCGGCAGCTGGTCTGTGTGTTGCTCCGGACTCAGTTGTGGTGACTGAAAACGGTGGATTTGAAATAGGAGCTCTTACTGAAAATTGGCTGTCTAAGATTGGCTCGATTGAATATGACAAGGGCATAAACTACGCTCCATTCCTCGGGGAGACTGTTTCAATAGAGAGAGGTAAGATATCCCAAAATCTGCTCAGAAAAGTGTGGAAGCTCAGGGCTCCTAAGAATCTCGTAAAAATCAGAACAACAACAGGAAAAGAAATCCTCCTAACGTCCGAAACAAAGCTCATGACGCTAGAAAACGAAACCATTACATGGAAGGAAGCAAAGGATATTTCCTCCAATGATTATGTTGCTACCGTCAGGAAGCTGGAAGTGAAGGAGAAACCCCTGCTGACCCTTGAACTCCTTGAAGACCTTGACGATCTTGTACTTTACGGGATAAAGGGCAAGGTAAAAGAGCTCATAGAAAAAGCGTGTGAAAATCTTGGAATAACAAAGAGAGAGCTTGCAAGAGTGCTCAGTGTAAGTGAAGACTCGGTTTATTACCATTGGGTGAAACCCAACTCCCGGGGTAACATTCGTATGAAGCACCTTCGTCGGCTGATTGAATTGGCTGAGGCAAGTTTGGAAGAGATAGAGCCAGAATACGTGTCTCTGCAGGCTGGAACTAAGCTCAAAATTCCGAAGTATGTTGATGAAAAGCTCGCATACTTTGCAGGTCTTATCGCTGGGGATGGAGACGTCTCAAGAGCGGGCTGGGGAGTCTCGATAAGGTTTTCAAACAGCAATGAGTTTATACGAGAGAAGTTCAAAAAACTAGCAGAGGAGCTGTTTGGCGTTGAGGTAAAGGAAATCAGACAGAAAAACCGCGTGCCAGCTGTTAGATTCCACTCAAAGATTATTGCACACGTACTCAATAAGCTTGGCATTCCAATGTCTCCAAAGTCTTCAACGCTCGACATAGGGCCTCAGCTTATGGTGGCTCCGAAGAACGTTCTTGCAGCATTCATACGTGGTCTGTTCGACTGTGATGGAACAGTTGTCATCCGCGAAGGTGGTTCGTCATACATTGAGCTTGATACTGCTAGTGAGAAACTCGCGAGAAAATTGCAGCTTGCTCTTCTCCGCTTTGGAATAGTCGCACATTTAAGGAAGCGCAAAAGAGCTGGGATGATCTCAAAGATAAATGGAAGAGGCGTTGTTTCAAGGCACGACCGCTGGGAGCTGAAGATTTACGGAGAAAATGCCCTTAAGTTTGCAACATATATAGGCTTTGAACACCCAGAGAAAGCTAAAAAGCTTGAACTTCTCCTTGAAAAGCTCAAACAGTCGAGAAGCGATACGAACATTGACGTCATTCCTGGAGTCGGAGGGCCAATAAAAGAAATTAGAACTTTCTATGGACTCGGCATAAATGAAGTTTACGGTTCCTCTTTTGGAAGCGCGATTGAAAAAGGAAAACCAATCTCGAGAAGATCTCTCCAGCGGGTTGTTGAGAGACTTAGGAAAAATGCGAACATTTTAAACGTTCCCGTTAAGTTACCAAGTGAAATAAGGGCCAGAATTAGGAACTTAATCAAACCAGAAGAACTTAGTATGGACTATAGTCAATTCTATGAACTGTTCATGAGGAAAAGAAGTAAGAAGCTCCCCTATGGTTTGTTAGTGAAAGTTGCAAGGCTCATTGAAGGGAGAGACAAAAAGACTTACAATGAACTTGCGTGGATCCTTAGTGAAATTACCAGAATAGAAGAAGAAATCAAGAACAAACTTCATGTCCTTGAAGAACTCGCTTACTCTGACATCTTATGGGAGAAAGTGAGAGAGGTAAAAACAATCAGAAGTCCCTACGACTACGTCTACGATCTCACAGTTGAAGGTTCTCACAGCTTCATTGCCAACGGCTTCGTGGTTCACAATACGGCTGCAGCCGTCCGCGACGAGTTTACAGGCTCTTGGGTGCTGGAAGCTGGTGTTTTGGTGCTGGCAGATGGTGGTTTCGCACTAATTGACGAGTTCGACAAGATGAGCGATAGGGATAGAAGTGCTATACACGAGGCGCTTGAGCAGCAAACAATCAGCATCTCAAAAGCGGGCATTACAGCAACTTTAAACGCAAGAACAACAGTTATAGCTGCTGCAAATCCAAAACATGGAAGGTTCAACAAGATGAAGCCTCTTCCGGAGCAGCTCGATTTACCACCAACTCTGCTCAGCAGATTTGACCTCATATTTGTCCTCATAGATGAGCCTAATGAAAAGCTTGATGCCGAAATCGCATCTCACATCTTGAAAGTTAGAAAAGGAGAAGCTGAAGCTATAACTCCAAAGATTCCGTATGATTTGCTCAAAAAATACATAGCTTATGCAAGGAAGAATGTTCATCCAGTTCTCAGCAGGGAAGCCATGGATGAGATTCTCCACTATTATGTCAAGATGAGAAAGGGTCTTAAGAAAACTACGGAGAGTGAGGGAATAAAGCCAATCCCAATAACTGCCAGACAGCTTGAAGCACTGATAAGACTCAGTGAAGCACATGCAAGGATGCGCTTGAGTGAGGTAGTTACCAGGGAAGATGCGAGAGAAGCGATAAAGCTTGTTGAATACACCTTGAGGCAGATAGCCGTTGATGAAGAAGGCGTCATGGATATTTCAATCCTTGAAGTTGGCAAATCGGCGAGGAAGATAAACAAGGTTGAAAAAGTGCTGGAGATAATTGAAGCTCTTCAAGACCAATCAGAATATGGTGCCCCAATAGATGACATAATTAAGGAGGCCGTGAGAGCAGGAATTGATAAGAAAGAAGTTAGAAAGCTTATTGAAGATCTTAAAGCTAGTTCAAGGATTTATGAACCAAGGAACGGTTACTATAAAGTACTGTGAAAAGGTTATAAAGGGGAATGAATAGCTTCCTACGGAGGTGTTGATATGGGAGAGAAGCATGACTATTACGATTATGAGAAGCTCTTGGAGAAAGCTTATGATGAATTACCGGAGAATGTTAAGCAGCATACGTCAAGATTTGAAGTACCAGTTGCCATAGTTACAATTGAGGGTAACAAGACGATCATAGAGAACTTTAGGGACATAGCCGAGGCTATGAACAGGGATCCAAATCACTTGCTTAAGTTCATTTTGAGAGAAGTTGCTACCGCTGGAACTCTCGAAGGAAGAAGAGTTGTTCTTCAGGGTAGATTCACTCCATACCTCATAGCAAATAAGATGAAGAAGTACCTCAAGGAATACGTCATCTGTCCAGTGTGTGGTTCACCAGATACAAAGATTATCAAAAAGGGTAGGTTCCACTACCTCAAGTGTGAAGCGTGTGGTGCAGAAACACCAATTGCACACTTGTGATGTAATTCATGGAATTCTTTATCTTTCATATTTTCGCTGCTGCGCTTTTTTCTCCAACTTTGTTCACTAAGTTTACAAAATTAACTGTAAAAGCTTGAATTTTGATTGTTCAATTTTGGGCAGCTTTACTTATTGAGCTTTTATTTTGCTAGTATAAAAATCCTTTTAAACTTTACAAACTACAAACTTTAGACTAATGCTAATGGGGGATTTCTATGAGCATGAAAGAGAAGGTGAACGAACTGTATGAAAAGAAGAAGAAAATTTTACAGATGGGAGGAGAGGCTAAGATTCAAAAGCAGCACGAAAAAGGCAAACTCACTGCAAGGGAGAGGATTGAGAAACTTCTCGACCCGGGGAGTTTTGTTGAGATTGGAGCCTTCGTCAAGCACAGAAACACTGAATTCGGTCTTGACAAGATGGAATTACCAGCGGATGGTGTCATAACAGGGTACGGAACAATAGACGGTAGATTAGTTTTCGTTTACGCTCAAGACTTCACAGTGATGGGTGGTTCATTAGGAGAAATGCATGCAATGAAAATTAAACGCATTATGGAGCTTGCATTAGAAGCAGGCGCTCCAATAATTGGGCTCAACGACTCCGGTGGTGCAAGGATTCAAGAAGGTGTAGATTCACTCAAGGGATACGGTGAGATTTTCAAGATGAATACAATTTTGAGTGGTGTTGTCCCACAGATTACAGCCATCATGGGTCCTTGTGCTGGTGGTGCAGTTTACAGCCCAGCCATTGGTGACTTCATTCTCATGGTTGACAATCCCGCAACATTCATGTTCATTACCGGACCACAAGTAGTTAAGGCAGTTACTGGAGTAGAAGTCTCGCCAACACAACTCGGTGGAGCAATGGTTCACGCCCAGAAGAGCGGACAGGCACACTTAATCGGCAAAAGCGACGAGGAAGTCCTCATGCTCATCAGAAGACTATTAAGCTACCTGCCATCAAACAACATGGAAAAGCCCCCAAGAGTCAAGACAAACGACCCACCATTTAGAAAGAGCGACAAACTTTACGAAATCGTCCCAGATGATCCAAACAAGGGTTATGACGTTAGACAAGTGATTTATGAGATCGTTGATAGGGACGCAAACGGAAACCCAGACTTTCTTGAGATACAGCCCTACTTTGCTCCCAATGCTGTTGTCGGCTTTGGAAGGATGAATGGGCAGACAGTTGGAATAGTAGCGAACAATCCAATCCACCTCGCTGGCGTCCTAGACATTGACAGCTCAGACAAAATAGCAAGATTCGTCAGAACTTGTGATGCATTCAACATTCCAATTGTAACACTCGTTGATGTTCCCGGTTACCTGCCAGGAGTTCAGCAAGAGTACGGAGGAATAATTAGGCACGGTGCAAAAGTTCTCTACGCTTATGCGGAAGCGACAGTCCCAATGGTCACTGTTATTTTAAGAAAAGCTTACGGTGGGGCTTACTTGGCCATGGGTTCAAAGCACTTGGGGGCTGATTTCGTCTTTGCTTGGCCGACTGCTGAGATTGCCGTCATGGGCCCAGAGGGGGCTGCAAACATAATCTTTAGAAAGGAGATTGCCAAGGCGGAGAATCCAGAGGAGTTCAGGCAACAAAAAATCAAGGAGTATAGGGACAAGTTTGCTAATCCATACGTTGCCGCAAGCAGGGGTTACATTGATGATGTGATTGACCCCGCAGAGACGAGAGGAAAAATCATAATGGCCCTTGAAGCCTTAGAGTCTAAGAGGGTTAAGTTGCCACCGAAGAAGCACGGAAACATTCCGCTGTGAGGTGTTCAACATGGTTACGATGCAAGCGTTCCTCGAGGGACTTTACATTACGATCTTAGGAGTTACAGTAGTTTTCGCCGTTTTAACTATTTTAGCTATTGCAATGTATGCAATCGGTTATTTCGAGAAGCGCTTGATTGAGAAGGAATCTCCAAAAGAAGCGCCAGTGGTTAGGGTTGAGAAAAAGGTCAAGGTTGAGGAGAAACCAAAGATTGAGCCCAGAAAGCTTGCTGTTATTACAGCGGCAATTTTGGCTTATATTGCTGAGAAGAATGCTCAGCTGAGACCCGTTCCATTTAGAAGGAAGCCTTCTGATGCTTGGCGTTTATATGGTATTCAAACTCAAATGGAGGAGGTTGAGAATTTCAATTATGAGTTAGGGAAGTGGTAGAGATGAAGGGGAAAGTCAAGGTCATCGTTGATGGTGTCACTTATGATGTTGAGGTTGAAGAACTTGGCATGGGTAAGTTCAGAGTATCATTTGAGGGGGAGAGTTATGAGGTTGAGGCTAAGGACTTGGGGATTCCATTGAGTGCACTGGAGATGCCAGTCCAGGCGCAAGTTCCTTCTGCACCTGCACCAGCTCCAACTCCTGTAACAACTCCTGTTTCGGCTCCAACGGCGCCAGCTCCTTCGCCGGCTCCGGCGGGTGAGGGTGTTGTTACTGCGCCGATGCCTGGTAAGATTTTGAGGATTCTTGTTAATGAAGGGGATCAGGTTAAGGTTGGTCAAGGGTTGTTAGTGTTAGAGGCAATGAAGATGGAGAATGAAATCCCAGCACCAAAAGATGGGGTAGTGAAAAAAATCCTCGTAAAAGAAGGCGACACAGTAGACACCGGACAACCACTAATAGAAATAGGGTGAGGAAACATGGGATTAGAACAAGCAATAATTGACTTCTTTGCACACATGGGTTTGCTTAACATTACAATAGGGCAAGTAATAATGATACTTGTGGGGCTCACGCTCGTCTATTTGGCTATAGTTAAGGAAATGGAACCCTTGCTGTTGCTTCCTATTGGTATAAGTGCTGTGCTTGTAAATCTGCCGTTTACTGGAATAGCTGATCCGCCACATGGTTTGTTATATTTAATCCACCGCTATCTCATTAGCACAGAGATAGTTCCATTGCTTATCTTCTTTGGTCTTGGCGCAATGACAGATTTTGGCCCTATGATAGCTGATCCCAAAACTGCATTACTCGGTGCAGCTGCTCAGATTGGTGTCTTCATCGCAATGCTTACGGCGGTTGCCTTGGGCTTTACTCTTCCAGAGGCGGCTTCAATTGGTATCATCGGTGGTGCTGATGGGCCTACAACAATTTATTTAACAACAAAATTAGCCCCTCATTTGCTCGGTGCAACAGCAGTTGCGGCTTACTCTTATATGAGCCTAGTTCCATTGATTCAGCCTCCAGTTATTAAGGCATTGACAACTCCAGAAGAGAGAAGGATCAGGATGGAGCAGCTGAGGCCAGTATCAAAGCGTGAAAAGATTCTCTTCCCAATTGCTTCAATGCTGATCATTGGTCTCTTAGTTCCTTCAGCAGCCCCACTAATTGGCATGCTCATGATAGGCAACCTCTTCAGAGAGAGTGGTGTCGTTGAGCGTTTAAGCAAAGCGGCAAGGGAAGAGCTTATGAACATCGTTACAATCTTCCTTGGACTTGGCGTTGGTTCAACAATGAGAGCTGAGTACTTCCTAAATGTCAAAACACTCATGATTCTTGGCTTAGGTGTCATTGCATTTGCAACAGCAACAGCCGGTGGCGTTCTCTTAGGAAAGCTCATGATGAAGCTCAGCGGAGGAAGAATAAACCCAATGATTGGTGCTGCTGGTGTTTCAGCAGTTCCTATGAGTGCAAGAGTTGTTCAAAAATTAGCAGCTGAAGAAGACCCAGGGAACTTTATATTAATGCATGCAATGGGTCCAAACGTTGCTGGTGTTATTGGAACTGCAGTGGTTGCCGGTGTCTTGCTTTCAGCTCTCGGCTGATTTTTCTTTTCTAACCATTTGGCAAATTAATTTTGATGTTTCGCCAATGAAAAGTTTAAATAGTAGGAGGGCATTTTAGTTAAGACCGGTGGTGAAAGTGAAAGTTAAAAGCATAATGACACCAGATCCCGTAGTTATTGAACTGCCAGCATCAAGGAGCTATGCTCTTGAGCTTTTTAAAAAGCACAAAGTTAGGTCTTTTCCTGTTGTCAGGAGAGGAACCAAAGAGCTAGTTGGTATTGTAAGCATTAAAAGGGTCCTTGTGAATCCTGATGAGGATCAGCTGGCAATGCTTGTGAAGAGGGATGTTCCCGTTGTTAAGCCTACTGATGACCTAAAGAAAGCCGTCCGCTTAATGCTTGAGTATGACTATAGGAGAGTAATTGTTGTTGATGATGAAGGTAAAGTTGTTGGAATTCTCACAGTTGGCGACATTATAAGGAGATATCTGGCAAAGAACGAGAAGTACAGGGAGGTTGAAATTGAGCCTTATTACCAAAGATATGTGAGTGTTGTGTGGAGAGGTACTCCGTTAAAGGCTGCTTTGAAAGCTCTGCTCTTGTGTAATGCAATGGCAATCCCGGTAATTGATGATGATGGAAACTTAATTGGAATAGTTGATGAGACAGATTTGCTTAAAGACAGTGAAGTTGTTAGAGTAATGAAGAGCTCCGCTTTAGCAGTTTCAAGCGAAGAAGAGTGGATTCTTGAAAGCAATCCAATTTTGCTCTTTGAGAAGGCTGAACTTCAGATGCCAAAGAAACCCGTTGAGGATATAATGACAAGAAATCCAATAATAGCAACTCCACACATGAGCGTCTATGATGTGGCAAACAAGATGGCCAAATACAGGATTGAACAGCTTCCAGTTATTAGAGGAGAAGGCGACCTCGTGGGATTAATCAGAGATATGGACTTAATAAAGGTCATTGTGAACAGAAAATGACTGAGATTTTTCTTTCTTTTATAGGTTTTGGAAACGTGGGCAAGGGAGTTGCGAGAGTTCTTCTTGAAAAAGCAGAACAGTTTAGGATAAAGTATGGTTTAGAGTTTAGAGTTGTTAGCATTTCTGATTCTAAAGCTACTATCTGGGATGAGAGTGGAATAGACTTGAGAGAGGCGCTAATGGTTAAGGAAACGTTTGGAAGCTTAGACAAATGGGGCAATGACTATGAGGTCTATCAAATGTCCCCAATGGAAGTTGTGAAGGAAGTTGAGAGCGACGTTGTTATTGACGTAACCAATGATGTGAACGCGTGGAAATGGCATATGGAGGCTTTCAGACATGGTAGGCATGTTGTAACTTCAAACAAACCTCCCTTAGTTTTTCATTTCATGGAGCTCACCCAAGAGGCTTACATGAGAGGAGTGAATTACAGATTTGAGGCAACTGTGATGGCTGGAACGCCAATAATAACCCTTTTGCAGGAAAGCCTCTTAGGAGATGAAATTTTGAGCATTCAGGGAGTTTTAAATGGTACAACAACTTTTATTTTGAGCCAGATGGAGAGAGGACTTAGCTTTGAAGATGCATTGAAGAAGGCTCAAGAGCTTGGAATAGCTGAGAGGGACCCAAGCACGGACATTAATGGTATAGATGCTGCTTATAAAGCTGCAATTCTCCATAACGTTGCTTTCTATCCAATAAGCTTTGAGAAGTTGAAAATTAAGGGCATTGCTGAAATATCAATGGAAGATATAGAGAGAGCTAAGAGAGAAGGTAAGGTCATAAGATTGGTTGCTGAAGTTAGAAAAGGTAAAGTCTCAGTTGAGCCGAAAGCCCTTCCGAAGGATTCACCGTTAGCTGTTTATGGAACACAAAATGTCGCAGTCATTGAAACGGACTTGTTGGGAGAGCTTGTAATTAAAGGCGCTGGCGCGGGAGTTAAGGAGACTGCTTCAGCTGTTGTGAGTGATGTCATCAAAGCCGTGAGGAGAGAATAACCAAATCTTTATATTTCCATAGTTGAGCTTTTCTTCGGTGAGAGCATGGAGCATGTGATTGCACTCCATCAAGTGTATGGCGAGCTCATATTTAGAGGGTTAAAGTCTCATGAAATTAGACGCTCACGCGTGTTTAATGAGGGGGATATTGTCTTCCTTTACATAGCGAGAGGAAATTTATTCACCCTTAAGAGAACACTTGAGAAACTCGGCTTAACTGAGGAACAGCTGTTGACTAAGAGGGGAACAATTGCGGGCGGCTTTGAGGTGGGGGAAGTCATAAAAGCTGATTTTGAAACCCTTTGGGAGCTCACAAAAGATACAAGCGGCTTAACCTTCGTTCACGGAGAAGAAAGGGGTAAGCAGTGGCTCAAAGAATATATCAAAAATTACGGCTACGCCTTTACTATCGAAAAGCCTTTCCTCTTCAAGGAGCCTATAAGCAGAGAAGAAATGAAGGAAAAGTACGGTGTTTTCGTGGAGGGTATTATCCACCTCTCAAGCAGGACGAGGCAACCTTGGGTTAAAGCTCTGCTTGAGGACTTAATGAGCAGGGAAGCGGTGTTCATTTAGCGTCTTCGTTCTCAAGTTCTTCGGGCTCAATTACTACATAAGGCCCCGTGCTGAGCTTTTTAATTTCTTCCTTTGTCAAAAGCCTACTCTTGACTTTTTCACCTATCAAAGCGCTGTTTCCAAAGGGATCCATGATCTTAACCGTTAGAGGTTTTCTGCCTTCCTTGACATCTTCAATATAGTCTAAGAGCTCATCAATCTTCTTTACTGCTTCCTTGTCGTTTTCCTGTTCTTTGAAGTTCCTTGCCATTAAGAGTGTTTCTCTAACTCTCTCTAAAACTCCTTCAACGTTGCTCACGAATCCTTGACTCGCTGGGCCGGGTTCAATCTTTATGCCGAGTTCTTCCAGTTCAATTGTCCCACTCTTGCTCCTCACGACTCTTGTAAACAAGTCCTTCTCTTCTTCTACTTTTACAGTATACAGCTTTGGTTCTTTTTCCTCTAATATCATCACATCTGCACTTCTGTAACCGCATTTTTCGCAGATAATCGTTGATTCCATGACTTTGCCAAAATAAGGGATGTCGTGAATGTATTGGAGGGCCTTAAGCGTGTTTTTGCCGCCACAGATTGGGCAGTCTCCTAATCTAATCTCTTGAATGTTAGGTTTTTCTTCACTCATGAGCGTCACCAATAGAAGAGCCAAAAAATGAGTTTATAAAGTCATGGTAGGAAAGGAAAGAAGAATCAGCCTTTGTATATCTTGATGTCTGGTGGAGTCACTATAAGCTTAATTTCATATTTTGAAATCTTTGCGAGGTCTCCCCCAAGAGCGTTGACCATGCCCTTTAGCTGTTCAGCCATTTTTGCTAAAACTTCTTGTTTTGATTCAAGTGGGGTGAAATCCGCAATAACGATATTTCCTTGCTGTAACTCCTCTGAAATTTTTCCTAAATCAGTGTAACTGGTAACGACGATCTTTTTGATGTATCTTATTTCAGGCTTTACAAGCTCTTTTGTGAGCTCATCTTCCTCTAGAGGAATGACATCGATGTCAGCTCTGGGGGTTGGACTTACCTCTTTCTTTATAGACTTGAGCGGTTTCTTTTTCGATTCATCTTTAATAATTTTGTCAAACAGTCCCATTATTTTTCCCTCCATGAAATCTAGACTGAATTTATTTTTGTGCATTGGTGTTTATATTTCTTGTGGAAGGACGACAAGGGGCTTTGCCCCTTATCTCCCTTTACCCTCAATCCCCATCTCTCTCTATTGGGGAAACTACGTTTCCCTCACCCTTCCTTTCCTCTCAACTACTGGGGGAGCTATGCTCCCCTCACCCCTCATATTTTTAAAATTAATTTCCGAAAATCTTTTCGATTTTTTCCAGTTCTCTTTTCTGAATCAACCTCAGCAGAGCAGAGTAGTAAGCAATTTCAAGAGCATTCTCTTCTATGTTTTGTTCTATGAGAGCATCGAGCCTGTGGATTATTTCTTCTTCAGCTTTCTTTAGGGCTTCCTCAGAATAGCCGGCAAATTTGAGTCCCATCACGATGGCGAGAACTTCCGGTGGAATGGTTTGAGATTTTGGTTTCTTCGTCTCTATCTTCTTCCCGCTGATCTCCGCGAGGAACTGCCTGAACTCCTCAAGCTCCGGCTCGATGTCGATGCCTGCTTGTTTGAGAATAACAAAGGGATCGTCTGCAGCACCAGATATTGCCTTGGATGTCGCTTTGAGATGTTTTAGACTTTCTACGGATGGGATCATCTTGTCCAATATCTTTGCAGACTTGTTGATCGACTGTATGATTACTTTCCGGTTTTTCTTTGTTTATTGGGGGTGTTTCTGCTTTGCTCTAAGTGGTAGATCAGCAAATCTGCGAATTCTTCCAGGTTCTTCTTCAACTCTTCCCAACCCTTCTCATCATCGGCCCACTCCAATAGTGCCTCGCCGATGGCATCTCCAAGGAGCGGTGAGCTTGTGCCGGCGTGTGGACAAGTGTTAGCGCCAGTTTGTATGATCCGTCAGGGCTTGCGCGGGCGAGAATCTTGAGAAGTCCATTTGCAGGGTTCGTATATACGCTCGATATGTAGTCAATGTTTTCCTTCGGAAGCCCATATTTCCTCGCAAACTCTTCCAGTATTTCATCCCAGGTTTTCTCCTGTGGCTTTTTCTCCTCTTTCTTCCTTTTCCAGAAGGGCATCACACCACTTATAAATCTTACACCTTCACTCCAATAAGCCTTTCCCTACTCCCAGACAATCCTCATATCTGTGGGTGTGTAAATTTCCTTTATTCTGAGCTCCTTCATATAAGCTCTCTATGGGGAGGAGGGGCGTTAGCCCCCGATGGACAAGAAGATAGGAAGGGCGTGGGAAACGTAGTTTCTCGAACTTTGGGAAAGTTTGATCAAATTGTTAAAGTTACTTAATTTGGTAAGGATTAAGTTTGTACGTCTTCTATTTGCTTGTGGAGTATTATGAGCTTAATTTAAATCCACAGGTCGGTTTTGGTTTGTGTTCCTTATTCTTTTGCGCTCGAAGAGCGCTGTTTTGAGTCGAACACTCTGCGAGTTTGTGATGTTTTGGCATAAGCTCTCTCTGTACATCTTAGTGAGCCTTTGACGTAGGAATTTTGATCAAACTTTGCGAAGGCAAAGTTTGCTTTGCAAAAATTTTTCACACTTCAAAGACAGAAAAAGGGTGGAAGGGTTCGAAAGCCTTTTAAATACTTTCCTTTTACTCCATCACAGCTTCCCTATGTGTATAAGTGAAGGATGAGCAAAAATGACCTTACACATCTTCATTCCAGATTCACTCCTTGAAGAAACAACTGACCCTAAAATACGAACCTACAAGGTTGGACAGATAGCAAGGGCAGCTGCAATATTCGGTGTTGAGCACATATGGATTTACAAAGCCGGCGGCAAGGATGGAAAGTTCATAAAACTAATCCTTGAATACGCAGAAACTCCCCAATATCTCCGCAAAGCACTGTTCCCAATAATGAAGGAGCTCAAATACGTTGGTGTGATCCCTCCCTTAAGAACCCCTCATCATAAGCTCAAGGGGAAACCCAAGGTGGGGGAAATTCGGGAGGGTGTAATCATTAAAAAGGGAAAGCGGCTTTACGCGGACATTGGCCTTGATGAGCTCGCTCTCGTTGAAGGCTCTGGAGAAGGGCGAATGACGTTCAAAATAGTCTCAGTAAAGCCTTTGAAAGTGATTCCAGTAAAACCCGTTGAATACTGGGGATACAGGGTTCATCTCACGAACAAAACATTGGCAAAAACACTTAAAAAGGCAAAGCTCAACCTTGCAATCGCGACCTCACGTAAAGGTGAGGATGTAAGAAAAGTTAAGCTCCCTCCGCTGGAGGGGGAAATTGGATTCGTGTTCGGGTCGCCGAGAAAGGGCGTGATGGAGATCCTGAGAGACTTCAATGAGGATTATCCCTTTGATTTAATCCTCAATACCATTCCAAATCAAAAGACGAAAACCGTTAGAACCGAAGAAGCCGTGTTGGCGACTTTGGCCGTGTTTAATTTCATAAGGAGGGATTGATATGGGTAAGATTAGCAAGCCAAGAAGAGGTTCATTGGCATATTCCCCAAGAAAAAGGGCTAAGAGCATAGTCCCTAGAATTAGAAAGTGGCCTCAAGAGGAAGAAGTAAGGTTGCTAGGATTTGCTGGCTACAAGGCAGGAATGACTCACATACTCATGATTGACGACAGACCAGGACTTACAAAGGGCAAAGAGATATTCATGCCAGTTACAATAGTCGAAACTCCACCAATGGTCGTCTTTGGAATCAGAGCATACAAGCAGGGCTACCTTGGATTGGAGACAGCAACAGAGGTCTGGATTCCAAATCTCAACCCAGACTTAAAGAGAAGGATCAAGACACTTCCAAAGAACTACAGTGAAGATGCATTCCAGCAGAAGCTTGGTGAGCTTGAAGACCTCGTTAAAAGCGGTGAAATCGTCGAAGTTAGGGCTTTGGTTCACACTCAGCCAAGGCTCATCAAGCTCAAGAAGAAGCCAGAAGTCATGGAGTACGCTGTTGGTGGAAAGAGCGTGGAAGAGAAGTTTGCTTATCTCAAAGAAAAGCTTGGAAAAGAAATCAGGGTAAAGGAAGTTCTTAAGGAAGGTGAACTCCTCGATGTTATAGCTGTCACAAAGGGTAAGGGAACCCAAGGTCCAGTTAAGAGATGGGGTATTAAGATCCAGTTCCACAAGGCTCAGAGAGCTGGAAAGGGAAGACACGTTGGTAACTTAGGTCCATGGCACCCAGCAAGAGTTATGTGGACAGTTCCACAAGCTGGTCAGATGGGCTTCCACCACAGGACAGAGTTCAACAAGAGGTTGATCGCTATTGGTGAGAACGGAGTTCTTGAGCTTGATGGAAACAAGATTGAGATTACACCAAAGGGCGGCTTCCCACACTATGGAATCGTTAGGAGTGACTTCCTCATGATTGCAGGTTCAATCCCCGGTGCAATTAAGAGAATCATTAGAGTTAGACCAGCAATCAGACCACCAGCTAAGAAGCCACCTGTTGAGAGACCACAGATTACATACGTTAGTAGGGAATCAAAGCAATGAGGTGAGTTAGATGAAGGTTAAGGTATTTTCACTCAACGGCGAGCCAATTGAGGAGATTGAGTTACCTAAGGTATTTGAGACCCCATTTAGACCAGATTTGATTAGGAGAGCGGTCATTGCTTCATGGACACACAGAATTCAGCCTCAAGGTAGAGACCCAATGGCTGGTAAGAGAAGGGTCACAGAGAACATTGGTAAGGGTCATGGAATGGCAAGAGTTGAGCGCATTAAGACTCCTCCAAGGTTTGCTGCATTCGTCCCATTTGCAAGAGGCGGTAGAAGAGCTCACCCACCAAAGGTCGAGAAGATAATCTGGGAAGACATCAACAAGAAAGAGAAGAAGCTCGCTCTCATGAGTGCAATTGCAGCAACAGCCAACTATGATTTAGTTAGAGCAAGAGGTCACATAATTGACAACGTTCCGCAGATTCCGCTCATCGTTGAGGATGAGCTCGAGAAGATAGGCAAGACAAGGGAGACAAGGGAGATATTCAAGAAGCTTGGCATTTGGGACGACATTGAGAGAGCTAAGAAGAACACAAAGGTTAGAGCTGGAAAAGGTAAGATGAGAGGAAGGAGATACAAGAAGGCTAAGGGTCCACTCATCGTCGTTGCAAAGAACGAAGGAATACTCTTGGGCGCAAGGAACCACCCAGGTGTTGATGTTGTATTAGTCGACAACCTTGGAGTTGAGATGCTTGCTCCAGGTACACACCCCGGAAGATTAACCGTGTGGACAAAGGGTGCAATTGAGAGATTGAGGGAGATTTACGGGTGATGAAAGATGGATCCGTACAAGGTTATTATCAGACCTGTCGTTACAGAAAAGGCAGTTTCGTTGATTGAGAAAGAGAACAAGCTCACATTCATTGTTGACAGAAGAGCCACTAAGCAAGATATCAAGAGAGCTGTGGAGGAAATCTACAAGGTTAAAGTTGAAAAGGTCAACACACTTATTACAATGAAAGGCGAGAAAAAGGCATACGTTAAGCTCAAGCCTGAGTACAACGCAAGTGAAATTGCTGCTAGAATAGGATTGTTCTGAGGTGGGTGAGAATGGGTAAGAGTTTGATTCAACAGAGGAGAGGTAAAGGAAGCACAACTTTCAGAGCTCCATCTCACAGGTATAGGGGAGCTGTGAGATACGTTCCCCTTAACTTGACAAAGGAGAAGACACTCGTTGGTAAGGTCGTTGAAATCCTCCACGACCCTGGAAGAACGGCACCAGTTGCAAGAGTTAAGTTTGAGAACGGTCTTGAAAAGCTCATCATAGCTCCAGAAGGGCTTCTTGTTGGAGATGAAATAGCCATTGGACCAAACGCACCAATCAAGATAGGCAACACACTTCCACTAGCAATGATTCCTGAGGGAACTTACGTTTATGACATTGAGGGAGTCCCAGGAGATGGAGGAAAGTTCGTAAGAGCTGGCGGTAGCTATGCACTGATTGTTTCAAGAGAAAAAGACAAGGTCATTGTTCAACTGCCGAGCGGTGAGCTTAAAGCCTTCAACCCAATGTGCAGAGCAACAATTGGTGTTGTCGCTGGCGGTGGAAGGTTGGAGAAGCCACTTGTCAAAGCAGGTAAAGCTTATTACGTCATGAAAGCAAGGAACAGGTTCTGGCCGAAGCCAAGAGGTGTCAAGATGAACGCTGTGAACCACCCACACGGTGGTAAGGAGCACCACATTGGTAGACCAAGTACAGTTTCAAGGAGAGCTCCACCTGGAAGAAAGGTTGGTCATATCGCTGCGAGAAGAACAGGTAGGAGAAAGTGAGGTGATTTGAATGGCAAGAAAAGAGTTTAGATATCGCGGTTACACCCTTGAAGAGCTCTTAAACATGCCTCTCGATAAGGTAGCTGAGCTTTTCCCTGCAAGACAGAGGAGGAGCTTAAAGAGAGGCTTTAGTCCAGAGCAGAAAAAGCTCTTAAGAAAGATTAGATTGGCTAAGAAGGGTAAATACAAGAAGCCGATCAGAACACACTGCAGAGACATGGTTATCCTTCCAGAGATGGTTGGAATAACAATCTACGTCCACAACGGAAAAGAGTTCGTACCCGTTGAAATAAAGCCAGAGATGATAGGACACTACTTAGGTGAGTTTGCATTAACAAGAAAGAGAGTCCAGCACGGTTCACCTGGTGTTGGTGCAACAAGATCATCAATGTTCGTTGCAATCAAGTGAGGTGGTATGAATGCCTAGAGGAAGATTTGGCTACTCTTTCCAAAATTTTGATCCAGAGAGGATGGCAAGGGCTAGTGGGAGAGATTTGAGAATCTCACCAAAGTTCTCAGTTGAAATCTGCAGAGAGATTAGGGGAATGATGCTCAACGATGCAATAAAATTCCTTGATGATGTAATTGCAATGAGGAGACCAGTTCCATTGAGAAGATTCAACGACTCACAGGGACACAAGAGAGGAAAGGGCTTCGGTCCAGGTAGATATCCAGTCAAGGTTGCAAAGGCAATCAAGAAAGTTCTCTTGAATGCAAAGAACAACGCAGAGCAGAAGGGCTTAGACCCAGACAAGCTTAAGATCATCCATGCAGCAGCTCACAGGGGACCAGTGCTTAGAGGATACATCCCAAGAGCTTTTGGAAGAGCTACACCATTCAATGAAGAAACAACACACATTGAGATAGTTGTTGAGGAGATTAGGAGGTGAGCTCATGGCTATTGAGAGATACTTCATTAGAGAAGCAGTTAGAGAAATGCTCATCGACGAATACCTTGAGAAGGAATTAAGGAGAGCTGGTTATGGCGGTTTAGATATCAAAAAGACACCTCTTGGAACAAAGGTCATAATCTTTGCAGCAAATCCAGGTTACGTTATAGGTAGAGGTGGAAGAAGAATCAGAGAGCTCACAAGAGTTCTTGAGAGACAGTTTGGTCTCGAGAACCCACAGATTGAAGTTGAGGAAATTAAGAACCCCTATCTAAACGCAAAGGTTCAGGCCGTTAGGCTTGCTCAAGCTTTAGAGAGGGGAGTTCACTTCAGAAGGGCAGCTTATGCGGCAATTAGAGCAATCATGAGAAACGGTGCAAGAGGTGTCGAGATTAGGCTCAGCGGAAAGCTTACAGGTGAGAGAGCAAAGAGCGTTAGATTCTACCAAGGCTACCTCGCAAAGGTCGGAAATCCAGCAGAGACACTCGTTAGCAAGGGATACGCCCAAGCTTTGCTCAAGCTTGGTGTTATCGGTGTTAAAGTTGCAATAATGCCACCAGAGGCAAAGCTTCCAGATGAGATTGAAATTATCGAGAAGCCAATTGAGGAAGAGGTGAGCGAACAATGAAGCCTAGCGAAATTAGAGAGATGAGCTTGGAAGAGATTGAGCAGAAGATTAGAGAGCTCAGAATGGAGTTGGCTAAGGAGAGAGGAATGCTCACAATGGGAACATCTTTAGAGAACCCGATGGTTATTAGGAACCTCAGACGGGATATAGCCCGTTTGTTAACAATTAAGAGGGAGAAGTTGAGAGAAAGAAGGTGATGTTTGGTGCCAAGGATCGTGAACCCTCTGGATGAGATGTTATTTAAGGAGGTATTGAAGGAGCAGCAGAGGATTAAGGTATATATTGAGCGTGCAAGGTATGGAAAGCTGAAGACCATAATTGAGGGCATAGATGAGAAGGAATTTGACCTTGAGGAGATTGCAAAAAAACTGAAGGCGAAACTAGCATGCGGAGGAACAGTAAAGAAAGGAAGGATAGAACTTCAAGGGGATCACAGAGAAAGGGTCAAGCAATTGTTGGCAGAGTATGGATTTTCAGAGGACTTAATAGAAATCGAGTGAACAAGAAAACATTAATATGGCACGAGCTAATAGGACTGAAAGTGAAAATCAAGAGAAGCTCCCATCCAGAGCTGGTTGGCATTGAAGGTTATGTAGTAGATGAGACCAAAAATACGCTCACAATCGTCGGGGAGAAAGTTTGGATAATCCCCAAGAACGTTGCTGAGTTTGAGTTTGAAGTTGGCGATAAAAAAATCGTGATTGATGGAAAGGAACTGATTGGAAGACCCGAGATGAGATTGAAAAAGAGGTGGAGAAGATGAGAGACATTGGGTTGAGAATTCAACCTCCCGCTGAAAAATGTGACGATCCCAAGTGCCCATGGCATGGGCACTTAAAAATCCACGGTAGAGTATTTGAGGGAATAGTTGTCAGCGACAAGCCAAGAAGAACTGTTACAGTTGAAAGACAGTACTACCACTACCTTAGAAAGTACGAGAGATACGAGCTCAGGAGAAGCAAAATACACGCACACAATCCGCCATGCATCAATGCAAAAGTTGGCGACAAAGTTTTGATTGCTGAGACAAGGCCATTAAGCAAGACAAAGCACTTTGTCGTCGTTGCAGTTTTGCAGAAAGCTGGTGAGAGGTGATTGCGATGGCAAAGAGGGGAAAGAAGGGTGCTGGTGCAACCAGAGGTGTTTCACCTGTAAGGCCTACAAGGGCTTTACCAATTGGTGCTTACCTTAAGGTTGCCGACAACAGCGGTGCAAAGGTCATCCAGATTATTGGTGTCGTTGAGTACCACGGCGTTAGAAGAAGATTAGCTTCCGCTGGAGTGGGAGACATGGTAGTTGCAACAGTTAAGAAAGGAAGACCAGACATGAGACACCAAGTCGTTAGAGCAGTCATTGTTAGACAGAGAAAGGAATACAGAAGATTGGATGGCATGAGGGTTAAGTTCGAGGACAATGCTGCTGTCATTACAACGGAAGATGGAGTTCCAAGGGGAACTGAAATCAGAGGTCCAATTGCAAGAGAGGCGGCTGAGAAGTGGGTTAGATTAGGTGGTATTGCGAGCATAGTATTGTGAGGTGAGATAAATGGAGCTTAAGAGTAAGCAACCAAGGAAGCAGAGGAAGTTTTTATATAACGCTCCTCTCCACTTGAGGCACAAGATAATGAGCGCTACACTTTCACCAGAGCTTAGGAAGAAATACGGCGTAAGGAACTTGCCAATAAGGACTGGTGATAAGGTTAGAATTATGCGCGGAGATTACAAGGGTGTCGAGGGCAAAGTAGTTGAAGTTGACCTCAGGAGATACAGGATTTACGTTGAGGGAGTTACACTTAAGAAGGTCAACGGAACCGAAGTGTTCTACCCAATACACCCCTCAAACGTTATGATTGTTGAGCTTAACCTTGACGATGAGAGAAGGAAGAAGATAATTGAGAGGAGGGCTTGAATATGGCAAGAAAAGGTGCTAAGAGGCATTTAAAGAGACTTGCTGCTCCAACTCAATGGTATATTGAGAGAAAAGCCTACAAGTGGGCTGTGAGACCAAGGCCAGGACCGCACAACATGAGGACATCAATTCCGCTCCTCTACATCGTTAGAGACTATCTTGGCTATGCAAAGACGGCAAGAGAGGCAAGAAAGATACTCAACGAAGGCAAAATCCTTGTAGATGGGAAGGCAAGAAAGGACTACAAGTTCCCCGTTGGGATTATGGATGTTGTCTCAATCCCAGAGACTGGTGAGCACTACAGGGTTTTACCAAACAGAATTGGTAAGCTCATCCTTCACCCAATAAGCGAGGAAGAGGCTAAGATAAAGCCGCTCAGGATTAACAACAAGAGAATGGTTAAGGGTGGAAACCTACAGCTCAACTTCCATGATGGAACCAACTATCTCGTAAAGCTCAGCTCACTCACCGATGAAGTCAAAGATCGCTTCAAGACATCATACACAGTCCTCATGAAGATGCCGGAGAGAGAAATCGTTGAGATACTTCCATTTGAAATCGGTGCATATGTCTTCGTTACACAGGGTAAGAACGTTGCAAGAATAGGTAAGATAGTTGAGGTCAGACACTTCCCAGCAGGCTGGCCAGATGTCGTTACAATTGAAGACCAAGAAGGCGAGCTCTTCGACACACTCAAAGAGTATGCCTTCGTTATTGGAAAGGACAAGCCAGAGATTTCACTGCCATGAGGTGAATTGAAATGATAGCAAATAGAGAGCAAATTTTAGCTGATTGGGAAGCTCATCCGATGAGAAGACCAAGGGTAGCCAAGGTTACAATTAACATTGGTGTTGGTGAGAGTGGAGAAAGGTTAACAAAAGCAGAGACAATGCTTCAACAACTTGTTGGGCAGAAGCCAATTAGGAGAAGGGCAAAGAAGACAAACAGAGACTTTGGAATTAGAAGAGGAGAGCCAATTGCTGTAAAAGTCACACTTAGAGGAAAAAAAGCCTACGAGATTCTTAAGAGACTTCTGGTAGCAGTTGATAACAAGCTCAAAGCTTCAAACTTTGACGAACACGGAAACGTCTGCTTTGGAATTGAGGAACACATAAACATCCCGGGTGTTGAGTACGACCCAGAGATCGGTATCTTCGGTATGGACGTCTGTGTCACACTCGAGAGACCAGGATTTAGAATTGCAAGGAGAAGAAGAAAGAGGACAAAGATACCCACAAGACACAAGCTCACAAAGGAAGAGGGTATAGTTTTCATGCAAGAGGAGTTTGGCGTTGAGATTGTGGAGGGATGAATATGGCCAAGGCAGATTACAATAAAAGAAAGCCGAGAAAGTTTGGTAAAGGTGCGAGAAGGTGCATTCGCTGCGGACAATATGGGCCAATCATCAGAATCCATGGACTTATGTTGTGCAGACACTGCTTTAGAGAGATAGCTCCAAAGTTAGGATTTAGGAAATACGAGTGAGGTGAGAGAAGATGACTTTACTTGACCCATTGGCAAATGCCCTATCACATATTACAAACAGTGAGAAGGTTGGGAAGAAGGAGGTTTACATAAAGCCAGCCTCAAAGCTCATTGGAGAAGTTTTGAGAGTTATGCAGGAGAACGGCTACATCGGTGAATTCGAATTCATTGACGACGGAAGGGCTGGAATTTACAGGGTTCAGCTAATAGGTAAAATAAACAAAGCCGGAGCAATAAAGCCAAGATTCCCCGTCAAAGCTAGGGACTACGAGTACTGGGAAAAGAGGTTCCTCCCAGCATTCGAGTTTGGAATATTGATAGTCTCAACATCACAGGGTGTAATGACACACAAAGAGGCAAGAGATAAGGGAATTGGCGGAAGGTTGATAGCTTACGTCTACTGAGGTGAGAGAGATGCCAATTGATGCGTGGGTAAGGGAAGAGATTGAAATCCCAGAGGGAGTTGAAGTCACAGTTGAGAATAACGTTGTCAAAGTAAAGGGGCCAAAGGGAGAGATTGAGAGAGAGCTGAAGTATCCTGGAGTTAAGATATTCACAGAAGACGGTAAGGTTGTGATATACAAGGACTTTCCAAGGAGAAAGGACATAGCAATTGCAAGAACCTTCAAAGCTCACATAAACAACATGATAAAGGGTGTAACAGAGGGCTTTACATACAAGCTTAAGGTTGTTTACAGCCACTTCCCAGTTACTGTTAAGGTTCAAGGGGACAAAGTTATCATTGAGAACTTCCTCGGTGAAAAAGCTCCAAGAATTGCTCAGATCTTGCCGGGAGTGAAAGTCAAGGTCATGGGACAGGAAATCATTGTTGAAGGAATTGACAAAGAAAAAGTTGGACAAACAGCTGCAAACATTGAGCAGGCAACAAGAATCACAAAATGGGATAGAAGAGTGTTCCAAGATGGAATTTACATTGTTGAGAAGGCTGGCAAGCCTATAAAGTTCTGAGGTGTGAGAAATGAATGAGAAAGCGAGACTCTTAAGAATTAGGGCAAAGCTCAAGAGAAAGAAGCCAAGATTCCTTAGGCAAGAATGGTGGCGCTTTCCAAAGTTCAAGAATGATCCAAAGTGGAGAAGACCAAGGGGAATTGACAGCAAGATGAGGCTCAAGAAGAAGGGTAAGCCAAGGTCACCAAGCATTGGATGGAGCTCACCTAAACTTGTTAGAGGATTACATCCAAGCGGATATGAGGAAGTGTTAGTTCACAACGTCAAAGAGCTTGAAGCCCTTGACCCAGCAAGACAGGCAGCAAGGATTGCAAGAACCGTCGGAAAGAAGAAGAGAATCATGATAATTGAGAGAGCAAAAGAGTTAGGTATTAAAGTGCTTAACGGGTGAGGATAATGAGAATGCAGAGAAGGATTGCTGCTGAGATTTTAAAATGTGGCGAGAACAGGGTCTGGATTGACCCTGAGAGAATTGAGGATGTTAAATCCGCTATCACAAGGGAAGATATCAAGCGTTTAATAAAAGAGGGAGTTATTAAGAAAAAGCCAATCAAGGGACAGAGCACTTACAGAGCCAAGATAAGGCATGAACAGAGGAAGAAGGGAAGACACAGGGGACCAGGAAGCAGAAAGGGTAAGAAGACAGCAAGAATGGGCAAGAAGGAAAGGTGGATTATGACTATCAGAGCATTGAGAAAAGAACTTAGAAAGCTCAAGGCAGAGAAGAAGATAGATGTTCACACCTACAGGAGATTGTACATAAGAGCGAAGGGTGGACAGTTCAAGAACAAGCACCAGCTCTACCTGTTCCTTGAGGAAAAGGGAATATTGAAGAGGTGATATAAATGGCACACGGGCCAAGATATAGGGTTCCATTCAGGAGAAGGAGAGAAGGCAAGACCAACTATCACAAGAGGCTCAAGCTCCTCAAATCAGGCAAGCCAAGGTTAGTGGTTAGAAAAACACTCAATCATCACATTGCCCAAATCATCGTTTACGATCCAAAGGGAGATAGAACTTTAGTTTCAGCTCACACAAGGGAATTGATGAGAGACTTTGGCTGGAAGGGACACGGTGGAAACACTCCAAGTGCTTATCTGCTCGGTCTGCTCATCGGCTACAAGGCACTGCAGAAGGGCATAAGCGAAGCTATCCTTGATATAGGCTTGCACCCACCAACAAAAGGTTCAAGCGTCTTTGCAGTCCTTAAGGGAGCTGTTGACGCTGGTTTAAACGTTCCGCACAGCGAGGAAATTTACCCAGAGGATTATAGAATCAGGGGAGAACACATAGCCGAATACGCTAAGATGCTCAAAGAGGAAGACGAGGAGAGATATAGAAGACAGTTTGGCGGTTACCTCCTTAAAGGTCTCGAACCTGAAAAGCTTCCAGAGCACTTTGATGAGGTCAAAGCGAGAATAATTGAAAAGTTTGAGGGGGCGAGAGAATGAGCCAAGACTGGAGGGAATACGCTCAAAGAGTATTAGAAGAATGGCAGCCCAAGACTAAGTTGGGCATGCTCGTTAAGGAAGGACAGATTACGGACATTCACGAGATCTTCAGAAAGGGCTACCAGATTAAGGAGCCAGAGATTGTTGATGTCCTCCTTCCAGAAGTCAATGCAAGAGAAAACCAACAAGTCCTTGATATTGCTCTGACAGTTAGAATGACTGACAGCGGTAGGAGAGTAAGATTTAGGGTCTTAGCTGCAGTTGGTAACAGAGATGGTTATGTTGGATTGGGCATTGGTCATGGAAAGGAAGTCGGTATCGCAATTAGAAAAGCAATAAACTATGCTAAGATGAACATCATCGAAATTAAGAGAGGCTGTGGTTCATGGGAGTGCAGATGTAGAAGACCACACTCAGTTCCATTCACCGTTGAAGGAAAAGAGGGAAGCGTCAGAGTCAAGCTCATACCAGGGCCAAGAGGTCTTGGACTTGTCATTGGTGATGTCGGCAAGAAGATACTGACCTTGGCAGGAGTTAAGGACGTATGGTCACAAAGCTTTGGTGAGACAAGAACAACAGTTAACTTTGCAAAAGCAGTGTTTAATGCACTCTACAACACAAACAAAGTTGCTATTAAGCCCGACATGATCGAAAAGTACGGCATCGTCGTTGGTAGAGAGATGCCACAGAACTTTGAACTGTGAGGTGAGCAAGGATGGCAAAGATAGCAATAATTAGGATTAGAGGAAGAGTTGGGGTTAAGAGACCAGTAAGGGATACACTCGCAATGCTTAGACTTCACAAGGTCAACCACCTCGTCATAGTTGATGACACACCAAGCTACAAGGGAATGATCCAGAAGGCGAAGGACTACATTACATGGGGCGAAATTAACGCGGAGACATTAGCTAAGCTCATAAGAAAGAGGGGCAGATTAATCGGGAACAAGAAGGTTACAGATGAGTATGTCCAAGAGAAGCTCGGAATGACAATTGAAGAGTTTGCCGAAAAAGTCATTAATGGAGAGATGAAGCTCAGCGACTTGCCAAACCTCAAACCAGTCTTTAGGCTCCACCCACCAAGGGGTGGCTTCAAGGGAAGCAAGAAGAGGACATTCAAAGAGGGCGGAGCTTTAGGTTATAGAGGCGAGAAGATTAACGAGCTTATAGAGAGAATGCTGTGAGGTGCTTGCGATGATTAGGAGAAGAAAGAAAGTGAGAAAGCTGAGAGGATCACACACTCATGGCTGGGGATGCAAGAAGAAGCACAGAGGTGGAGGTCACAAGGGCGGTAGAGGAATGGCTGGAACTGGAAAGAGGAAGAAGACAAAGTGGACTTGGGTTATCAAATACATGCCTGACCACCTCGGTAAGAGGGGATTCAGCAGACCAAAGGCTGTCCAGAGAGAAATCATAGCAGTCAACTTGAAGTTCATTGACGAGCACTTGGATGAGCTTATGCAAATGGGAATTGCATATGAAGAGAACGGAAAAATCATAGTTGACACAACCCAGTTCGCTGACAAGGTTTTGGGAACTGGAAAGCTCACAAAGCCTTTGGTTATCAAGGCTTATGCCTTCTCCCCCAAGGCTCAGGAAAAGATTGAGCAGGCAGGGGGAGAGGCAATCCTCGCTTGATCTTTTTATTTTAAATTTTGGCAGGTGTTAATCATGGGCGCAAGGGATATAGTTTATGCATTAGAGAGATGGTTCCCAGAGATTGAAAGACCAAAGAGGCATGTTCCTTTAAAAGAAAAGTTTGCTTGGACCGGAATTGTACTGCTATTGTATTTCATCTTATCAGAAATTCCTCTATTCGGTTTGCCACCAACTGTTCAAGACTATTTTGAAACCTTAAGAGTTGTTCTCGCTGGTAGAAGCGGTAGCATTCTCACCTTAGGTATCGGTCCTATTGTTACTGCTGGAATTATCATGCAGCTTTTAGTCGGTTCTGAGATAATAAAGCTCGACTTATCAGACCATGAGGATAGAAGATTTTACCAGGCACTGCAGAGAGTGTTTGCAGTATTCATGTGTTTCTTTGAGGCAGCTATCTATGTATTAGCTGGTGCGTTCGGAAACCCATCGTTAGGAATAAAAGTCCTCTTGATACTTCAGCTTGCATTTGGTGGATTACTCCTTATAATCATGGATGAACTCGTTAGCAAGTGGGGAATTGGGAGTGGTATCAGCTTATTCATTGCTGCTGGTGTTTCGCAGACAATAATTACAAGAGCATTCAATCCTTTAACCACAACACAAGTAATTGATCCCCTTACAGGACAGCCAGCAATAATCGGTGCGATTCCTGCATTCATCCAGCATCTAATTCATGGTGATCTGACGGGTGGATTTTACAGAGGAACCTTGCCAGATATGAGCAATGTATTGGCAACTCTGGTAGTGTTCCTTATCGTCGTATATTTAGAGAGCATGCGTGTTGAGATCCCACTCAGCTATGGAAGAGTTACAGTTAGAGGAAGATATCCAATTAGGTTCATGTATGTTTCGAACATTCCGATTATCTTAACCTTCGCACTTTATGCAAACATTCAGCTTTGGGCTAGATTATTGCAGAGACTTGGACATCCAATCTTAGGGCAGTTTGACCCCCAAACTGGAGCTGCAATTTCAGGATTTGTTAGATACACTATTCCTCCTAGGGATATCTTCCACGTTACAGCTGATCCAGTAAGGGCATTGATCTATGCCCTTATGACAATCGTTTGGTCTTTAATCTTTGGATTCCTCTGGGTTGAGCTTACGGGATTAGATGCAAAGAGCATAGCAAGGCAACTGCAAAGAGCAGGTCTCCAAATTCCAGGATTTAGAAGGGATCCGAGAATCCTTGAGAGAGTGTTGCAGAGGTACATTCCGTACGTTACCTTCTTGGGCTCATTCACCCTAGCTGTGGTTGCAGTATTGGCTGACTTCCTTGGAGCATTAGGTACAGGAACAGGAATACTGCTGACTGTCGGAATCCTCTACAGGTTCTATGAGGAGATAGCGAGGGAGCAAGTAAGCGAAATGTTCCCAATGCTCCGCAGGTTCTTCGGTTGACATTTCTTTTTCCAAAAAATCTTTAAACCCTTACTTCTTTTATCTCATTGACAGCAAATTCATCTATTTAATTCATTAAAGGTGATACCAAATGCCGTTTGTAGTCATAATTACTGGCATCCCAGGGGTAGGTAAGAGCACCATTACAAGATTGGCTTTGAAAAGGACACGGGCTAAATTCAGACTCATTAACTTTGGCGACTTAATGTTTGAAGAAGCGGTAAAATTAGGTTGGGTTAAGCACAGGGATGAAATGAGGAAATTGGAGTTGCCGAAGCAGAGAATTCTACAGCAGAAAGCTGCAGAAAAAATTGCGGAAATAGCCAAAAAGGAGCCCGTTCTTTTAGATACACATGCTACAATCAGAACTCCCCTTGGCTATTTGCTGGGATTCCCAAGGGAGGTCATTGAGACCATAAATCCAAACTTTATTGTAATAATTGAGGCAACTCCAAGCGAAATCCTCGGTAGACGTTTGAGAGATCTCAAAAGAGACAGAGATGTTGAGACTGAAGAGCAAATCCAGAGACATCAAGATTTAAATAGGGCTGCTGCAATAAGCTATGCAATGCATTCCAATGCACTTATAAAGATAATTGAGAACCATGAAGACAAAGGTTTAGAAGAAGCTGTTAATGAGTTGGTGAAAATACTCGATTTGGCGGTGGAGGAATATGCTTGAGCCGATATATCTTGTACTGGATAAAATATTTGGGCCGTTGTTGGTCTCAACTCCCCCATTGTGGGTAGTGACAATCTCAGGTATAATACTAGGTTCGTTTTTCACACTAGTGAACTACTTCTTAGTTGACCAAGAAAAGTTGAAGAGACTTCAAAAGCTGAGCAAAGAATTTCAGGAAGAGTGGAAGGAAGCACAGAAAGCTGGGGATGAGAAGAAGCTTAGAAAGCTTCAGCAGAAGCAAATAGAGCTTTTAAAACTTCAGAATGAAGTTATGAAAGATACATTCTTCAAGCCCATGTTAGTAACAATGCCAATATTCTGGATATTCTTTGGATGGATGAGGAGATGGTATGCTGAGGTTGTTGTTGTAAAGCTACCATTTAACTTCTTCATTGCTGACTTTTTCCACAAGGCGTCATCTCTTCATGCAAATGAGCTCGGCTACATTGGATGGTACATCCTAACTTCAATGGTAGTAGGACAAGTTTTAAGGAAGATATTGGACATGGCTTAGTTAAGTTTAAAAATGCTGAACAAAAATGCTAAGCGAGGTGGAGAAAAATGAAACCAATGTATGGGTCAAGGTCATGGAGGAGGAAATACGTTAGAACTCCTGGGGGAAGGACTGTCATACACTTTGAGAGAAGAAAGCCAAAGATTGCTCACTGTGCAATGTGCGGAAGACCACTTAACGGCATTCCAAGAGGAAGACCAGTTGAAATGAGAAAGCTACCAAAGACCAAGAAGAGACCAGAGAGACCAATGCCGCACCTCTGCCCAAGATGCATGCGCAAGGTCATGAAAGCCCAGGTTAGAGCTCAGATTTCTTGATTTCTAAAACTTTATTAAGTGGTTAAAATGCCAAAAGGCTGCCTAGTGATAACAGTAAGCGGTTTAGCAGGTTCAGGAACTACAACACTATGCCGCAATATTGCCAGACATTATGGATTTAAGCATGTCTATGCTGGTTTAATTTTTAGACAGATGGCCAGAGAAATGGGTATGACTTTACAGGAGTTTCAAAAATACGCTGAGCTTCACCCAGAGATTGATAGGGAAGTTGATAAGAGGCAGATTGAGGCAGCTAAGGAGTGCAACGTTGTTATTGAAGGTCGTTTGGCTGGCTGGATGGTTAAGAATGCTGACCTTAAAATTTGGCTTGATGCTCCAATAAAAGTTAGAGCCGAAAGGGTTGCAAGGAGAGAGGGCATTAGTGTTGAGGAAGCGTTCATACAGATTGCCGAGAGGGAGAAGCAAAATAGGAAAAGATATTTAAACCTTTATGGTATTGACATCAACGACCTTTCGATTTATGATTTAGTCATAAACACTTCGAAATGGTCGCCCGATGGGGTCTTCGCTATTGTGAAGGCCGCCATCGACCACCTGTACCCCGATGGCGACACGGGGTTTAGGACGAAAAAATGAGGAGGTGGGATGAATGCCAGCAATTGATATAGGAAGAATAGCCGTTGTTATTGCCGGAAGGAGAGCCGGACAAAAGGTTGTTGTAGTTGATATAATTGACAAGAACTTCGTCCTCGTTACAGGTGCTGGATTGAACAAGGTTAAGAGGAGAAGAATGAACATAAAGCACATCGAGCCGCTCCCAGAGAAGATTAGCATTCCAAGAGGAGCAAGCGACGAGGAAGTTAAGGCCGCCCTTGAGCAGGCTGGAATAAGTTTAGCTTGACAATAAGCCAAGCCTTTTTGACTTCTCTTTTCTATTCTTACTTGGGTGGGATTTATGAAAAATGCACTTGTTACTGGAGCTTCCGGTGGAATTGGAAAGTTAATTGTAAAAAGATTGACTGAGCAGGATTATTTTGTTATTGGAGTTGGCAGGAATGAAAAAGCACTTAGAGAGCTTAGCTCACTCGGAAATTTTGACTACATTATTACGGATTTAAGTGAAAAGGGAGCGGCGGAGAGGATTAGAAAGGCGCTGGAACGGAGGGGTATTGAAAGGCTTGATCTTCTCATCAACAACGCGGGCTTTGCTATAGCTAAACCTCTCCTTGAGCAAAATGAGGAAGAACTCGAGAAACTTTTCAAGGTAAATGTAATAGCCCCAATTGTGCTTACGAAGGAGCTTCTGGACATGATTCCCAGAGGTGGAAAAGTCGTGTTTGTTATAAGTGCTGCAGCATTTGTTAACACCGTAGAGCTGCCGTCTTATGGGGCTGCAAAAGCTTCTCTCCACTATATGGTTGTTAATCTTGAAAAAGAGTTGAAAGAAAAAGATGTTCATATAATTAAGGTGTATCCGAGACAAGTAGCAACTCCTTTCTGGTATGGGAAAGTCCCTAAAGGTTCCGTCAGCCCAGAAGAAGCTGTAGACGTAATTTTAAAAGCTATTAAGAAAAACAAAAGCGAAGTGTTTGTCCCTGCTTACGTCAAGCTCGTTAAGTATCTCCCAAGATGGCCGGTCTTTGACTACAAGTTTAAATTCTGAGGGCAGATTTATAAAGCAAAATTCTGAGATTCTTACATGACAATCATTGGGTGATACTCATGGCGAGAGATGAAGTTAGAAGAATCCTTCCAGCAGACATCAAGAGGGAAGTGCTAGTCAAAGATGAAAAAGCTGAGACCAATCCAAAATGGGGCTTTCCTCCAGAGAAAAGACCAATAGAGATGCACATGCAGTTTGGCATAATCAATCTCGACAAGCCTCCGGGACCTACGAGCCACGAGGTTGTTGCATGGATTAAAAAGCTCTTCAACTTAAAGAAAGCTGGTCATGGAGGAACACTTGATCCAAAGGTCAGCGGCGTTTTACCGGTTGCCCTTGAGAAAGCAACCCGTGTAGTTCAGGCTTTGCTCCCAGCTGGAAAGGAGTATGTAGCTTTAATGCATCTCCACGGCGAAGTTCCCGAGGATAAAATCTACAAAGTTGTGAAGGAGTTTGAGGGAGAAATCATTCAGAGACCGCCGCTTAGGAGTGCCGTTAAAAGAAGGTTGAGGACGAGAAAGGTTTACTACATCGAGATTTTGGAAATAGAAGGCAAAGATGTCCTCTTCAGGGTTGGCGTTGAGGCTGGAACTTACATACGTTCACTTATCCACCATATTGGGCTGGCTTTGGGAGTCGGTGCTCACATGGCCGAGCTGAGAAGAACGAGGAGCGGGCCGTTTAAGGAAGATGAAACATTAGTGACTTTACACGACCTTGTAGATTACTATCATTTCTGGAAGGAAGATGGAATTGAGGAATACTTCAGGAAAGCAATCCAGCCGATGGAGAAGGCAGTGGAGCATCTGCCGAAGGTCTGGATAAGAGATTCAGCAGTTGCCGCTGTTACTTATGGAGCAGATTTGGCCGTTCCAGGAATCGTTAAGGTGCATGCAGGCATAAAGAGGGGAGATTTAGTTGCTATAATGACGCTCAAAGATGAGCTTGTCGCATTAGGAAAGGCTATGATGACGAGTCAAGAAATGCTTAACAAGAGCAAGGGAATAGCTGTTGATGTCGAAAAGGTGTTCATGCCGAGGGATTGGTATCCCAAGTTATGGTAAAGGGCAAAGAATATTCTTCCTTCTTCATTCTCTTAATTCACTGGGAGACTTTGCCTTTACGATCCCTGAGATCATATTCACGAGTAAGTTTTCACGCTCACATTTTTAAACCCCTCAACGAATCTTCAACCATGAGTCATTACTATTCCGAAAATCCCAATGTTCCACTAAAAACTAGGACAATTGAGGTATTTATTAGAGGGCAGTATTTTAGGTTCATTACAGCAAGTGGAGTCTTCTCTTTCGGGAAATACGACGAGGGTACTCGATTATTGGTTGAAAATGCTATGCTTGAAAAAGATTGGCGTGTTTTGGATTTGGGCTGTGGATACGGTGCAATTGGCATTGTGGTAGCTAAATTTGTTGATTATGTTGTGATGACTGACATTAACAGGAGAGCAGTAAGCATAGCAAAGAAAAACTTAAAAATCAACAATGTGAAGAATGCCGAGGTTAGGTGGGGTAACCTTTATGAACCAGTGAAAAATGAAAAGTTTCACAGCATAATTACAAACCCACCAGTGCATGCTGGCAAGGAAGTTTTAAGGGAAATAGTTATAAATGCTCCCAAGCATCTCTACGATGGAGGTCTGCTCCAGCTGGTGATAAGAACTAATCAGGGCGCAAAGTTTATTAAAGCCCTAATGGAGCAAACCTTTAAAGATGTGAGAGAATTAGCTAAAGGAAGTGGCTATCGGGTGTATGCCGGGATCGCCTAGCCTGGGATGGCGCGGGCCTTGAGAGCCCGTGGGCGTTTGCCCGCCGGGGTTCAAATCCCCGTCCCGGCGCCAAAATCCTCTTTGAAGGATTAATCTGGAGGTGTATTTATAATGGCAGAATTTAGGCATATCGTCCGTGTTGCGGGAGTAGATTTAGATGGAAATAAACAGCTCAGATGGGCGCTCACAGGAATAAAAGGAATAGGCATAAACTTTGCCACAATGGTGTGCAGAGTTGCTGGATTAGACCCATTCCAGAAGGCTGGTTACTTAACAGACGAACAGGTTAAGCTCATTGAGGAAATTCTTGAAGATCCAGTTAAGCATGGAATTCCAGCTTGGGCAGTAAACAGACCAAAGGACTACGAGACTGGAAAAGACATGCATCTCATTGGTGCAAAGCTTGTCATGGCATGGCGTGAGGACATCAACAGGCTTAGGAGAATTAGGGCATACAGAGGTATTAGACACGAGCTTGGCTTGCCATTGAGAGGCCAGAGAACAAGATCAAACTTCAGAAGAGGACAAACTGTAGGTGTCAGCAGAAGGAAGAAGTGAGGTGGTATAGATGGGAGACCCTAAGAGACAAAGGAAGAAGTATGAAACTCCCTCTCATCCATGGATTAAGGAGAGGCTTGACAGAGAGAGAGTTTTAATGAATAAGTATGCTCTCAAAAACAAGAAAGAGCTTTGGAAGCACGAGACTCAGCTTAAGGAGTTCAGAAGAAGAGCAAGAAGATTGCTCGCAGCAAGAGGAAAGCAGGCAGAGATTGAGAGACAGCAGCTTCTCCAGAGATTGGCAAGACTTGGAATCCTTCCGGAGAATGCTGTGTTAGATGATGTTCTCTCACTTACGATTGAGGACATCTTAGAGAGAAGACTCCAGACACTTGTTTACAGAAAAGGTCTTGCAAGGACAATCAAGCAGGCGAGACAGTTAATTGTTCACGGCCACATAGAGGTCAATGGGCAGATAATCAGGTCACCGAGCTACCTTGTCCTCAAGGAAGAGGAGGATGGTATAACCTACGCAAAGACCTCACCTTTCGCTAAGGAATCACACCCTGAGAGAGTTGTTATTGAGCAAGCTAAGCAGGCGGGTGAGGCTCAATGACTGAGGAGGTAAATATTAAGAAGAAGGAGAAATGGGGAGTTGCTCACATTTACTCCTCATACAACAACACCATAATTCACATAACCGACCTCACAGGCGCAGAGACAATTTCAAGATGGAGCGGTGGTATGGTTGTTAAGGCAGACAGAGATGAGCCATCCCCATACGCAGCCATGATTGCTGCAAAGAGAGCCGCTGAAGAGGCCTTGGAGAAGGGTATTGTTGGTGTGCACATTAAAGTTAGAGCTCCTGGAGGAAGCAAGAGCAAGACCCCGGGACCAGGTGCTCAAGCTGCAATTAGAGCTTTAGCTAGAGCTGGTCTTAAGATCGGCCGTGTTGAAGACGTTACACCAATACCCCACGACGGTACAAGGCCCAAGGGCGGCCGTAGGGGTAGAAGAGTCTGACCTCTCTTTACAACTTCTTTTTTGGTGAGAAAAAATGGAAATTAAAATTCTTGAAAAAAGGGAAGATGCAATTCGCTTTATCTTAGAGGGTGTTGATGCGGCTTTTGCGAATGCATTAAGGAGAACAATAATTGGTGAAGTTCCGACTTTTGCAGTTGATGAGGTTGAGTTCTATGAGAACGATTCAGCTCTCTTCGACGAGATTATCGCTCACCGCTTAGCCATGATCCCGCTCACCACTCCATATGACAGATTTGAGCTCGATGCTCTTGAGCTTGATGATTATACTGTCACTTTAAGCTTAGAAGCTGAAGGCCCAGGCATAGTGTACTCAGGCGATTTAAAGAGTGATGACCCAGATGTAAAACCGGTAACTCCAAATATACCCATTGTAAAACTAGCAGAAGGTCAAAAGTTGACCTTTAACGCTTATGCTAAGCTTGGAAGAGGAAAAGACCATGCAAAGTGGCAACCGGGCTTTGCTTACTACAAGTACCTCACAAAGATTTATGTGAGCAAAGAAGTCCCAGACTGGGAGAAAATAAAGAAGCTGGCAAAGAAGAGGAAGCTTCCCGTTGAGGAAACTGAAGATGAGCTTATCATAACAACAATCACTGCTTTCTATCTTCCAAGGGAGTTTGAGCAATATATGGGTAGCTTGATTAAAGAGGAAATTGTGCCAAATGCATTCGTGTTTACAGTAGAGAGCAACGGAGAGCTTCCCGTTGAGGAAATGGTAAGCATAGCGCTCAAGATTTTGATGAGAAAGAGCGATAAATTTATAAACGAGCTTCATAAATTAGCCGAATAGCCTTAGTGCGGGGGTTGCCGAGCCTGGTCAAAGGCGCGGGATTCAGGGTCCCGTCCCGCAGGGGTTCCGGGGTTCAAATCCCCGCCCCCGCACCATAATGATCACCCCGTCCCTCGGCGCGAGAAGGAATTGAGGAGGAATGCTCATGAAGAGAACAGGTCCAACTGATATCAATTTGAGAAGGCTTATAAGGTATTTAAGGAAGAAGTCAAACGAGGAAGGAGTAAAGATATGGAAGGACATAGCTTGGCGTCTTGAAAGACCAAGAAGGCAGAGAGCTGAGGTAAACATCAGCAAAATCAACAGATACACAAAGGATGGCGACATGGTTGTTGTTCCAGGAAGTGTCTTGGGTGCAGGAAATCTCGATCACAAGGTTATCGTTGCTGCATGGAAGTTCAGCGAGAAAGCTAGAGAAAAGATTATCAAAGCTGGTGGAGAGGCAATAACAATTGAGGAGTTAATCGAGAGAAATCCAAAAGGTAGTGGAGTAATCATAATGGAGTGATGAGCTATGAGGATTATTAACGCTGAAGGTCTCATATTGGGAAGACTTGCATCAAAAGTCGCTAAGATGCTCCTCGAAGGGGAAGAAGTTATCATTGTCAATGCTGAAAAAGCTATAATCACCGGAAACAGAGAGAACATCTTTGCAAAGTACAAGCAGAGAACTGAGCTTAGAACAAGAACAAACCCAAGAAGGGGTCCATTTTATCCAAAAAGAAGTGACGAGATTGTTAGAAGAACAATCAGAGGAATGCTTCCATGGAAGACTGACAGAGGAAGGAAGGCTTTCAAGAGACTCAAAGTTTACGCCGGTGTTCCAAAGGAGTTTGAAGGAAAAGAGTTTGAGACAATAATGGAAGCACACATGTCAAGGCTTAAGACACCCAAGTATGTGACAGTTGGAGATGTTGCAAAGTATTTGGGTGGAAAGTTCTGAGGTGATAGTAATGAGAGTTATTCAAACTGCTGGAAAGAGAAAGACTGCAATTGCGAGAGCAACAATTAGAGAAGGTAAGGGTAGAGTTAGGATTAACAACAAGCCAGTTGAGATTATCGAGCCTGAGATCGCAAGATTCACAATCCTCGAGCCACTCATCTTAGCAGGTGAGGAGATCGTCAGCAAAGTTGACATTGATGTCAAAGTGCAAGGCGGAGGATTCATGGGACAGGCTGAGGCTGCAAGAGTCGCAATTGCAAGAGCTCTAGTTGAATGGACTGGAGACATGAATCTCAAGGAAAAGTTCATGAAGTACGATAGAACAATGCTTGTCGGCGACAGCAGAAGGACAGAGCCGCACAAGCCAAACAGGTCAACTAAGGGTCCAAGAGCAAAGAGACAAAAGAGTTACCGTTGAATTGGTTTGCTTTCCTTTAAAACTTTAGTTTAGAGTTAAAACTTTAAAAGGTGATTTGCTTGATAGTTCCCGTGAGATGCTTTACATGTGGAAAGGTCATAGGGGATAAATATTACATCTTTAAAGAGCGCGTTGAGAAGGGTGAAGACCCTGAGAAGGTGCTCGATGACCTTGGATTGGAGAGATACTGCTGCAGAAGAATGCTCCTCACTCACGTTGAGTTGATTGATGACATCATGCAGTATAGAGTGTATTGAAAAACCACATTTCTTCGGAGGGGCCGTGGGGTAGCTTGGTCTATCCTCCCGGCCTGGGGCGCCGGAGACCCGGGTTCAAATCCCGGCGGCCCCACCAAAATTGGCATAGGTGATAAACATGTTCAAGTACACGAGATTTGAAAAGGCGAGAATTATTGGAGCAAGGGCATTGCAAATAGCAATGGGTGCTCCCGTCTTGATTGACATTCCAGAGGGCATAACCCCGTTGGATGCCGCGATATTGGAGTTTGAAAAGGGTATAATACCAATAACCGTTATAAGACCGAGCTGATGAAAGATGACGATAATAGAGAACGTTGTGGGTAGGGTTGCAATCCTCAAAGGCGGCAAATATTCAATTGAAGTTGACGTTATAACTAGCTCTGGCTTTGGAAGATTTGCAGCTCCCGTTGATGAGAACCCCTCCCTATACGTTGTTGAAGCCCACAGAGCTGTTAGTGAAGTAGATGAGATTATAGGACCCGAGCTCATTGGTTTTGATGCTCAAGAACAAGAGCTCATTGACAGCTATCTCTGGGAAATTGACGGAACAGACAATTTAAGCCACATCGGTGCCAACACTGCATTAGCTGTCTCAATAGCTGTTGCAAAAGCTGCAGCTAACGTCAAGAAAATGCCCCTTTACAGCTACATTGGCGGAACATTTACAACAGAGCTTCCGGTTCCGCTTATCGGCTTTGCAAGCGATGAGTCTTTTGACTACTACGTCATGGTCAGAGATTTGATGGAGATAACAGATGTTGTTGATGCAATGGTCAAGATTGAAGAGCATGCCAAAAAAATCAGCGTTGAGGAGCTTTCAAAAGCTTCAGAAACTGCAAGTGATGAGCTTGGCCTAGATGTTGCAATAGGGCTTGTCCAAAAAAGACCACTCGAGCTTGAAGAAGTCCTTAGGATTGTAGAGGACAACAACATAGCCTACATAAAGCCAATTGGCACTGAGGAGCTTTTCCTCGAGCTCATTGCCAGTACGCACGGGGTCTTTGTTGACGGTGAATACCTCTTTAAGGAGAAGGACATACTTGATAGGAGATACTATAATGCGCTTTCAATAAAGCCTATAAACCTCGGCACACTCACCGATTTATACAACCTTGTGAATGATGCGAAATCCGAGAGGATTACGCCCATATTGGCTGAGGCAAAGTTTGAGTCTGCTGATGAAGCTTTGCCTCACATAGCTGTTGGGCTCAAATGCCCAGCTATAATGCTCTATAAAGATTCGCTAGTTAAAATAAACGAACTTATTAGGATAGCCGAAGATTTGGGTGAAAGAGGAAGGATAATAACATTTGAGGGGTGAAAGAAATGGAAGAGTATTTAGTTCCACTCGACCAATATTTAGCAGCTGGAGTTCACATCGGAACACAGCAGAAAACTAAGGATATGAAGAAGTTCATCTATAGGGTTAGGCAAGATGGTCTCTACGTTTTGGATGTTAGAAAAACAGATGAGAGGCTCCGCATAGCTGGTAAGTTCCTTGCAAAGTTTGAGCCAGACAAAATCTTAGCGGTTAGCGTTAGGCTCTACGGTCAAAAGCCGGTTAAAAAGTTCGGCGAAGTTACTGGTGCAAGAGCAATGCCTGGAAGATTTCTCCCTGGAACAATGACAAACCCAGCAGTCAAGAACTTCTTTGAGCCAGATGTTCTTATTGTCACAGACCCAAGAGCTGACCACCAAGCACTCAAGGAGGCTGTTGAAGTTGGAATCCCAATTGTGGCTTTAGTCGACACTGAGAACTTGCTCAGCTACGTTGACTTAGCAATCCCAACAAACAACAAGGGTAGAAAGGCGCTAGCTTTGATTTACTGGATACTTGCAAGGGAAATCCTCTACAACCGCAAAGAAATTGAGAGCAGAGAGGACTTCAAGGTTCCAGTTGAGGACTTTGAGATGAGGATTATTAGGACTTGAGCTTTAGTTTTTTGTTATCTTTTTCTGGCACTCTTGTTTTGTTCTTGTAACCTTTCGCGATAATAAACCAAAACCCTATAAGCCCTTTTGCATAACTTTTTTGGGGTGATAGCTATGATAAGGTACCCAGCAGTGGCTGGCAGTTTTTATCCCGCTGATGAAGAGCTTGTGATGATGCTTGAGCGCTTTTTCAGTGACTTAGGAGAGCCTGGCAGTGAGAGGAAGATAACAGCTGGGGTTGCTCCTCATGCCGGTTATGTCTTTTCAGGCTACACAGCATCAAGAACATACAAAGCGATTTATGAAGATGGCCTCCCGGAGACATTCGTCATAATAGGGCCTAACCACACGGGCTTTGGCTCACCTGTTGCCGTTTATCCAGAGGGGAAATGGATCACTCCGTTAGGAGAAGTTGAAGTTGATAGCGAATTAGCCAGAGCAATTGTTAAGAATTCCGGTATAGCTGACTTGGATGAGCTGGCTCACAAGTATGAGCACTCCATAGAGGTTCAACTACCGTTTATACAATATATAGCTGATAAAGCTGGCAAGGAAATCAAAATAGTGCCGATAGATCTTGGGCTTCAAGATGAGGAGGTTGCTGAGGACTTAGGAAAAGCAATTTTTGAAGCTTCCCATGAGCTTGGCAGAGATGTTGTTGTGATTGCTAGCACAGATATGATGCACTATGGCTATATGTACGGCTACGTTCCTTTCAGGGCGAGAGGAGAAGACTTGCTTGGCAGGATTAAGGAGTGGGACTTCAGGGTCATTCAGAAAATCCTAGAGTTTGACTACAAGGGCATGTTCGATGAGATAAGGAAAATGAATCATACGATGTGTGGTCCAGGTGGAGTTGCCACTGCAATAGTGTTTTCAAGATTAGCTGGAGCTGTTGAAGCAGAGCTTTTGCACTACACCACAAGCTTTGAAGTCAGCAGAAGTATGGATGCAATAGTTGGCTATGCATCGATTGTGATTAGAAAATCCTGATCTTTTCTTTTCATTCTGAGACCAAAAGGAAAATAAATCTTAGACTTCAACTTTTCTAGGGAGTAAATTTCACTGAATTTAATGGAGGGTTAAAAATGAGAGTTCTCGCGTCAGCTCCAGCTAAAATTATTCTCTTCGGTGAACACAGCGTCGTTTATGGGAAGCCTGCCATAGCAGCGGCTATTGATTTGAGGACATACGTTTGGGCTGAGTTCAACAAGAACGGGAGGATTAGGATTGAAGCTAAAGACATTAGAGTGCCAGGCTTAACTGTTTCGTTTTCTGACAAGGAAATCTATTTCGAAACTGATTACGGAAAAGCTGCAGAGGTTTTAAGCTATGTAAGGGAGGCAATAAACCTTGTAATGGATGAAGCTGGGCAAAAGAAGGGAGTTACCGTTTCAATTACGTCTCAAATCCCAGTTGGCGCTGGGTTGGGCTCCTCAGCAGCGGTCGCTGTTGCAACTATAGGTGCAGTTTCGAGACTTTTAGGCTTGGAGCTTACCAAAGAAGAAGTGGCAAAGCTTGGGCATAGGACAGAGCTTTTAGTCCAAGGAGCTTCAAGCGGAATTGATCCGACAGTTTCAGCAATTGGCGGCTTTCTTTACTACGAGAAGGGCAATTTTGAGGAGCTGCCAGCAATAGAACTGCCAATTGTTGTCGGATACACGGGTTCAAGTGGCAGCACGAAGGAATTAGTTGCAAAAGTGAGGAAGAGCTTTGAAGAGATGCCGGAGATTATAACCCCAATTCTAAACTCAATGGGCAAAGTCGTTGAGAAAGCTAGGGAAGTGATTCTGGCAGACTATGACAAGGAACTTAAATTCCAGCTCCTTGGAAGGCTCATGAACATAAACCATGGCTTGCTTGACGCCCTCGGAGTCTCAACAAAGAGCTTGAGCGATTTGGTGTATGCTTCAAGGGAGGCTGGTGCTTTGGGCGCTAAAATCACAGGTGCTGGTGGGGGAGGATGTATGTATGCCTTAGCTCCAGGAAAGCAGAGTGAAGTGGCAACAGCAATAAAGATTGCCGGTGGAATGCCTATGATAACAAAGATTAGCAGGGAAGGTCTTAGAATAGAGGAGGTTGAGGAATGATACTCATCAAGCTTGGTGGAAGTGTAATAAGCGACAAGGAGAAAGAATACTCATTCCACAAGCACATAGTGGAGCAGATAGCTGAAGAAATTGCTCAATTTTACCCAGATGAGAGCTTCATCCTAGTTCACGGCGGTGGAAGCTTTGGGCATCCAAATGCAAAGGAATACAAAATCACTGAAGGTCTCAGAGGGGATGTTGATAGAAAGAGAATTGGCTTCTCAAAGACTCATCAAGCAATGCTCAAGCTCAATAATTTGATAATTCAAACTTTCTTAGAGAAGGGTTTGCCTGCTTATTCTGTTTCTTCATCATCAATCTTTCTAATTGAAAATAAAGAGATAGTTTATGCTGAGCTTGAGATTTTGAGAAAGCTCCTTGAGCTTGGATTTATCCCTGTTTTGTTTGGAGACACAGCGATAGCCCTTGACAAAGGCATAGACATCCTTTCGGGAGACCAGATAGTAAGCTATCTCACAAAGATGCTCAAGCCGAGCAAAGTGATCTTTTTGATGGACGTTGATGGGATTTATGACAAGAATCCAAAGGAAAGAGATGCAAAGCTAATTGAAGAGCTCAATGCTGAAGAAATTAGACATTTGCTGGAAAGTTCAGAGTCAGCTGGAATTGATGTAACTGGAGGAATTGGAAACAAGCTGAGGGAGGCTTTAAAAATAGCAAAGCACAGTGAAGTTTATTTCATAAACGGGAAAGTTAGGGGGAATCTCAGTAAGGCTATCAAAGGTCAAAGAGTCGGCACAAAGCTTAGAAAACTTGAGCATCCAAAAATCTCTTAACCTATTCTTTCACTTTTCATTTAGGAGGTGCTTTCATGGATAAGGAGGAGCTCACGATAATCAGGAAGTTTGAGCATATCGAGCACTGTTTAAAGCGGCAAGTTGAGGCTCATGTAACTAATCAATTTGAGAACATTCACTTTGTCCACACTTCTCTCCCAGAAATAGATAAAGATGAGATTGATTTGAGCGTTGAGTTTCTTGGAAGGAAATTTGACTACCCGATAATGATTGCTGGAATGACAGGCGGAACAAGAGGCTCTCAGCTTGCTGGAAAGATAAACAAAACCCTAGCTAAAGCTGCTCAAGAGCTGAACATCCCTATGGGAGTTGGAAGTCAGAGGGCAATGATTAGAAAGCCAGAAACTTGGGAAAGCTACTACGTTAGGGATGTTGCACCGGATATTTTTCTCATCGGGAACTTAGGCGCACCTCAATTTGCTGAGACTATGCCAAATCGCTATGGTATTGAAGAAGCACTAAAAGCTGTCGAGACAATTCAAGCCGATGCTTTAGCTATCCACATGAATCCTCTCCAAGAGAGCGTTCAGCCTGAAGGAGATACGCAATACAGGGGAGTTCTTAAAGCGTTAGCTGAACTTAAGAGCGAGCTCCCATACCCAATAATAGCTAAAGAAACAGGTGCTGGGGTTTCAATGGAAGTTGCAATAAAGCTTGAGAGCATTGGAATTGATGCCATTGACGTTGGCGGTCTTGGAGGCACGAGCTGGAGCGGCGTTGAGTACTACAGGGCAAAAGACGAAAGGAGCAGAAATCTGGCCTTAAAGTTCTGGGACTGGGGAATTCCCACAGCAATTAGTGTTGTGGAAGTTAGATATGCAACTGACTTGCCGATAATAGCAACTGGCGGAATTAGAGACGGTATAATGATTGCAAAAGCTTTAGCTCTTGGAGCGAACTTAGCTGGAGTTGCTTTGCCTCTGCTGAAACCAGCAGTTAGGGGAGATGTTGAGGGAGTAATTAAGATTCTCCAGAGATATATTGATGAGCTCAGAAATGCTATGTTTCTTGTTGGAGCGAGAAATGTGGAAGAGCTTAGGAAAGTCCCACTGGTGATTACGGGCTTTGCAAGGGAGTGGTTGGAGCAGAGAATTGATCTAGCTGAGTTTCTCAGAGTAAGGAGGAGAAAAGCTTAGCTTTTTCTGCTTTTTAAATGTTCATTTTTGTTCAGTCTTTTACTTAAGTTTCTTTTGATTAGTAGAGCTGATAAAACTATAGCTTAAAAAATCTCACTAACAAAAAATTAGGTAAAAAATTTACTTTCAATAAAAGAAAAAATTTATAAATCATAAAGTCATAATTATTATTGCAATATTTAGTGGAGGATGAAAGTATGAAAAAACTGTTTGGAATTTTGTTGGGGTTATTGATAGTTGGGGCAATGGGATATATTCAAGCAACTCCTATTGGTGGTGCTAAAGTTACTCTGATAGATGAGGATGGAAAAGCTCTAACAGACCATGGCAAAGTTTACTATTCAGTCTGGACTTTTGATGAGAATGGAGATATCAAAGTTCTCCAGGAGGGAACGTTGAGCAAAAACTTCCTGTTCACAAATAATATTATAAAAATCTCCACTCTCGATACACCAAAGAGCATTGCAAGAAAGATTGGCTCAAAAACGGCATTCATTGGGATTGACGTGTGGATTGTTAAGGATGGAAAGCTTTATACGTTTCCACCAGAAAGCATCGAAGTTGGAATAAACAAAAACACATTTGCAGAAAATTTTGAGTTGAAATTCAACTTTAAAGAGGCAAAAATTAAAGATTTGAAAGCTCTTAATTTGAAAACATCAAAAACAGAGCCTTTGGCTCATGATGTTTATTACATCTGGAAAACTGAAAGACAAAAATCTTATGCTAATGTTAGAATACCCGTTTTGATAATACACAACAAAGCTTGGAGTGATGTATTTGCAACTGTTGATATTGCGGTTCAAGTTCACAAATACTGGGGACCAGATGTTACGGTAGCTTTTGGCGACCAGATCTCTAAGAAAGTAAGCTTTGATCCTAGCTCAATAACAGTCAAAGTTCTTGGAAGATCAATAACTGACTATTATGCTGGAGGAGATGATATTACCGTTCCCAAGGAGTATTCTTGGGGCTACGTTTGGATTAAAGGAACGGTCCATTACATTTATCAGAAAGAATACATCTGCACAGCATGGTGCTATCCCACAGGAAATGAGAGATACTTTGCAAAAATTGACAGTTCTATTATTGATAGATACGGAATTGTTAAACACATAAAGAGTGGGGCAACTCTTGGGAGACCGCCTTATAATTTTCCCAGCAGCTGGATGAGGAGATCGGGAGGCATCAATGGCGGTGTTGAGGATCCAGTATCTATATCAGAATTTTACGGAACCATCTACGCCGGAACTGATGGACATAGCTTTGGTGTTGGGGTTCCGGTGGGAGCGATACTTAAGTACTTTGCTGGGGGAGCTTTGCCAGAATGGTTTGACACCTTAATTGTTGGATTCAGTGAAAGTGACTATGCAAGCTACGTAATGTTAGGTCATTTAAAGAATAAAGGACCACAGAGCACTGTAACATTCTATGCCATGGAGAGCAGCTATAAGGTCAGAATTCCAGTTCATCACTGGTGGGGCACCATCTACGAGGATGTTAACGTTCCGGTTGGTTTGTATGTTGAAGTTTCTTGATGATTTCTTAACTTTTTATTTTTAACCCTCCGTACACGTACATTCAAATCTGTCTGACATCACTATTCTTTAACCAAGGTTACCGGTCATTACCAAATACACATCTTTTTAAACCCTACCTTCAATTATTACTTAGCTTGACCTTATGCTCGTGAGAGCTTAGAGGTCAAACACGGGAGGAAAAGAAATGATAAATATTTACACCCTAGGCGGTTATGAAGAAGTAGGTAAAAACATGACAGCCATTGAATACAATGGGGAAGTTGTGATAATAGACATGGGCATTCGCTTGGATAGGGTTCTCATCCATGAAGATGTTGAGTTTCAGAAGATGCCCTCAAAAGAGCTGAGAAAGATAGGTGCAATTCCAGATGACACTCCAATTAGGAATAAAAAAGTCGTTGCAATAGCTTTTTCTCACGGTCATCTTGACCATATCGGTGCGGTAGCAAAGTTGGCTCCTCATTATCCAGACGTTCCGATTTACGGAACCCCATACACAATAAAGCTTGCAAAGAGCGAAGTCAAGAGCGAACAGTATTTTGAAGTTAAAAACCCAATGTATGAGACTCAATATGGTGAAATTGTTCAAGTTAGTGAAAATCTGGCAATTGAATTTGTTCAGATAACTCATTCAATTCCCCAATCTTCGATAGTCGTTGTTCACACCCCAGAGGGCGCTGTGGTCTATGCATGCGACTACAAATTTGACAATAACAGCCCTCTTGGAGAAAAGCCAGACTACAAGAGGCTCAAGGAAATCGGTAAGGAAGGAGTCAAAATTTTAATAGCAGAATCTACAAGGGTTGCCGAAGAAACAAAGACGCCAAGTGAAGCGGTTGCAAAGATGCTCCTTGAGGATTTCTTCTATTACGATGGTATGGAAGAGAAAGGTTTGATAGCCACGACATTTGCCTCGCACATCGCTCGCCTCCAAGAGCTTATAGAGATAGCCAACAACATGGGAAGGCAGGCTATTTTGGTCGGTCGCTCCTTAGCAAAATACACAGGCATAGCTAAACAATTGGGATTGATAAAGATGAAAGGTTCAAGGGTTCTCAGGAGTCCCAATGCAGTTCAAAAAGCCCTCAAAGAGATTTCACAGGCAAGGGAGAACTACCTCTTAATAGTCACGGGTCATCAAGGTGAGCCTGGGGCGGTTTTAACAAGGATGGCAAATGGAGAGCTTTACGATTTGGGTAAGGATGACACTGTTGTTTTCTCTGCTGGAGTGATACCAAATCCTTTGAACATAGCCCAGAGATATGCTCTGGAAATAAAGCTTAGAATGAGAGGTGTTAGAATAATTAAGAACTTACATGTTTCAGGTCATGCTTCAAGAGAAGACCATCGCTATCTGATTAAGATGCTCAATCCAGAAAACATTGTACCAGCTCACGGGGACTTTAGAATGCTCACTCATTATGCTGAACTCGCAGAAGAGGAAGGATATTTAATTGGTAGAGATGTGTTTGTCTCGAGAAATGGATACAAGGTTGAAATTGCGAGGTGATAACATGAGCAAGTTTGATGCACTCTTCAAATCAATAAAAGAGAAAGCAAAAGTTGTTGATGATGTCATCTTTGAGCTTTTGCCTGAAAAGGAGCCGAAAGAGCTGTATGCAGCAACAAGACACTATCCCCTAGCTGGAGGAAAGAGAGTCAGACCTTTTGTCGTTCTCACTGCTACAGAGGCTGTTGGTGGGGACTGGAAGAAAGCCCTTTACCCAGCTGCAGCAATAGAGATTCTCCACACTTATACGTTAATTCACGATGACATCATGGATATGGACGAGACAAGAAGAGGAAGAGCAACGGTCCACAAAGTGTGGGGCATCAACATGGCAATCCTCGCTGGGGATTTAATGTACTCTGTTGTCTTTGATGCGGCAACAAAAGCTCCAGTCAGTGCAGAAAAGATCGTTGAAATCGTCAGAGCAATAGCGAGGGCAGGTATTGAGATATGTGAAGGTCAAGCTCTTGACCTTGAATTTGAGACAAGAGACGCAGTCACAATTGACGAGTATCTAAAGATGATTGACGGTAAAACTGCGGCCCTCTTTGACGCTTCTGCAAAGATTGGGGGTATAATTGGAACAGACAACCAAGAGTATATACAAGCACTTTCAAAGTATGGAAGAAACGTTGGGCTGGCATTTCAAGTTTGGGATGATGTCCTTGACTTAATTGCCGATGAGGAAAAACTTGGAAAGCCAGTTGGGAGTGACATAAGGAAAGGCAAGAAGACGCTTATAGTTGCTCACTTCTTCCAGCATGCGAGCGAAGAGGATAAAGCTGAATTCTTGAAGGTGTTCGGCAAATATGCTGGAGATGTTAAGGGCAAGGGCATAATTGAAGAAGACATTAGAGAGGAGGTTGCAAAAGCAATTGAGCTGCTCAAGAAGTATGGAAGCATTGAATATGCTGCAAGATTTGCCAAAGACCTAGTAAAGGAAGCTAAAGAGGCCTTGAAAGTTCTTCCAGAAAGTGAAGCAAGGAGAAATCTTGAGTTATTGGCTGATTTCATCGTGGAGAGGGAGTATTAGTGGATTTTCCTTACTCCCTCCGCTTGAATAATTACGAGGGAGAAATAATTTCGCTGGCTTTCATTTTATTTGTTTTATCTGGTTTAGTTTTTGAGTCCATTAGAATTTGAGATTAACTTTGCATCTCTGTGGAATATCTTGTGTTATCTAATCCTTCCATTGATTTTTGTCGTCGTTGCTCATGAGGTGCTTCATGCTGCAGCTGCAAAGCTCTTTGGGGCTAAAGTTGAGTTTGGAATTTCAGTTTTTGGAAAAGTGAATTTAGCTCCCTACACAGGTATAAGGACTCCTCTAAGAAAGAGAGAGAGTGGATTTACATTATAATTGCCCCTGTTTTATTGTCTGCTGTCGCTTTTGTCCTCGCCTTTGCTTTGAAAAGTCTATGGTGGGGAGTTGTTTTTATATTCAACACTTCTGGCTTAGCGGGGGATTTGTTGGCCTTGATAATCATCGGCAGAATGTCTGATGGTGCTTTGATTGTGGATGAAGGAACTGTTACAAAAGCTACTCATGAATTTCCGAGGATTTCGAGGAGAACTTCCATAATGATCAAGATCCTTGCTTTAGCTTTGCTGCTTTGTATCATTTTGAACTTTAGGGTTGAGGTTGTTATGGGGAAGTGAAGTCACCAAGGTCGAACACCAAATAGCCTTTCTCTCTAAGTTCTTCTTTCCTATCAACATGTTTTGCAATCAATCCGTAATGTTCTGCTTTTGTGCTTATTTTAACGCTTTTGCGCTTTTCTTTTAGTTCTTTTAAGATTTTCATAGCATTTTTGTATGAAAGCTCCTTCCATTTGACCTCAAAGAAGCCCGCTTCGCGTGTGATGCTATTAATAGTCACCAAGTCAATCTCTTTCTCTTTGTCCCACCATCTGCCGATTTTTGTGAACTTGAAGGGGAGCTTACTTTCAATGTTCAGTTTAATCAGAAACTGCCTTGCAACTCTTTCAAAGACTTCTCCAAGATACTTATTGAATTCATCCCTAAAATCCTCAAAACTTATTGCTCCAATCTCTATGTCATCCTTGTAGGGATAAACAAAGCGAAGCCAAAAACGATAGTAAAAGTCTTTTACTCGGTAAATCCCAAACTTTCTGCGCTCTCTTTGTGTTATCGGAAACTCTTTGTAGATTAAGTCGAGTGTTTCAAGTGTTTTCAGGTATTTTGGCAGGTTTGTTATTGCTATCTTAGTTTCGTTAGCTATTTCTGTAAGCTTGGTTTTTCCTTCATTAATAGCTTTTAAGATGTTTAAATAATCTATCGGTTCTCTAAGCTCGTCTTTCAGGAGTCTTTCGGCATCTTCATAAAGGATGCTCACCTTGTTGTAAAAATTGCGCTCAATGTTTTCTTCAACGCTCAGCGAGTCGTTAAAGTACTGAAAATATGCGGGAATTCCATCGATGCATCCGTAAACTTTCACGAGTTCTTCCCATGAGTAGCGGGGAAAAGCTTCTTTTAAGTGGAAGAATCCAATCGGTGAGAGCTTTAGCTGAGCGGTTCTCCTTCCGTAAAGGGGATTTTTATAGCTCATCAAGCTTTCCATCGTGGAAATTGAAGAGCCGAGAAGAATGAGCATAATCCGTGAGTCCTTTAGAATTTCATCCCATATGTACTGGAAAACTGAAGGAATAGATTTGTCCTCCTCCACCCAGTATGGGAACTCATCAATAACAAAAACAAGCCTTTTAAAATCTTTAACTTTTTCAAAAAACTCCTCCAAGCTACGGGCTTCAATGAAGACGTTGAACTTTCTGTTAAAATTCTGAATTAGGCGAGTGAGTTCAAGCTCTATTGGCTCTTTTCTCGCTAAGAAATAAAAGCTGGGTTTGTCTTTTATGAACTGCTTGATTAGTTCAGTTTTTCCAATTCTTCTGCGTCCATAGATTAGGATAAGGTGAGCTTTATTTTGGATGTAAAGCTCCTCAAGTGCTTTGAGTTCTTCTTCTCTGTCGATGAATTTTAGTATCATGATATTAAATATCACGTTATTAAATTTAAGAGTTTCGGCTAAGAGATTTTCACAGTTGATAATGATTTTGCGGTATATAGATTTGGGATTGTGCCGTGATGTTTTAATCAGTATGCAACATCCATCTTTCTGAAAAGGATGTATGCAATTATTAGCATAGCACCTGAAAAAAGCGTGAGCGTAGCTATTTGAAAAGCAGTATTTACTTGTATCCCCAGAAGAGACGCTCTTATTAAGTTCGCTGCATATGTTAAAGGATTAAACTTTGCAATTTCTGAGATGAGTGGGGGGAGATATTCAGGAGGATAGAATATGCCGCTAATTGCTATTATTGGCGTTGTTATCATCCTGTTGAACATTGTTAGCTTGTCTGGAGTCTTTACAACTGCACTGACACAGAATGACAGTGATGCAAATATTATTGAACTCATCACAACAGCATAAAGAAACAGGAATGGGGTGGCATATGAAAGGCTCACTTCATCTTTTATTATTGTAGTAGAAAGCAGCCCTAAGGTTATGGCAGTTGATGACGAGATTATAACAATTGAGAGCACCCTTGAGAGGAAATATTCAGCTCTTGAGGAAAAGCTCAAAATTTGCTCTAACATTCCATTGTATTTATCTGTCCAGAGCATTGACCCGCATAATATCGAAAGCTGCAGAGTATTTATCAAAATGGCAGCAGGTACAAAAAAGGCGGAATAGCTTAAATATCTGTCATACATCGGTATAGGTTTTACAATTTTGTTGTATGCCAATGAAATTATGAAAATGTAAATGAGCGTTGGAAGGAGTAAGCTAAAAAACAGGTGAGGCCTCAGGTCATAGGTCGTTCTTAGATTCCGATATATCAGGCGTCTCATTTTTAATCACCTTAAGATATGCCTCTTCTAAGTTGGCTGAGTTGGTTTTCCTAATTAGAGACTTTGGAGAGTCAATTGTTAATATTCGTCCCTTATTTATAATTGCGATTCTGTCGCATAGTCTTTCTGCTTCCCACATATTGTGAGTTGTAAAGAATACGGGGATTTTCATATTCCTTATAACTTCGATGACCTTATACCTCGATTCAACATCTAAGCCAACTGTAGGCTCATCAAGAAACAATAACGTTGGTTTATGTACTAATTCCCTGGCTATTTGGAGTCTTCTTCTTTGTCCAATTGATAGTTCAATAGCTTTTTTGTTTGGCTTTAAATCGAATTCATTAATAAGTTTTGAGGCTCTTTCTTTGGCTTCCTCTTTGCTTAACCCTCTTAGGTATCCGTAAAGCCAGATATTTTCAAACACTGAGAGATAAGGTTCAAAGCTAATTCGTTGCTGAACATAACCAATGCTTTTTCTTTCCTCTCTTGAAAGCTCTTTTGGACTTTTCCCGAAGATTTTAACGGAGCCTTTGTCTGCCCTTAAGATACCAAGAATTATTCTCACTGTAGTTGTTTTACCAGCACCATTGGGCCCTATAAATCCAAATATCTCTTTTTTAACATCAAAGCTTATTCCTTTAAGCACCCATGTACTGCTAAACTTTTTCCATAAATTTGAGACTGAAATGACCTTCATGGTTTATCCCTTGATTAATTTAAGTAGCTTGAATATTTCAAGATAATGTCCATAGCTTCGTTGAATATTCTACATACTATCGGGCAGGATACTCTTCTCCTAGTTCATAACTTCTGAAGGCTATTCCGGGGCAAACACCACCACATAAGGCATAATACTTACAAGATTTGCATTTTTGGAGTATGTCTAATGATTTTAATTTTCCGTATATGTCTTTCCAATCTCTACGTATATCCCTTGAATCTGACAAGAGTTCTTTTAGTGACTTTTCTTTTAGAGAGCCTAATTTCCATTCTGTCATTCTATCACATGGAGTAATTGTTCCATCAGGTTCAATATTTATATAAGCAATGTAGGGTACACACTGAAATGAGAATTTTTCAAATTCTTTATTATCTTGGAGTAGTTCTATGTTAAATGAGCCAATAATACGAAATCCTGAATTTTCTTTGTTGTATATGGACATTAATCGCAATAAATTCTCAAGAAACTCTCGAATTTCTTGTATAGTTGGTCTAAACTCTTTCCAATTTATAAATCCACATCCAACTGGCATTATTAAAGTTGGAATCCACATAGAGACATTTAGATCAAGCAAAAGGTCAACAAAATCTTCCATTCTTCCTATTAGATGTCCTCTCAAAGAACTAGCAACAGCTACGTTTACACCATTATCGGTTAATGTTTTGATTGAGGTAATAATTTTTTATATGCGCCAGGAACACCAACAAAGGGATCAACATCCTGCTCGCTAATGCCATGTAATGAGACTTGGACAATAAGATTATCAATTTTAGATATTTTTTAATTATCTCCGGGGTTAGAAGTGTGGCATTTGTATAAACTCGTAGTGGAAATGCATATTCACCTGCATACTGAAGTAGTTGGAGAGTGTCCCTTCTTAGAAAAGGTTCTCCCCCTGTGAAGAATAAATAACTTGCTCCATATTCTGAGAGTTGATCAATTATGTTCATCCATTCCTTGGCTGTTAGTTCTTTAATTTGTGGGCTCCACTTATTATTACCTTGAAGACAATGTTTACATTGGAAGTTACATCTATGAGTCAAAGTTAGAAGGGCTCTGCTACACATACTAAATGGATAAATTTCTACAGATTTGCTCTCGTATGTATCGCTGAAAGTAATTATCCCTAGGTTATGCATTTCTAGTATTGTTTTAGCAACATCTTCTTGTGGTACCCCCATGTCATTGGATATTTCTTCACATATTTGATCAAATGTTAGCTTCTCTTTTGAAATTCTCAGTACAATTTCTTTGAAAATAGAATCACCGAATCACCGAAATAATAATCATTTTGGTAATAGGGTTCGACGAAATAATACTTGCCCCTATATTCATGAAGGCGTAATGGTCTAAGAAGAGATATATAGACCATTCTGCTCACCCTAAGGGAAAAATATTAAAAATTTGAAATTAAACGTTATTGGCTAACTTATTTATCTCATCTATGAACTCTTTATGATATACTGAAATTCCGATATATTTATCTTCTCCAGCATGGAAACCTTTTGTATTTATCACACAACTAAACTTTTTTAAATGTTGAGAACTCCTTTTCCTATTCATCATTATCACCAAAATATTACTATAACTCTTTGTTTATTTTTTCTATAACTATAAGTTTAAAACAAAAAGTTAGATATACAATCTACCAAACTCAAAAACTAGTAATGATAAAAAGGGAATAAAAGCAAAGCTCACTCAATAAACACCGCAGGCTTCATCGGCATTGCTTGCTTCTTCTTTCCGCCTTTGTCCTCCTCTGGATTAATTACAATCTCCAAGCCAAGCTCCTTCTCAATGAAGTCTTTTGCTTCTCTCAAGGCTTTCTCCTCATCAATGCGCTTTATGTCAAAAGCTCTCTCTTTTATCAGCTTGTTCACTAGGTTTGCCACTTCTTTGCCCTTCTTTCTCATCTCTGGATCTTTCATGACTTCGCTCATCACAGCCTTAAAGTCTCTCTTCTCTGCAACAATCTCAGCAACTTTCCACTTCCACTCTGGAGCTGTATAGATATAGGCTTTCTTTGCATCCTCCAGCTTTGCAACCTTTATAATTTCCTTAATGTCCTCAATCAGCGACTTAATGTAATCCTCTTCCAGCTCTATTGCCTCGTTCCACCACTCTGGATTTGGCTCAGGCCACTTAGCCAAGCTGACAAATCCCTCTCCGCCTAGCTTTTCCCACAGCTCCTCACAGATATGTGGTGTAAACGGTGCCATCAAGCGAACCCATATATTCGCCAGTGTCCTCAAGACATAGCGCTTTGCTTCGTCGTCTCTGCCTTCAGTCCTCCTCATGTACCATCTCAAGTCGTTCAATATGCTGTAGAATGCCCACTGGACAGCAGTCCTCGTCCTAAACTCTTCCAAGGCTTTAGTTGCTCCCTCAATCGCTTTGTTCAATCTGTGTAGCATCCATTTGTCAATGTCTTTCAACTCAGCTGGCTTTGCCTCATATTCAGCAAATTCGCTTATCAGCTCATAGAACCTCTCTAACTGTCCTCTCAGCTTTGATACTTCTTTGTTCCTCCAGTCAAAGTCGCTGTCATGCTCAGCTAAGCTCATTATGTACAGCCTCACGACATCGGCTCCGTTCTCGTTTATCGCGTCAATGAAGTTCAGTACGTTTCCTTTGCTCTTGCTCATCTTCTTACCTTCCAGCGTTCCGTAGCCATTGACGGCTATTCCCTTCGGCCAGTGCTCCCTTCTGAACAGTGCTACATGATTGAAGACAAAGAACGTTAGGTGGTTTGGGATTAGGTCTTTAGCAGAGCATCTCCAGTCCAGTGGATACCAGTATTCAAACTCCTCTTTCATCTCTCTGATAACTTCAGCTGGAATTCCAGTCTTTTTGCTCAGCTCTTTCTCTTTCTCCTCGCTCCTCTCATCTAGGAATATGTAATCGAACAGCTCTGGAATCAGTTGCTCCCCTCTAATGCCGTACTTGTTAATCGCTCTTGAGATTGTGTAGTAAGCCATGTAAATCGTTGAATCGCTCAAGCTCTCAATCACCCATTCTGGGTCCCAAGGTAGCGGAGTTCCCAGTCCAATCTTTCTTGCACATGCTTTCTTGTCCAGCCAGTCAAATACAGCTTTGAATTGGGCTCTCCTTGACTCTGGGATTATTTTCATCTGCTCCAAGCACTCAAAAGCCTTAGCTTTCCACTCTGGGTTTCCGTAGTCAATGAACCACTGGTCGTGGATTATCTTAATCACAGCCCTGTTTCCAAACCTTGAAATGACATTCTTTTCAGCAAATTCATACATGATGTCGGCGATTCCTTTCTTCTTCATGTCTTCAGCAATTATGTCCTTAACTTTGCTCACTGGAATGCCCTTGTACGGCTCAATCTTGAAGATGCCCTTATGGTATTCAGCCTTGTATATTGTCTTTGTTGCCTGCTCCAGCTTTTCTTTGTCCTCTTGGCTCTTCACTCCTAGCTTTGCAACCTCTTCAACTGCTGGGAACTCGCCGTAGCCTTCCAGCTCAATCAGCGAGATGTACGTGATGTTCTCGACGATTCTTGGATCAATATCATACTTCAGCAAAATGTCTGTGTTTCTCTTCAAATCTTCCAGAGCGGCATGGTCAAATGGTGCATGCGCTGGAACGCTCATAACAACACCGGTTGCGTTGTCTGGGTCAACGAAATCTGCTGGCAGAATTATTATCTCATCTCCAGTAACGGGATTCTTAACCCACTTGCCTATCAGCTTCTCTCCCTTGAACTCCTCCAATACTTCAATCTCCTTATCTTGGAAGCTCAGCTTATAGGCTGCCTCTTTGCTGACTACCCATATTTCCTCTTTTCCTTTGTATATCACTTTAGCTTTGACGTATGTAGCATTGGGGTTCAGCCACATGTTAGTTACTCCGTAAACTGTCTCTGGTCTCAGCGTTGCTGCTGGCAAGTAAATAATCTCACCATCCTCCTCTAAGATGAACTTAATTAAGATGTACTCCAAAATTGGAACATCTTCTCCATCCATCAAATCATGGTCGCCGAGAGGTGTTCCAACAACTGGATCCCATCTAACTCTGTGTGCTCCTTTAACTATCAGCCCTTTCTCTTTCAGCCTCAAGAACTGCCAAGTTATGAAAGCATTAAACTGCGGATGCAGTGAAGTTGTGTGAAACTCTCTGCTCCAGTCAACGCTGAATCCAGCTCTAATGAATGTCTCCTTTGCTGCTTTCATGAAGTATTTGACGATGTTTATTGGATCCTCAAACGTCCACAGAATATCTTCCGGCACTTTGTAAACATCTCTGTAAACAAAAATCGTCTGAGGATCGCGGTGCTTTATTCTTTCGGCAATTCCAACTATTGGTGAACCTGTGATGTGCCATGCCATTGGGAACAAAACATTGTAACCCTGCATTCTCTTGAATCTCGCTATAACATCTGGGATTGTGTACGTCCTTGCGTGTCCAACGTGCAGATGCCCTGATAGGTATGGGAAAGCAACTGTGATGTAGAACTTTGGCTTATTTCTATCTATCTTTGGCTCAAAGATTTTCTCTTCGTTCCACTTCTTCTGCCACTTCTCCTCAATAGCCCTAAAATCTACCATAGTCTGACCTCCCTAATGGTTGTTTGAACAGCAAAAAGAGCATGCACGGAGAATTTTTGAGAATGCCAAATAGGGGGATTATCGAAGAAATACTCAGCCTTGATAGTTGAGAAGATACTCCCCCCTCATTGGCATCGCCATAGATTTGGAATTGGAGTATTTAAAAGTTGTGGTTGTCTGAGTATCTTTGGGATTTGGATAGGGAGAATCGCAACTTTTAAAAACTCAAACTCTAAACTCACCTCGACTAGGCGGGGGAACCCGCGGGATGTTCCGCTCTGCGGAGAACCACAAACAGCGAAAGCGAGGTGGAAAGAATGGGAATGTACAAATACATTAGGGAAGCTTGGAAGAGCCCAAAGAAGAGCTATGTTGGACAGCTTTTGAAGGTTAGAATGATTAAGTGGAGAAGGGAGCCAAGCGTTGTTAGGATTGAGAGACCAACAAGACTTGACAGAGCAAGGAGCTTAGGCTATCAGGCAAAGCAGGGTTATGTAATCGTTAGGGTTAGAGTTAGGAGAGGAGGAAGAAAGAGGCCCAGGTGGAGGGGCGGTAGAAAGCCCTCAAAGATGGGTATGGTCAAGTACTCACCAAAGAAGTCTTTGCAGTGGATTGCTGAGGAAAAAGCTGCGAGAAAGTTCCCCAACCTTGAAGTGCTCAACTCCTACTGGGTTGGCGAGGATGGAATGTATAAGTGGTTTGAGGTTATAATGGTTGACCCACACCACCCAGTCATCAAGTCCGATCCTAAGATAGCTTGGATTGCAATGAAGGTTCACAAGGGTAGAGTCTTTAGAGGTCTCACAAGTGCAGGTAAGAAGTCAAGAGGACTTAGAAACAAGGGTAAGGGTGCTGAGAAGATTAGACCAAGCATTAGAGCAAACAAGGGTAAAGGTAAGTGATTTGCTTTTCTTATTCTCTTTTACTTGGATTAACCCTTTTTGGTGTAAATTTCTGATAATTTTCCTTTAATTGGTTCAAATTCGTGAATTTGACGATTTTGAGGGAAATGCTTAAATTTCATGAGCGATATATTTTAAAATGAGAGAGTGAAAAATGTTTGAGGTGAGAGCTATGGCAAAGCTTCAAGCTCATAGTGTAAAGATTAGGACGTTCATTCATGCAACTGAAGACCCCGAAAAGGTGCTGGAGGCGTTGGAGACTCTATTTCCAGAGGATTTGTCACCTCAAGATGTTGACTTTGAGATAATTGAGACAGAAGGTTACTTTGGAAACCCAATCCTTGTCATGGACGCAGAGATTAAGAGGAGCAAAAACGTAAGAAAATTCCTTGAGAACCTCAAAGCTCTGCTTAGTGAGGAAGATAAAGCTTACCTCATTGAGCATGCTGAGGAAAAAGTTGACGAGACTGGAACCTTCTACATTCGCTTTGACAAGCAGAGAGCATACTTAGGAGAAGTTAAAGTTACTGAGGGTGAAGATGTTATCCATGTAAGAATTAAGGTTAAGGCATTCCCAATGAAGAAAGAAAGCGTTGTAAAATCAGTTAAGGAGTGGCTGAGCGAATGAAGTGGGTTGAGCTAGATATCAGAGATGAGAAAGCTTACGAATTAGCTGAGGAGTGGTATGATGAAGTTGTCTTTACAAAAAAGCTTGCATTAAATGGTAACCTAGATTATGAAAAGCTGAAGGAGGAAATCAAAGAGCTCAGAGAAAAGTACGGAAAAGTTGCCCTCCTCGTGATTACGAACAAGCCCTCACTAATTAGAGAAATCAAAAACAGAAACCTCAAAGCTCTCCTCTACGTTCAAGGAGGCAATATGAAGATTAACCGCTTTGCTCTTGAAGTTGGTGTTGATGCTCTCATAAGTCCAGAATTTGGAAGGAAAGATAACGGATTTGATCATGTTCTTGCAAAAATTGCCGCAAAGAATGATGTTGCGATTGGCTTTTCTATATCTCAGCTTTTGAGGGCAAACCCATATGAGAGAGCCAACATTTTGAAGTTCATGATGAAGAACTGGCAGCTCGTTGAGAAGTACAAAGTGCCGAGGTTCTTAACATCTTCAGCTGAAAATTTGTGGGAAGTTAGGGCTCCGAGAGATTTAATGAGTTTAGGAATTGCTCTAGGAATGGAGATTCCCCAAGCAAAGGCTTCAGTTAGTTTTTATCCCGAAAAAATTGTAAAGAGAAAATAGATTATAAGTGACTAATATCCTTTCAAAATCGGGATCTCTCCGGGCTCGTAGTCTTGAAGTTTGCCCTCCAAAAAGTCTGCATAACCCTTTAAGTCTAGTAGTCCATGTCCGCTGAGGTTGAATAGTATGACTTTTTCCTCTCCCTTCTCCTTTGCCTCCAAAGCCAAATCTATCGCTCCCTTTACAGCGTGAGCACTCTCTGGTGCTGGAACGATACCTTCGGTTCTTGCAAATAGAACTGCCGCCTCAAACACTTCTGTCTGGTGATATGCCCTAGGCTTAACTATACCGTGGTTTATTAAAATGCTCAGTGTTGGAGCTAAGCCATGATACCTCAAGCCGCCGGCGTGGATTGGGGGAACATAGTAAGTGTGGCCCAAGGTGTGCATTTTTATCTTCGGCGTTAGCCTTCCGCTGTCTCCGTAGTCGTAAGTGTAAACTCCTCTCGTCATTGATGGCGCTGCTCTCGGCTCTATCGCATAGAACTCATACTCCGCTTTGCCCTTTAAAACGTCTCTAACGAACGGATAAGCTAAGCCAGCAAAGTTGCTTCCGCCTCCAACACAGCCAACGATTGTTGTTGGCTCTTCACCAAGTAGCTCCATTTGAAGCCTTGCTTCCTCTCCAATAATTGTCTGGTGCATTAAAACGTGATTTAAAACACTACCCAATGAGTAGCGAGCATTTTCGTCATTCAAAACATCTTCTATAGCTTCACTTATTGCTATTCCTAACCCTCCTGGATGGTTGGGGTCTTGAGCTAAAAACTTCCTTCCGACGTTTGTTCTATCACTTGGCGATGGAAAGATTTCGGCTCCATAGGTCTGCATTAGTATTTTTCTGTAAGGCTTCTGCTGGTAGCTTGCCCTTGCCATGTACACCCTAATCTTCAGTCCAAACAAAGCCCCTGCTAAGGATAAAGCTGTTCCCCACTGACCTGCGCCAGTTTCGGTGACTAATCTTTCAATACCTTGATTTTTAGCGTAATAAGCTTGAGCTAAAGCTGTGTTTATCTTGTGGCTTCCTGTTATCGTTGCCCCTTCATATTTGAAGTAAATCCTTGCTGATGTTTTCAAAGTTTTTTCAAGATTTGTTGCCCTAAATAGCGGTGTTGGTCTTCCAATCTTGGCATATATCTCTAAAATTTCCTCTGGTATTTTAATGAACCTTTCACTGCTCATCTCCTGCTTAACTAACTCTTCAGCAAAAATTCTCTTCAGTTTCTCTGGGCTTATTGGCTCATCTGTCTCTGGGTCTAATGGCGGAGCTAATGGCTCTGGCAAATCTGGCAAAATGTTGTACCACTTCGTTGGCATTTCCTCTGGCTTCAAAACGGCTTTAACTTTCTCCATTTAAATCACCTCCGTAGTTTTTGTTAAAAAAGTCCCAAAAGTGAGGGAATAAGAGTTAGAAAAACTAATCCCTTCAATTGTGTAGGAACGGACAGAACAAACTAACCTTAAGTTGTTAGATCCAAATAAAAGCTTTCCAAAAACACTCCCTCCAGATTACACTAAGAGACGTGCCAAAAACGATCCCGCCCTTCAGCTGTAAAACTAACCGAGAAACCTAGGAAGCCTTCACTCTCAGCTCCAAAAACAATCACTCCTGATCGTCATGGTGCATCGAAGCTTGTAAATGTGTCCTAACTTTAAAAGGTTTTTGGGGCCAATTTTGACAGACTGTCCTCTTGATGGGGGGAATATTAGTACCTTTTTGGCATTTTGCCAAGGACAAAAGCTTTAATACGGTCTCCCCAACTTTCTAACATGAAAGAGAGACCAAAAACTTTACCACCAACGCTTAGGGATAAGCATCGCTACATTGCTTTTCAAGTAATTGGGGAAAGGAATTTCAAAAAAGACGAAATTAAAAAAGCAATTTGGGATGCTTCTCTTAGAGTTCTTGGGGAATTAGGAACTGCAAGGGCAAAGCCTTGGTTCATCAAGTTTGACGAAAAAACTCAAACCGGAATTGTTAGATGTGATAGAAGGTATGTGGAGGAAGTTCGTTTTGCTTTAGCTATGCTCACTGAAATTAGTGGTTCAAAAGCCATAATAAGGACGCTTGGAGTTTCCGGGACAATAAAGCGTTTAAGGATGAAGTTTCTAAAAGAATTTGGGTGGTAAGACGACAAAGGAGAAAGAATTTCTCCCTCTTGTCCGCATAGAAAAGCTTAATTATCAACTCCAATAACTTATCAATCGGAGAGTATATAAAGCAAAGAGCGGAAGTTTAACTTAATCAAAAGTTACGATAACTCATGAGGTGATGTAAAATGGCGTTTGTACCACCACAAGCTGGGTATGATAGGGCTATAACTGTTTTCAGCCCTGATGGGAGGCTTTTCCAAGTACAATACGCAAGAGAAGCAGTTAAAAGAGGTGCAACAGCTGTAGGAGTAAAGTGTAAGGAAGGAGTTGTTCTGGCTGTAGAAAAAAGAGTAACAAGCAGATTAATTGAGCCGGAAAGCTATGAAAAGATTTTCCAGATTGACGACCATATAGCAGCTGCTTCGAGCGGTATAATAGCAGATGCAAGGGTTTTGGTTGATAGGGCTCGTTTAGAGGCTCAAATTTACCGCTTAACATATGGGGAACCAGTCCCACTTACCGTTTTGGTGAAGAAGATTTGCGACCTCAAGCAGATGCACACCCAATATGGGGGTGTTAGACCCTTCGGTGCTGCTCTTTTAATGGCGGGTGTCAATGAAAAGCCAGAGCTCTTTGAAACAGATCCAAGTGGTGCATACTTTGAGTGGAAGGCAGTAGCAATAGGAAGCGGCAGAAACACAGCTATGGCAATCTTTGAAGAGAAGTACAGAGAGGACATGACACTCGAGGATGCAATAAAGCTAGCTGTCTTAGCTTTGGCAAAGACGATGGAAGAGCCTTCACCAGAGAACATAGAAGTGGCAGTGATCACAGTTGAGGAAAAGAAGTTCAAGAAGATAAGTAAAGAGAAAGTTGCAAAGTGCCTTGAGGAAGCTTTGAAAGAGGCTGAAGAAGAGGAAGTTGCTGAGAAGGAGGAAGATTATACTGAATTAGACAGCAACTACTGAGGTGGTGGCAGTGCCAATAGATGTTGACAAAGCAGTGATTGCAAGGTTAAAGACACATGGGGAGACATTTGAGATTTTGGTTGACCCTTATCTTGCCAGAGACTTCAAGGAGGGCAAAGATGTTCCAATAGAGGAAATTCTTGCCACTCCCTATGTTTTTAAAGATGCACACAAGGGAGATAAAGCGAGTGAGCATGAGATGGAGAAAATCTTTGGAACAAGTGACCCATATGAAGTTGCGAAGATAATTCTCAAGAAAGGAGAAGTTCAGCTCACAGCCCAGCAGAGGAGAGAGATGCTTGAGGAAAAGAAGAGGCAGATAGCTACGATAATTCACAAGCATGCAGTTGACCCAAGAACAGGATATCCTCACCCAGTTGACAGAATTCTTAAAGCCATGGAGGAAGCTGGAGTTAGGGTTGACGTCTTTAAAGATGCCGAAGCTCAAGTTCCCGATGTCATAAAAGCTATTCGAAGATTCTTACCGCTCAAGATTGAGGTTAAAGTGATAGCTGTAAAGATACCTTCGGATTATGTAGGAAAAGCATACGGAGAAGTTAGAAAATTCGGAACAATTAAGAGGGAAGAGTGGGCAAGCGATGGTTCATGGATGTTCCTTATTGAAATCCCAGGTGGAGTTGAAGAAGAGTTTTATGAGAAGCTTAATGCCCTTACAAAGGGCAATGTTATAACTAAACTTATAGAGAGGAAGGGACTATGAGAAGGGTTTTTGTACAAAATAGGGAATTAGTGGTTCCAGGAACGCTATTGGCACAGGGACCGTTCAAGAACGGCAGAGGAACTTTCAAAGAAGGGAACAGGATTTACTCAACAGTTGTTGGCCTCGTAGACATAAGAAATGACTTCATAAGGGTTATTCCTCTTGAAGGACCATACATTCCAGAAGTTGGAGACAATGTCATTGGAAAGATCATTGATGTAAAATTCTCAAGCTGGACTGTAGACATCGGAGCGCCTTATCAAGCAACATTAAGAATACAGGATGCTGTTGAAGAAAAAATTGACCTCTTGAAGACAGACTTAAGGAAAATATTTGATATTGGAGACATAATCTATGCGAAAGTGAAAGCCTTCAATGAAGTGAACCAAATTGACCTAACAACTAAGGGAATGCCCTTTAACGGCGGTCCATTAAAGGGTGGACAGATTGTAAAAATAACCCCATCTAAAGTGCCCCGTTTGATTGGTAAGGGCGGTTCTATGATAAATCTAATCAAAAAAATGACCCAGACAAGGATTATTGTTGGACAAAACGGATGGGTATGGGTCAGCGGAAGAAAAGAGGAGCTTGAGAGAGTTGCAATTGAGGCAATACTGAAGGTTGATAGAGAAAGCCATACACAAGGACTGACTGATAGAGTAAAAGAGCTGCTTTTGACAAGATTGAAAGAACTCAAAGACCAGGGAATTATTGAGGAAATACCTCAAATAGAAGAGGGTGAAGAAAATGATGGGAAAGCCTGAGGATATAAAGCTTATTAATGAGAATGGAAGGAGAATTGATGGCAGAAAAAAGTATGAGCTCAGACCAATTAAAATGGAAGTTGGTGTTTTGAAGAACGCTGATGGATCTGCTTATGTAGAATGGGGTAAGAATAAAATTCTTGCTGCAGTTTATGGGCCAAGAGAAATTCATCCAAAGCACTTACAGAGACCAGATAGGGCAATATTAAGAGTTAGATACAACATGGCTCCCTTCAGTGTCGAAGAGAGGAAAAAACCTGGACCAGACAGGAGGAGCGTTGAGATAAGCAAGGTCATCAGAGGGGCATTGGAGCCAGCGATCATACTTGAATTATTCCCAAGGACTGCAATTGATGTTTTCATTGAGGTTCTTCAAGCAGATGCAGGAACGAGAGTTGCCGGAATTACTGCTGCTTCTCTAGCATTGGCAGATGCGGGAATTCCTATGAAGGACTTAGTCTCAGCATGTGCTGCTGGAAAGATTGAGGGGCAGATTGTTCTTGACTTGAACAAGGAAGAGGACAACTATGGAGAAGCAGATGTCCCAGTTGCAATAATGCCAATAAAGAACGACATAACCCTTCTTCAGATGGATGGCTACTTGACAAAAGATGAGTTCCTTGAAGCTGTGAGATTAGCGATAAAGGGAGCAAAAGCAGTCTACCAGAAACAAAGGGAGGCATTGAAGGAGAAATATCTCAAAATAGCCCAGGAGGTAGGTGAGTAAAATGGAAGTTATGGCTTCGATTATGAAAGACCACATCATTGAACTCCTCAAAGAGAGGAAGAGAATTGATGGGAGAGGCTTGGAGGATTTAAGACCTCTTGAAATAAAAGTTAATGTCATTGAAAAGGCTGAGGGCTCAGCATGGGTTAAGCTCGGTAATACTCAAGTTCTCGTTGGAATTAAGCTTGATTTGGGCGAACCCTTCCCGGATTTGCCAGATAAGGGTGTTATGACAACGAACGTTGAGCTCGTTCCATTAGCTTCACCGACCTTTGAGCCGGGTCCTCCAGATGAGAGGGCAATTGAGCTGGCTAGAGTTGTTGACAGAGGAATAAGGGAAAGCCAAGCAATTGACTTAGAAAAGCTCGTCATTGTTCCAGGAAAGCTCGTCAGAGTAGTCTTCATTGACGTTCATGTCCTTGACCACGATGGGAACCTCATAGATGCCGCAGGAATTGGAGCAATTGCAGCTCTGCTTTCAACAAAGATGCCAAAAATTGAGTACAACGAAGAGACTGGCGAAGTTGTGATACTTGATGAGTATGAGCCGTTACCAGTAACAAAAATCCCAATTCCAGTGAGCTTTGCTAAGATTGGAGGAACAATAGTTGTTGACCCAAATCTTGAAGAAGAGCAGGTAATGGATGGGAAATTAACAATAACAACAGATGAGAATGGCCACATCTCAGCAGTGCAGAAGAGCGAAGGTGGAAGCTTCAAGCTCGAAGAAGTCATGTATGCAGTTGATGTTGCATTCAAGAAAGCTCAAGAGATTAGAGAGAAGATTCTTGAGGCTGTAGGAAAGAAGGAGTAAACCCTTTTTGTTTTATTCCTATTATTCTTTGGGAGTTTTTAGGAAAAAATTAAAAATAAAAACATCTCATCACTCTACTGAGATGTTTAAACTATATTCGCCTGCATATGCTCCGCCCGCATGATAAATGGAGATATAAAAGTTGGTGTCTTCATCAGCAGTATATGTGGCTATCTCTGGTTCTCCTTTTAGTCCGTAGTTATATTCACTGTCATAATAATATGTATACCTTCCAACTCTTAGCTCCACATCAAGATCACTTGCAGGAACTACTTCCACAGTTATTTTTTGTCCCTTTTTTAATTTTACAACGTAAGTGTCTTTTTCATCCCTTCCACCGATATATCCTTTGTAATTTCCAGCAGTTATTTGGAGTGCGTTTTCTGGGTCTTCACTTGCATCTTCTCCAGAACCTGCATCGTTTTGTTCGAGAATAGAGACCTTCAAGGTATAATTGCCTATCTTGTCATAATCAGTTCCCTCAACAAAGACATTTATGTAGTATGTGTTGTCTTTTTCGCCATTCACGAATATTGCATTTTCTGCTTCCCTTTTTAATCCAGTGTTATATTCATGATCATAATAGTATTCGGTTCCTATTGCCAAGCCAACGTCAAAATCACTCTTTGGCAATACACTAACGCTAACTATATCTCCGGGTCCAACTTTTATAGCGTAGGTATCTGAGTTGTCGTCTTGACTTAAAATTCCAGTGTATGTTCCTGCTGTTATCTGAATTGCATCTTTCTGTTCTCCGCTTGCGTCTTTTCCAGAACCTGCATCATTCTGCTTAATTAACTCAACTTTTAGGGTATATTCTCCTGAACCATATACTCTAACAGCCGAAATGTAGTAGTTTGTTTTTCTATTTGGGACTCTTATCCATGTTTCTGCCTCTCCAGTGATACCTTCATTTTCTACATATTCTTCAGTAATCAAATACGTGTTCTGTTCTGTTGAATGCCCTAATCCAACATCAAGTCCTTCGTTTGGTATTAAAGTTACGGATAAGATGTCATCCTTGTCCATTTTTATTACATAAATATCTGCGTTGTCTCCTTCTGAGAGTGTTCCCTTGTATTCACCTGGGGTTATTAAGTATGCATTTTCTGCTTCGTCTGAAACATCCTCTTTAGAATCTATATCACTTGGTTTTTTGCTTTCTAGTTGCGTAGTAGTTGTACTTTCTTTTTCAGAAGTAGTCATGGTCTCTGTTTCTTCCGTAATAGTAGTTTCTGTTGATGTTACTTCTGTTTCTGTTACGGTATGTGTTTCAGGCGCTTTATTACATCCACTTATTAAAGTGATGCTAATTATTAGTATCACAATAAGTCCAAAAGTATAGAACTTCTTTGTTTGCATAAAGAATTACCTCCTTAGTAGTCCTGATATGAATTCCGTGCTTCATCTTTATATACTTTGTTATTTATCTTTATATTTTTTAAAGTAACTTGTCAATAATTTTGATATATTTCGCAATAAATGTTTATATTAATAAAATTATACATTACATTATTCAAGTTTAAATCTCTCTAGGAGCTAAGGTTTTTGAAAAATCATGCTGGAATTATAATCCCGGATAGTGATCAAAACACTTATAAGCAAGCTGTTGGTATTCCCAGGACGAAAATAGTGAATGTTGGATTCTAAAGGAAAAGCCTTTTAAATAAAACTCTGCTATACCCTTCAGCTTAAAGATCATTAGAGGTGATGCTCATGGCAACTAAAAAGGTTGGTTCAGCTGGAAGATTTGGTCCAAGATATGGTCTCAAGATTAGAAGAAGGGTAGCAGCTGTAGAAGCAAAGATGAAGCAGAAGCACACCTGCCCAGTTTGTGGAAGAAAGGCAGTTAGAAGAATAAGCACTGGAATTTGGCAGTGCCAAAAGTGTGGAGCAACCTTTGCTGGCGGAGCTTATTTGCCAGTCACACCAGCTGGAAAAGTTGCTAAAAGAGTAGTTTCAAGGGCTTGAGCCCTAATAACCCTTTTTTGGTGGGAAAAATGGTTGAAGTTGTTTATAGATGCGCAAAATGTGGGAAGGAAGTTAAGCTTGATTTAGCCATTGCAAGGGAAGTTCGCTGTACATACTGCGGAAGCAAGATACTTTACAAGCCGAGACCTAAAGTTGCAAGAAGAGTAAAAGCAATCTGAACTTTTTTGAAAGTTTCGATTTTTCAAAAAGCTTTTAATTGCTTTGTATTACTTATGAGTGATAGCGATGATGCTGATAACAACCTCACACAGACCTACAAGAAGAACGAGGAGTTTTGGGCATGATTTAGAGAGAGTGTTCCCTAATTCCACCTATCTAACTAGAGGAAAGAAGACAATCCAGGATTTGCTTATGGAGGCTTATGACAGAGGTTATGAGAGACTCTTAATAATAAATGTTTGGAAAGGAAATCCGCTTAAAATGACATTCATTAAAGTTTCTCCTGACGATTGGGGGTATCTTGGTTATCTCTATCTTCATGGAATTAAACTCCAAAGAGAGATTGGTTTTAGGAACATAAGACCGATCCGTGAGGAGATGCCGTTTATTGTTACAACTGCTAAGAGAGTTGGTCTCGACCATATAGCCTTTGCTCAAGCTTTTGCCGAACTTACAAACGGAAAATTCATCCCAAGAGGGGACAAGAGCTTGACTTATATAGCGGACAAATACAACACGGATGTCCTTGGTGTTATTGAGAGACATCCAAGAGGGATGGCAATCAACTTCTACCGCTTGGATATAACAAAAGAAAGACCAGTTGGACCACTGATTAGCGTAAAAATCTGGATTATGGAAGATGGAAGGAGATGGGACTACAAGGAGGCATTGGGCATTAAAGTCAAAAGGAGAGAGCGTGAATGAATAAGATTAAGGGAACCATAGAGATTGAGTTCCCAAGTGAGGAGATTGCGAAAATTGTTTATGAGAGCGTTCTTTTTGAGCATTTAAGTGTTCCCTATCGGAGAAGTGAAATTGAATTTAAGAGGGAAGGGAATAGAATTGTTTTGCACTTCACAGCTCAAGATAACTCAGCTCTAAGGGGAACTCTCAATTCCTATTTAAGATGGATTAAAGTTGCTATGGACGTTGTTGAGCTTTAGACTTCTGCTCGGCAAAACCTTCTTAAATGCTCTCGCTAATTTTTGGTTGGATTAACGATTATGGAGGTGTTGAAATGCAAAACATTCCACCACAAGTTCAGGCTTTATTGGGACAGCTTGAGAGCTATCAACAGCAGTTACAACTTGTCATCCAGCAAAAGCAGAAAGTTCAGGTTGATTTAAATGACGCCAAGAAGGCTCTTGAGGAGATCGAAAAAGTTGAGGAGAGTACTCCGATCTACAAGACTGTTGGAACTCTAATAGTGAAAACCAGCAAGGCTAAAGCTGTTGAAGAACTCAAGGAGAAGATTGAGACCCTTGAGGTTAGGCTGAACGCTCTTACCAGACAAGAGCAGAAGCTTAATGAAAAAATCAAAGAGCTAACTCAAAAAATACAGTCAATGCTCAGACCAACAGCTGGCTGATTTTCTGCTTAATTTTAATCTTTAAACTTTGTTGGTGAGTGAGATGACAAAGAGAGTTATCCACATTGGACTGCCAGAGCTCAGTGAAGATGAGCTTATTGCTTTAGGAGAGTTAGCTCAAGAGACTGCAATTGAATACATATTTGAGCATCTAACAAGGAGTGAAGTGAAGGACATAGAAGTTACAGCGAGAATAAATAAGGAAGAAACACTCGATTTGGAACTTGAGATATACCTTGAGGTGCCAATATTTGTGAGGGTTGATGTTGATAAGCTAGTTGAGGAGGCTTTGGAATTAGCCTATGAAAAAGTTGAGGAAAGGTTGAGGGAAATTGCGGGGCAAGATAAAACTTAAGCGATTTTTGGAAGAAGCAAAAGAAAAGAGATACTCTTTTCTGCTCCTATGCCATCATAATGCTGATCCGGATTCATTGGGTAGTGCAATTGCCTTTTCTCGATACCTCAGCAGCATAGGTTTAGATAATCGAATTGGCGTTGCCCAGAGTGTCTCTTCCTATGCTAAGCGTTTGCTATCTTTCGCAAAAGTAGAAAAAGACCCCCAAGTTAAAGAAGACGTGGTCATTATATTTGATACTTCATCAATTGAACAGCTTGAACCCATTGATATTCCAAAGGACAAGTTTGTAATTGTCATTGACCATCACATCGAGAAAGAAAATCCGATAAAAGCTCACATAAGAATTGTTGATTCTTCAAGAACATCAACAGCTGAAATAGTGTGGGAGCTCTTAAAGTACTTCAACTTTTATGACGAAATTGCAGCAAAAGCAATACTTGCGGGAATAGCGACAGATACGGCTAATTTTAGATATGCAAACGCAAAGACATTCAAAACTGTAAGCGAAATTCTTGAGAAATTCCCAATCCAGATGGGAGAAATCTACAACTTAACAGCCCCAGTGAGCGATGAGAACATTGACCAAGCGAAGAGGATGGCCATTTTAAAAGCATGCCAGAGGATGGAAATTAAAAAATTCAGAAAATACGTAATCGTGACATCCAAAGTCTCTGCTTATGAATCTTTAGCGTGTAAAGTCTTTCTCCAGCTGGGGGCTGACGTTGCAATAGTGGGGAGTGAGAAAAAGGGTGTTAGGATTTCTGCAAGAGCAAAGGAGCATTTAGTGAAGAAAGGACTCCACCTAGGCAAAATAATGGAAAAAGTTGGCCCAATCATTGAAGGCTCAGGCGGAGGACATGCTGGAGCTGCCGGAGCAAATGGTAAGAGAAATCTTGATGAAGCCATTAAGTTTTTAGTGAAAGAAATTGAGAAATTTTTGAGGGGGATTTAGATGGCAAGATGTCCACTTTGCGGAGAGGCATTAAAATGGGAGGAACTAATTGAGCAGATGCTCACACTTGAAAACTTTAGTGAGCTGTTGGCTGATAAGGAAGCATTTATTTCTGCATTTGAAGAATTTGTTTTCACATGTCCATATTGTAAGGAGGAATTTTATGGTAAACATCTTGAAATCAAAGAGGCAGAAAAAGTCTTTGAGCTATTAAATGATTTTAAGGGTGGAATAGATTACAAGAACAAGAAAGTTAAGCTGAAGCTTACCAATCTGCTTGCTCTCGATGTAATGCTCGAGGAGTGGGACAGAAGAGTTAAACATCGCTGAAGGCTTATATATCATAAGTCCCCATATAGATTTGGTGGGAAATGTGCTTATTCTTGAGAGGATAGATGAGCTCATCAAAGGGGGTAAAATACGGGAGGCTATTGATCTTGCCCATAAAATTTCCGAGAGAGAATCTAAAATAGAAGTGCTTGGTCACATTGCTGCTAAAATTGGTAGTATTGAAGAATTTGAGGAGTACTATTTCTTTATAGTCAACGAAATCCTCAACTTAATAAAGTTCTTTCCAGAAGAATGGAAACAAGCTAAGGCCTATGCCCTCTTAGGATATGTAGCTCATGAAGCTGGGCGAAAGCAAGATTCTGAGAGATATTTCAAAATTGCTCTTGAACGAATTTACAGACTAAAAGACCCGTTATGGATAGCAAGAGGACTTACAGAAGTAGCTTATTATTTTGGTATTTCTGGTAGGCTTTCCGAGGCATATGAACTGTTTAGGCTTGCTAGAGAATTTATAAAAACTCCAAAGATAACCAATTCATTTTATATAGATCTCATGGATAGACTTGGAAAGCAGATTTTAGCTGTTGCAGACAAGATTTATACAAAAGATGCTCTGAAGTTTTATGAGCTTGCTAGAGAAATTTATGAAGAGCTTGAAATGAGTGTCAGAGTTAAGGCCATTGAACAGAAAATTGCTCTAATAAAAATGGCATTAAAAGAAGGGCCATCCTTCGTAAGACGGGTGCTAGAGATGGGGGATATAGATTCTGCAATTGAAATAATTAAATACCTAAAAAAGGAGGAAAAGGTTATTGCATTACTTGAGGTCGCAAATTGGTTGTATCAGAATGGAAAGCAAAAATATGCATTTGGAATTGTCAATGACGCTGTTTCTCAAATTCTTGGTGGAAAAATTAAATTCTCAGATCGTGATTTGGCATATATTGCTAATTTACTAATTTCAGTAGATATGGATAATGAGGCGTTTCAAATAGCAATGAACATAAAAGACGAATTTGAGCTTTCGAAGGTATTGGGTTTACTTGCCAAGAAATTTTTGAGAAAGGGAAACATAGAGAGAGCTAAAGAAATTGCTGAATTTATACCTGACGAGATTATTAGGGAGAGCATTTTACATGAGATAAAGGGGTGATTTTATGGCAGTTAGTGATTTTAAAGAACATTTGAAAAAAGGCGACATTGAAGGGGCAATTGAGGCAGCGTTAAATATTGATGATAGTTTTTTTAGGCTTGAAGCACTTGCATACATCCTTCGTTCTGTTGACGAAACTTATCATGATTTGATACTCTCAAAAATGTTTGAGACAACAGATTCAATAGTGAATAAAGTAACAAAAGTAAAGGCTCTGGCACTCTTAGCATCTGCTCTCTATGCCATAGGAAAAGAGAAAATGGGTGAACATACCTTCAGGAAAGCAATTTCTTTGGCTGATGATATTGGATACCCATTATGGCAGGCGGAGGCATATGGATATTTAGCCTATTATCTTGCACTCTCTGATTTGCTTGAGGATAGCCTCTATTACTTTAATCAGGCTGTTGAAATTATTCAATCATCAAGAGAGCCATACTCTCGTATTGTTTCTTTTCTCTCTAATTTAGCTAAGCTCATTGTGCAAGCTGCGGATGAGATAACAAATGAAAGGGCACTGAGTTTTTACGACCTCGCGGAGGATATATATCGCTTGATAAAGCTAAAAATCCAAGCTGATGCTGTAAAAAGAAAGAGAGAATTTGTTAGAGATGTTTTAAAGAGAGGCAGTGTTGCCATAATGAGCTTTTTGGATGTTGGGGATATTGATAAAGCAATAATCGGCATGAGGTATCTTTCTCCAAAAGAGAGAGTAGCTGCAATGCTTGAGGTTGCTTATTGGCTTTTTCTCCATGAAAGAGAGGATTTGGCTAAGATTCTCTTGGCAGATGTCTTTGATATGATACTCATAGGAAAAATTAAGCCAAGCGATTTAGAACTCGTGGGGATAGCCTACAAGTTCATGAAACTCGGCCGTTTAGATGAAGCCCTTACAATAGCGGGGGTTATTGAGGATAAAGAGAGGGCTTCGGGAGTTTTGGGCAATATTGCTTTAGCATATGCCCGCTTTGGAAAAGTGGAGAAAGCCATTTCAATAGCTGAGGGCATTCAAAACGAAATCGTTAAGAACAAAGTCCTAAAAGCTCTGAAAGGTGAAGAAGATGTGGGACACGAGTAAGGATTATCGTTTACTTGTCGCAGAAAAAGCTGTCGAGCTGTTCTTAAAGACAATTGAACATGCCAAATTTAAAGGCAGATGGGACAAGAAGAAGGCGATAAAGTTAGCCAAAGAAATGCTTCCTGAGCTACAAGCCATGAGATACTCATACCTCGACCCCAAGGAGCTCATTGATACTCCACAAATGAAGGCCCTTAAAGAGAAAGCTCAGGGGATAATTGAGGCACTTGGCGGTGAAGACTGGCACCACAAGTTCTTAAGCTTGGCTGACAAGAGTGAAAAAGAGAAAGTGGAGGAAGCAGTTGCTAAAGTTAGATTTTTCCTCAACACAATACTAAACCTAGACAAGAGATTAGCTTTAGGGAAAATCAATGATCCAGTAATTGCTGTGGATATAAAAGTCGGTGAGGTCATGAGCGTTGGAAAGCATCCAAATGCTGACAGACTTTTGGTTTGTAATGTAAACATTGGTGATAGAGCAATAACAGTTGTTACGAATGATTTGACAGTTAAAGAAGGGAACAGAGTGGCTGTTGCTTTGTTGCCACCAGCAAACTTCAGAGGAATTGTCAGCGAAGGAATGTTCCTTGGCGCTGGAGAAGGAGTACTGAAAGATGTAAAAGGAGAAATTGGAGGCTTACCTAAGGGGATTCCGCTCGATGCCTTGAAGGAGACGAGGAACTTAGTGGAGGCATTCTTGAAAAGCTAAACACACTCTTTCGCTTTCTTTAAATCTTCTTCGCTTAAACGCCAGCCCATGGCACCGAAGTTCTCCCTTAGATGTTCCTTATTGCTGGCCTTTGGGATTGCAATTACGTTTTCGTGCCAAATTAAATAGTTCAGTGCAACTTGAGCAGCCGTTTTGTTGTATTTCTCTCCTATCTTGGCTAAGCATTGGTTATATGCTAACCTTCCCTTCTCCAAAGGCGTATGTGCTATCAGAGCTATTTTTTCTTTTCTCATGTATTCGAGAAGTCCTGTCTTTTCAACCCACCTATCCATTAGTGAGTACTTCACTTCATTTGCCACTATCTCGTACTTTCTCATAGCGTCTTGACTTCTCTTTAAGAGCTCTAAATCAAAGTTGCTGACACCAATGTAGCGTATAAACCCTTCATCAACCAAATCCTCCAATGCCCAAAGTGTTTTTTTAATTCTCTCAAAATCCCCAATTGGCCAATGAAGTAAATAGAGGTCAATATAGGTTCCAAGTCTTTTTACGCTGTTCTGAGCAGCTTTCTTTGCTTTTTCATAGCCAAAATTGGTGGGCCAAACTTTACTGATTATGAAAATGCCTTCCCTCTCATATTCCTTAATGGCCTCTCCAACTATTTCTTCGCTGTGTCCAGCACCATAGAATTCGGCAGTGTCAATTAGGTTAATGCCCAAATCCAGACCGTAGCGTAAAACTTCGGTGCTCTCTCTATCTCTCGAATAATCTGCTCTCTCTTTTCCACCTATTCCCCACGTACCTATTCCTATTGCTGTAACTCTGTCGTCTCCGATTTTCTTTAAATCATTAAATAGAATAACTCTCTTCACACCATTCACCTGAAATTAATTTTTGCATCAAAATTTATTAATCCAATGCTAAAGGTTCTATTGAATGATGAATACGGGGCCACCTGAGTTATGATGAAATTTCCCCCAATGCTGATATTCCAAAAATCTATATACTCCCATATCCCTAACTTTATTGTGGGATGGAAATGGTAAGCTCGTACTTCAAACATATTCTCCTCAAGCTTGGACTTGATGAAGAGAGAATAGAGACGCTCGAAATGAAAGGTGGCATAATTGAGGATGAATTTGAGGGTTTACGATATCTTAGGTTTAAAGACTCAGCCAAAGGTCTAAGAAGAGGAACGGTTGTCTTTAACGAATCTGACATTGTTCTTGGATTTCCCCACATAAAGAGAGTTGTTCATTTAAAGAATGGTATAAGACGAATTTTCAAAAACAAGCCGTTTTATGTAGAGGAGAAAGTTGACGGCTACAACGTTAGAGTTGCTAAGGTTGGGGAGAAGATTTTGGCTTTAACGAGAGGTGGCTTCATTTGTCCCTTCACTACTGAAAGGATTGAGGACTTTATAAACGAACAATTCTTTAGGGATTATCCTAATTTAGTTCTCTGCGGTGAGATGGCGGGTCCAGAGAGCCCATATTTAGTTGAAGGACCTCCCTACGTTAGAGAAGACATTCGGTTTTTCCTCTTCGATATCCAGGAGAAGAGAACTGGAAGAAGTTTACCAGTTGAGGAAAGGTTGAAGCTGGCTGAAGAATATGGCATTCAGAGCGTTGAAGTCTTTGGTCTCTATAGCTATGAAAAGATTGATGAGCTTTATGAGCTGATTGAGAGGCTCAGCAAAGAAGGGCGGGAAGGGATAGTGATGAAAAGCCCTGACATGAGAAAAATCGTGAAGTATGTAACGCCCTATGCAAATGTCAACGACATAGGAATTGGCTCGAGAATTTTCTTTGATCTACCTCACGGCTACTTCATGCAGCGTATAAAGAGGCTAGCGTTTTATATCGCTGAGAAGCGCGTGAGGGGAGAGGATTTTGAGAAGTATGCAAAAGCCCTTGGAAAAGCCCTTCTCCAGCCCTTTGTGGAGTCAATATGGGATGTTGCTGCGGGAGAGATGATTGCTGAGATATTTACAGTTAGAGTAAAGAGGATTGAGACTGCATACAAGATGGTATCGCACTTTGAGAGGATGGGGCTTAACATTCACATTGATGACATTGAAGAGCTTGGCAACGGCTACTGGAAGATTACATTTAAGAGAGTTTATGACGATGCGACAAAAGATATTAGGGAGCTTTGGAATGGGCATGCTTTTGTTGACTAATAGTGAGGGGATAAGGAAAAAATTTCTGATCTTCTTAACTTCTCCCAACCTTCTCCACAAGCTCATCCAATACTTCTTTGAACTTAGCGGCATCCACCCACTTAATCCCCATCTTCTCAGCCCACGTTAAAATCCCAACATCGGCTGAAACTATTATTGCATCGAGCTCTTTAGCTAGTAAAATCAGCTCAAAATCCTCTTTGCTGTCAACTATTCCCTCTCTTAGAGCCTTCCTGTAGTTTCTACGGAGCTTTTGGATAATCTTATCTACATTATCTGTATCGAGAACACTCTCCCTAACAGCTTTCTCCGCAACTCTCAACCCTTTATCAATCCTCCTCCGTATATCTTCAATCAGCTCATAAACAACAAAAGCTGGGATTTTAATATCGTGAACGTTTGGGGGCTTTTTTATTATGTAAAGCTCAACATCGGGGGAAACCTCGCTCTCATCAACGAAGTGCATAATCTCTCTATAAATTCCGGGGGACATATAAAATTCCACCTTACCAAACAGCTTTTCAGCATATTCCAAAAACTTCTTCATGGCTTCAGTTGGTGTTTTGCCGAATTTTGCCCTCACGTCTGGATTGACAAAGATACTCGTATCAAGGACAAAGCGAATCATTGCAACCACAAGTTTATTTAGTCCTTTTTGGTTTAAAATCCTTAGGTGATAAAATGAAAGTTGGAGTTGTCTTTGGGGTTAGCGAAATCGCAGATCCAAAAAAGTTTGAGAAAAAAGCGTCGCAGTTTTTAACAAAGCTTTCTGAGGAGTTTGAAGTTGTTGGTGGGGCATTTATTTCGACAAAAAAAGAGTTCAAAGACCTTAAGGAGGAAATAGACTTCAATAAGGTTGATGCAATTGTGTTATACCCATTAACTGGTGGAACTGAGAATCCACTAAAGGAGTTTGCAATCTACAGAAAGCCAGTAATTCTCTTTGGTGATTCTTTTAACAACTCAATAGCAGCTGCCGTAGAGATTAGGGAGTATCTCAGGGACAGGCTTATACCTTCAACACTAGTTACAAGCTATGAAGAGCTTAAAGCTGCTCTCCTTGGCTATGAGGACATGAAGGAAATACTTGATAAGTTCCTAAACTTGAGACTCGGTTTAATTGGCAGAATTTCCCCATGGCTCATCAACGAGAAGTTTGAGCTGCCTTATGTCCATATAAGCTTGAAGAAGTTCTATGAGTATTACGAAGCCACAACAGAAGCTGAAGGGTGGAAAGCTGTTGAGAATATTGTTGCAAAAGCGAGAGAAATTAAAGAGCCTAACAGAGAAGACCTTGTAAAGGCTGGCAGAATTTATGTTGCACTGAAAAGAATTATCGAAGATTACAAGCTTGATGGATTTACAATAGGCTGCTTTGATCTAATTGGGAAGATTAAGGCAACACCATGCTTAGCCCTAGCAATGTTCAATGCCGAAGGAATACCAGCAGCTTGCGAAGGAGAGCTCAATTCTCTACTTGGCATGACAATAGTGAGGAAATTCTTCAATAAACCGGCTTTCATGGGCAATATAGCTGATTATGGTGAGGATTATATAATTCTGGCCCACTGCACCGCTCCCTTAATTGCGGGCTATATCCTAAGGTCTCACTTTGAGAGCGGTATGGGGGTTGGCGTCGAGGTTGATCTTCCCAGGAAAAAAGCGTCTCTCCTCAAGATAAGGGGAAGAAAAGCTGTTGTGGCTAGTGTTACGGTAGCTGAAAGGGAGAGGAGCGAGCAGAGATGCAGAACCCAGCTTAAGCTCAAGATTGAGGATGCAAAAGACTTTATTGATGGCACATTAGGAAATCATCATCTTTTAGTTTACGTGGACAGTGAGGAGCTGGCAGACCTACTAAGTGAGCTTGGCTTTGAAGTCATGCTCTACTGATCATTTTCATTTTTAACCTCTGCTAGACACTATGTGAAGCATAAGCCTTATAAATTCCTAAGTTTTAGTATATTTTGGTAATTAAAAACTTGGGTGGATTTTATGATACTTTTCGACTGGGGAACGTACAATGCGATTTCAAATCTTTTTAAGGCAGCGACACTTGGAATGAGACTTACGGAAATTCCTCCTGCTGCTTTCAATAGAAAGGAAGAAGATTACTTTAGAGATTATGCGTATATTGCTAAAGAAGCTTTTACTACGATAACTGCACATGCTCCTTCATATGGTTTGATTAATCGATTACCAAAAATGCAAGAGAAAGTTGTCTCCTCTTTAAAGCACGACATTCAAATGGCCTCTTTGGCACAAGCAGAGGTCTTCAACATCTACATTGGAAGAAAGGTCTACAACGATGAGAGATCTTGAGACAGTTGCTGATATCATTAAGGAGATTTTAACAGCCACTCCAGAAAAAATGTACATTACGCTGGAAACAACATACACTCCATGTCTTTGTATATTAGAACAAATGCTTATGAGAGTGGTAAATTTGAAAAAGCTAATAAGGGAGTTGACAAAAACTTCTGGATGAAAGTGCTTTCAGAAACTCTGAAGCTGTCTCATGGATTCCTATCACTTCGATTCAGCCAGATAATCGGCTTTTACGTTGGAAATACCTTTGTAAAGAAAAGAGTGCCTCTATACAAGGGCTATCCAGATATAGATCCGCTGGCAGAGGCGTTAGCTGAGTTCATGGTAAAGGAAGTTAAGGGAAAAGAGCTGCCCCTAAGAATGCATTTAGTATATACTGGACCTTCAGACACTAAATATGAGGACACCATAATGCTTTACTCTGAGGTTATGATTAGGGCTTCAAGATATTTATGAGGTGGTAGTATGGATGAGAGGACGAAAAAAGTCGTGATTTGGATGATAGCTAAACTCGTTGATTTTGTGATAATAACTGCAGCTGTCGTTTTGGGGATAATAATTGCAGCAGGCTTTATTGCAAAGCATATGATAGCTGCAATTCCATGATGGGGGTGGGAACATGAGGGGGCAAGCGGCTATTGAGTATCTGTTTATGATTCTTGTTGCCCTGCTATTAGTTTCTCTAGTGTTGAAGTACACTAAAAGCATTGCAGAAAACACCGGAAAAACCATTGAGAATGCAACAAGATTGCTTATCAGGGAGATTCAGAAATCATACTCCGAAATAGGAAAATAGAGAAAAGGCATCAAGACTTCCTGGCATATAAGTTAATTCCAATAAGGGAAAGCACTACCAGAGCTATTGGAACTGGATGAAGGGTTGCTCCGATGAGTCCCAATGCACCCAGCACAATTCTTATCTCTTTTCTTATTGGCTTCTTGTAGTAGCCTGTGATTGCTATTGCTAAGAGGTACATGATGAGGATTGTTGCTATGAAGTAGTAGAGCACTCTAAGTACAACTTCGGGAGTCCACTGCTGGACTGTGATGAGGAACATTTCTGGATGGGTGAAGTATATGTACGGTCCTACATAACCAGCTAGAGCATACTTAACGGAATTAGTTGCTGTCTTCCAGAAATCACCGCCAGCCAATGCTGAACCTGCATATGCTGCCAGAGCGACGGGCGGTGTTAAATCAGCGAGGATTCCAAAGTAGAACACGAAGAAGTGAGCTGCTAAGAGGGCAATTGGTGTTGCATAACCTGGAACTGATGCCGCATAGATTGGATTGTCTGCTACAGCGTTAAAGACTGCTGGGGCCGCAACTAATGATGTAATGACATAGTTTGCTGTTGTTGGCACACCCATACCGAGAATAAGGCTGAATATCATTGCCATCATTAAGAGTAGCAGTAGGTTTCCTCCTGCTAGGTCAACAAGCTTGTATCCGAGAGATGTAACCAATCCAGTCATTGTGAGGACACCTTGAATCAAACCAGCACTTGCTGCTGCAAGCATAACTGTTGTGCTTGTTTTACCAGCGCTTATCATTGATTCGTAAGTTGCTGAATACATTGCTTTACCGCCTTCTGTCTTGGATTTGTATCCGACTATAAGGGAGAATATTATTCCAAAGACACCGCTCATCAAAAGGATTTCCTCTTTTCTCATGTAAAGGAACTTGCCGAGAGCTATTAGGAATATGAACAGCATGCTGATGTAGAGCTTCTCATTGAACTGCACTTTGTCAGTCGTAAATGCCATAATTATGAGGATTAGGCCAAGCAACAGCAGTACTATTCCTACGGGTTTAGCGAATTCTCTCCCTGTAAACATCAAAAGAGTTGTGATGACTACTGTTGCTACATAAAGCTGTTCGTGTCCGGGGATTTCGTCCTTTGAAATCCACGCGACCCAGATTGCGATGCCCAATGAAGAAACTGCAGCAATATGTGGTGCAATGCCCCATACCAATGCTACTGTAATTACAACAATTGGTAATAGTATGTACAGCTTCCTTAGGAAGTATCTGACGGGCTTGAACTGATCTCTTGGCATTCCCTTCAAACCTAAGCGCTTTGTCTCAAGATCTATGAAAAGGTAAACTCCTGAATAGTAAATCAATGCTGGCAATACTGCCGCAATAATCAGCTTGTTATATGGGACGCCTAAAAACTGAGCCATAATGAATGCTGCTGCACCCATAACTGGAGGCATCAGTTGACCTCCTGTTGAGGCTACAGGCTCAACAGCACCGGCTATTTCTGGAGGATAACCAGCTTTTTTCATCAGCGGAATTGTGAATGTTCCCGTTGTTAAAACATTGGCAACTGAGCTTCCGCTGACTGTTCCCATTAAACCACTTGAAATTACTGCTGACTTTGCTGGACCACCGGGTCTAGGCCCAAAGATAGATATCATGAACTCTGTGATGTAGTCGCTCACTCCAATTTTTAGCAAGAATGCACCGAAGAACACGAATGCAAAGACGTAAATCGTCATGACATAGAAAGGAATGCCGAAGATACCTTGATCAAGATAAAGATATTGGGCTATTCGAGTCCAATTGAATCCGGCATCTTTAATTCCATAAAGCAAGAATACTGTAACTATTGCTGGCAGAATCCATCCGATCGCTCTTCTTGTAGCCTCTAATACCAGAATTATAGCTAAGAAACCGAATATAACGTCAGTCTGATTGACATCATAGTAAACCATGTAAGTGGGCCATCGCCAGAACTTATATAAGGCCGCTGCTAGTCCAAGTATTATTAGGATATAGTCTATGAGTTGCACTTTTTGGAGGTATTTGTCCTTTTTGATTATTGGATATCTGAGGAATGCTATAACAAATATCATTCCAAGAATAAATGCCATTATCTGCTGATCTTGGAAGTCAAGTTTAAGAGCTTCTATTCTAATGCCCAGCTTATCAAACAGAGAATACACCGAAAAAGTAAAGTTGAATATAAATAGGATTTCAAAGATACCAATGAGTATTGCTGCTGCTTTTACGATGTTTTCTAGTTTTGGAGGTAAAGTTCTGGTTTTTTCAAGCACGATTTTCTTCTCAATCTTTTCAAGCTCTTCACCCATACTTAACACCTCCTGACTATTATCAATAAAATGGGGGCTTTCCTAACTTCAATCTTCATGATGCCTTCTTCATTGGGCTGGATAAACACGATTTTTCCATCAATCTTCACAGTAACATTGTTAATGGGAATAAACCAGTATTCCCACGATTTTCCAAGAAATGTGTTCAAGTTCTTCACATAGAAACTACCAGCTCGATAATCGAAATTTGTGGGCTGTCCTGCCAGAAATTCTTGCCATTTTTCTTGGAGGACGTATATGCCGTCTTTTGAAACTCGATATACATCTATAACCTTTGTTAATGAAACACTGTGAATGTAATCGATCTCTAAGGTAGAATTTGAGCCAAGAGGGTAGTAACATATCTTATCGTTAAATTCTATCCTAATCACGGAAGCTGGGAAAAATAGAATGAAAAATAACAAGAAAAAAAGAAACAGTTTCTTCAAAAATTTCACCCCTTCATTCCTTGGGCTTTAACTCATCTGGAACAGTTATACCGTGCTCTTCATAGTACTTGATTGCTCCTGGGTGGAGTGGAACCATGAGACCCTCGAATGCGTGGTTCATGTCAATCTGCTTTGCGACTTGGTGAGCCTTGGCTAATTCATCAATGTTCTCGTAAAGAATCTTGGTGATCTCGTAAACAACTTCATCTGGTAGGTCCTTGTGAACAACGAGGGTTGCCTTAACTGCTATTGTTTGTGTGTCTTCGGTCATTCCATTGTATGTACCAGCTGGAATTATCACCTTGACATAGAATGGATATCCCTGATCGTGAAGCTTCTTGATAACATCATCCGGAATTGGTATTAATCTAACTGGGACTTTGACTGCAATTTGATCAATAGCTGGGGCTGGATAGGCAATGACAGTGAACTCGGCATCAACTTGACCAAGAACTAAGCTCTGTGCTGCTTCTTCAAAGGTCTGGTAAACTGGCTCAATCTTGTCCCAGACCCCAGCAGCTTTGAGGACTCTCTCGGCGGTGGCAGCAACACCGCTACCAGCGGCACCAACGACAACCTTCTTACCAGCTAAGTCTTGGAGGGTCTTTATGTCGCTGTCTGCTCTAACGACTATTTGGACTGGCTCTGGGTATAGCGTTCCAATACCCCTGAGAACCTTAATTGGGTTGCCCTCAAACTGGTATTTTCCTTCCCAAGCGTACCAAGTAACGTCATTCTGAGCTATGGCCACCTGAGCTTCTCCTTTTCCTATGGCCTTACAGTTGGCAACACTTGCACCGCTTGTAACGGCCTTAGCGGCAATTAAATTACTCTTCTTGTTTATGACTTTTGCAAGCATTGAACCAATGGCAAAATAGACGCTACCAGGACCAGAGCCGGTATAGATGGTGATCTCATACTTTCCTTCGTCGTTCTTTGTTACAATCGGGGCCTGTGTTTCTGTGCCTGTTGTGGCTTCTTTTTGTGTACATCCGGCAGCAACTAAAGCCAACACTAAAACAAAAACTACACCTAAAGCTTTCCACTTCCTCATTTTTAGCCACCTCATGGAAGTAGAGGGGACTAAGCCCCCGACATCTTAACTATTTACAAAGTTAAACATTATATATTTTTTGTTCTTTTGGAGGATTTACATACAAGTAAACAAATGAAAGGGTGAAAGGGCGAAAATTTTTCAGTAGTAGTACCAGATTGTCCAATAGTCATTGGGGTCTTCGCCAATGCTCTCAAGGTATTCAAGGTATTCCTTGATTGGCACATCTGGATATGTATAAAGCTTGGTTTCGCTGATACCCTTCTCCCATGGGTGCATGAGATAGATCCTGCTACCATCTGGTCTTATTCCGACTAATTCTCTGTCCTGCCATGCCCTCAAGTGATTCTTACCCATTCTTGGGACATTAAAGACGGGTTCATCTGGTCTGAACTGTCCAGGCAATAATCTTGCCTCTTCTTTTCTCTCTTGAACAACTCTCGCAATTGGGACGAGGTAGTCCTTCTGCTCAATCTTACCCTTTGGATAGAAGGTGTAGTATGGGTCAATTCCTATTTTTCTCAGTGCAATTCTCAATGCGACATTTTCAAATCTCCTGCTAACATTTCTCTGGTAAACTAGCTGATTGTAGATGTAGATTCCTTGTCTCCTAATCTTGTATGCTGCCTCAGCCATTTCGGGTGTTACTTCATAAGCTGTTTCAACGTGAGTTGAAATTGAAACATTCCTTTTTCCTGGCTCAATATAGCTTCCAAGAATTTCTGCTAAGTTGTCGGTAATTCTCATAGGAACTGTCACAAAGATTCTGCTTCCCCACCTGATGTTAACAACATGATCGAACTCTGAAAGTCTGCTCATAATTTTGTCAATTATCTTGTCACTTAGAGCTAAGGGATCTCCACCAGTAATGAGGACATCAAGCATTGATTCATGCTCTGCAAACCATTCCAATGCTGCTTCAATTTTGTCCCATCCTGGGAATGAGCCTGCCATAAATGGCTCGAGGACTTCCCAGTTTCTCTGACAATAAACGCATATCTGTGGGCATGTGTCATAGGCTTTGAGAATTGCTATCGTAACGTATCTCCTTGTAACGAGATCAATTGGTGAAGTATCGTGCTCACCCATGAAATCAAAGTAGTATTCCCTATCTTCCCTGTGCTGGAGCATGTTTGAGATATACCATGCGGGAGGCATGACTTGTCTTCTTACGTGCCTGTCATATTTGTATGGCTCGTCGAAGTCCCACAGATTGAGGTAATAGGGGGTAATGCCCCAAGGAATGTGGTATTTAACTGCCAATTCCACCTGCTTTAGATCTTCCTCTGGAACTTTAACGATTCCAAGTTCATTTAGTTCTCTAAGAGTCTCAAGGCCCTTTTCTCTCTTTAATACATGGGAGAACTGCCATCTGTAATCGAACCACTCGTCCTCTGTTATACCCCAGTATTCCATTAGCTTCTCTCTCTGCTTCTTTCTCTTTTCGATGATATGCTTATCAAGACCGCTTGGGTATTTCTTAAGGTAGCCTTTAATGTATTCCCACACTTTGTCGAGATACTCGGACCTCATTAATGCTGCCTTTCTTCCCTTTATCTTGCTGAAGTCAACGAATTTAATTCCGGCAGCTTCTAACTTTGGTCCAAGCCAGCCTTTTGAGTATCCAGTTACACCAGCCATAGCTTTGAAGAGATGCTTAAACTCCTCCACAAAGCCTTCTGTGATTATGCTTAGAACTCTCTCATCTCCTTTTGTTGCCTTCCAGAGGTATTCAAGGGTTGAGAATCCAGCGGCTTTTTCACCATATTCGGAGATTATGTTTAAGAACACATTTATTGCTTCAATGGCAAGCCATCTGTCTATGGCATCAACTTTGATTTCACCGTTCTTATACTTCCACAGCAAATCTTCAGCAAACTTCCTGAGTCTTTCTCTTGCCTCTTCAAGTGTTTCACTGGTGAGCAGGATTTCCTTAACTTCGGGAAGAGGTTCAAATATCTTTAGAAAATCTTCATGCTTAACTCCTTGCTTTAATCCCCAAGGGGACTCTTCAACATTAAATGTTGAAATAGCACTCTCCATCTGCTTTTCCATACATACCACCTCTGTGCCCATATGTGGGCGTTAGTACCTCTCAGATCATCGTTGTACATCTTACATCATTGAGGTGAGTTTACAGATGTTAGTGGATGTCTGTAGTATTATATATTTTGCGTTTACAAGCTTGTAAAACATTACAAATTTCAAGTTTGAGATTGAATATAACGAAAAAATTTTACAAATTTGGACATTTTATTCTAAGAATTTGCTGAACATTTCAAAAATACCTAGCTCATTAGCTAGATAAACTTTACAAATATAAACATAGCATAAACATAGTTGGGCAGCCTCTCCTTTAACATTATGGGTGCCCACAAAAACCTTTAATATCCAAATATTTGCAGTTTTTTGGAGGTGTTAAAGTGAAGATCATAATGACGACTAAAGTTGATTTAGCTTCGATGAATATAAAGCAAAAATTAATTGAAAACTTTGGATTTGAGAAGAGCGATTTAAAATTTGATGGCAACACGGTATATAAAAATGGAGACATTTGGATCCTCACAACAAATCAAGAGATGATATATTATGATTATCTAGACAAAGAGATTGAAAAACAGCTGAAGGTTAAGCCAGAACTTATTATCTTTGCTTCAAGACATTCGAGCAAACAAAAATTGCCGGCTTTAACTACTCACGTTACTGGAAACTGGGGAAAAGCTATGTATGGCGGAAAAGATAACAGCCTAGCGATAGCTCAGCCAAGTGCGATGAAATTAGCGTTGATGAAGATGAATGAGTTGAATGATTTGGGCTGGACGGTTTGTTATGAGGCTACACATCACGGACCGAGTAAGCTTGATGTTCCTTCACTTTTCATTGAAATTGGCTCAAGCGAGGAAGAATGGGTAAATGATAGGGCCGGGGAAATTTTGGCAGAGACGATAATGTATGTCATAGGCAATTATCAAAGGGCTAATTTTAAAGTTGCTATTGGAATTGGTGGGGGGCATTATGCTCCAAAGCAGACAAAAGTTGCGCTGAATTCTGACATAGCTTTCTCCCACATTGCAGCAAAGTATGCTCATCCAATCTCCAGAGATATGCTTCTAAAGGCTATTGAGAGAACAGCTGAAAAGGTTGAGGCAATATACGTAGATTGGAAAGGCAGCAAAGGAGAAACTAGACAGTTGGCCAAATCTTTAGCGGAGGAACTTGGATTGGAGTTTATTAAGGATTGATCCAGCAGAAACCTTTATAGCATTCCACTTAAAATTTAAAAGCGGACTGTGGAACTTAGCTAAAATTTATATATTGTTTTAAACTAAAGGATTTACTAGGTGTTAAATTGTTTCCCCGGAGGGTGAAAAAATGCTAAAGTTAATTGAAAATGCGATAGAAAGAACTTCCCAGGAAGTAAGCAAGGTAAATGAAGTGCAGGCTCCTCAGACAGATATCGATGAGGAGCTTAGAAGAATTTTGGAGCAGATACAGGCAAAAATCTATGTCGTTGGTGTCGGCGGTGCTGGTTGTAATACAATCAACAGAATGATGGAAGTTGGTATCCAAGGTGCTAGGGTCATTGCAATCAACACTGATGCTCAAGATTTGCTCAAAGTTAAAGCCCACAAAAAGATACTCATAGGAAAGGAACTAACTAGAGGATTGGGTGCTGGAAACAACCCTAAAATTGGTGAAGAAGCAGCAAAAGAAAGTGAACGAGATATTAGAGATGCTCTCGAAGGAGCAGATATGGTTTTTATCACATGCGGTCTTGGTGGTGGAACTGGAACCGGTGCAGCCCCAGTAGTTGCTGAACTGGCAAAGAAGATGGGTGCTCTAACAGTTTCTGTCGTCACGCTACCATTCACAGTTGAGGGCATTAGAAGAATCAAGAACGCCGAATACGGTCTTGAGAGACTCAGGAAGAACAGCGACACTGTCATAGTTATACCAAATGACAAGCTCATGGAAGTAGCTCCTAACTTACCAATTCACTTAGCATTTAAAGTCGCTGATGAAATCCTCGTCCAGGCCGTTAAGGGCATCACAGAACTCATCACCAAGCCAGGCCTGGTTAACCTTGACTTCAACGACGTCAGAGCAGTCATGAAGGATGGCGGTGTCGCTATGATAGGTATTGGAGAAAGCGACAGCGAGAAGAGAGCCCTTGAAGCTGCGACACAAGCTTTGAACAGTCCGTTACTCGATGTTGATATCAGCGGTGCTAAGGGGGCATTGATAAGCATCTCTGGAAGCGACGTTAAGCTTGAAGAGGCACAGCAGATAATTGAGCTTGTTACAAGCAAGCTTGATCCAGAGGCACAAGTAATCTGGGGAATCCAGCTTGATGAGGAACTTGGCAAGACCATAAGAGTTATGGTTGTTGTTACTGGTGTAAGTTCTCCGTATGCTGTTTCAGAAGAAGAACCAACGTATTCATTTGAGGAAAGTGAAAAGAAAGTTATTCACCTTGATTTAGAGGAGCTTTGAACTCTCTTTTTATCCTATATCCTAAGCTCCACCCTAAACTTTTAAAACCTTAACTCCCACCTAAGATTAACAAACCAGCGAGGTGTTAGATGTGCCAGCAGAGGGATACATGGAAAAGCTTAAAAACTTCTTATCAGAGACCAAAAGGGTTTTATTAGTCACAAAAAAACCGAGCGGCAAAGAGTATAAGATGGCTGCAAAGATTACTGGCCTTGGAATAATACTAATTGGCTTAATTGGGATGGTTATCCGTATTATAGGTACCTTGATAACAGGTCAATGACCTTTTTGGTGGTAAAGATGAGTGACAGCAAAATATTTGCAGTAAGGGTTACAGTAGGTCAGGAAGAAACAACAGCTAGGTTAGTTTACAGCAAAGCAAAAACATACAATCTGCCAATTTATGCCATATTAACTCCTTCGAAGGTTAAGGGATACATTTTTATTGAAGCACCTAGCAAGAGTGCAGTTGATGAGGCCATAAGAGGAATAAGACATGCAAGAGGAACTCTCCCGGGAGACGTTTCGTTCAGCGAGATTGAGCATTTCCTTGAGGAGAAGCCAGCTGTCAGTGGCTTCGAGCCGGGAGACATAGTTGAGCTCATTGCTGGCCCATTCAAAGGAGAAAAAGCTAAGGTCGTTAGGGTTGATGAAGCAAAGGATGAAATTGTCGTTGAGCTCATCGGTGCAATAGTTCCAATCCCCGTTACAGTTAGAGGTGAATACGTTAGACTTATAAGCAAACGGTCAAAGGAGTAAAGGGGTGAAGAGAATGCCAAAGCAAGTTGTTGAGGTGTTAGTTGAGGGTGGTAAAGCTACTCCCGGTCCTCCACTCGGTCCAGCTATTGGTCCACTTGGATTAAACGTTAAGCTTGTCGTTGACAAAATAAATGAGGCAACAAAGGACTTTGCAGGAATGCAAGTGCCGGTGAAGATTATCGTTGATCCAGTGACAAAGCAGTTTGAGATTGAAGTCGGTACACCACCAGTTAGCCAGCTTATTAAGAAGGAGCTTGGACTTGAAAAAGGTTCAGGTGAACCAGGGAGAAACATTGTTGGTAACTTGACAATGGAGCAAGTTATAAAGATAGCAAAGGCTAAGAAGCAACAAATGCTTGCCGCAGACCTCAAAGCAGCGGCAAAAGAAGTGATAGGAACAGCTTTAAGCATGGGAGTTACAGTTGAGGGCAAAGACCCAAGGGTTGTGCAGAAGGAGATTGATGAGGGAGTTTACGACGAGATATTTGCAAAGGCTGAGGAGAGCTGATTTAGGAGAAAAGTTTAAAAGCTCCTCTTTTTACGAAATTTTGATTTTTCAATTTAGTTTAAATAAAAAAGATTGGAGGTCAGAAAAATGGCCTTTGACAGGCAAAAAATCGTGGAAGCGGTGAAGGAGGCTAAAGCCCGGGCTAAGCCGCGTAACTTCACACAGACCGTCGAAGTGGCAGTAAACCTCAAGGATGTTGATCTTAGGAAGCCTGAGAATAGGTTTAAGCTTGAGGTTGTTCTGCCGCACGGTAGAGGGAAGGACGTGAAGATCGCGGTCATCGCTGATGGTGCCGTTGCTGAGGCGGCTAAAAAGCTCGGGCTTGATGTTATTAGTGGTGAGCAGCTCGAGGAGATAGCTAAGAGTCCAAGGGAAGCAAGAAAGCTGGCTAAGAAGTACGACTTCTTCATTGCTGCAGCACCATTGATGCCAAAGATTGGTAGATATTTGGGTAGGTACTTAGGTCCAAGAAACAAGATGCCAGTGGTTGTTCCACCAACAATGACAAACTTAGAGCCAATTGTTAACAAGCTCAAGAAGACTGTAAGAATACAACTCAAGAACAATCCAGTCGTTCATGCACCTGTTGGAACTGAAAAGATGAGCGACGAGGAATTGGCAGAGAACATTGAAACAGTCCTCAATGCAATCATTGGTAAGCTTGAGAGAGGAGAGAACCAAGTCAAGTCAGTGTACGTTAAGACAACAATGGGTCCAGCTGTAAAGGTGGAGGGGTGAGGTAAATGGCTCACGTCGCTGAATGGAAGAAGAAGGAAGTAGAAAGGCTTGCTGAGATTATCAAGAGTCACCCAGTAGTAGCATTGGTCGACGTCGCCGGAGTGCCAGCTTATCCTATCTCAAAGATGAGAGAAAAGCTTAGAGGAAAAGCGTTGCTTAGAGTCTCAAGAAACACACTCATCGAGCTTGCAATCAAGAAAGCAGCAAAAGAACTTGGAAAGCCAGAGTTGGAGAAGCTCGCTGATTACATTCAAGGCGGAGCTGCAATCCTCGCAACTGATATGAACCCATTCAAGCTCTACAAGCTCCTTGAGGAGAGCAAAACTCCAGCTCCTGCCAAGCCCGGCGTTCCAGTTCCGAGAGATGTTGTTGTTCCAGCTGGTCCAACTCCACTGTCACCAGGTCCAGTTGTCGGTGAGATGCAGGCTTTAGGAATTCCAGCCAGGATTGAGAGAGGTAAGGTTACAATCCAAAAGGACACAGTTGTTTTAAAGGCTGGGGAGATTATTACCCCACAATTGGCAAACATCCTTAACAAGCTTGGCATTGAACCTCTTGAAGTCGGTCTTAACTTGTTGGCAGCTTATGAGGATGGAATTATATACACACCAGAAGTCCTTGCAATTGATGAGGAAGAATACATAAACATGCTCCAACAGGCTTACATGCATGCATTCAACTTGTCAGTTAACATAGCATATCCAACAGCCCAGACAATCGAGGCAATTATCCAAAAAGCATTCCTCAACGCAAAGAGCGTTGCTGTGGAGGCTGGATACATCACAAAAGAAACTGCTGGAGACATATTTGGCAAGGCATTCAGAGTTGCTTTGCTCATAGCACAGCAGTTGCCAGAGGAGTTGCTTGATGAGAAAACCAAAGAGCTTTTAAACCAACAAGCTCAATTAGCAGTTGCCGCTCAACCTCAGCCAGAAGAGGAGAAAGTTGAAGAGGTTGAGGAGGAAGAAGAGGAAGAGCCATCTGAGGAAGAGGCCCTCGCTGGATTGGGGGCATTGTTTGGTTGACGCGCATCTAATAATTGAAAACTAAAGCTAATTTGGAGGTGTAAGGAGATGGAGTATGTATACGCTGCTTTATTGTTACACGCCGCTGGAAAGGAGATAACTGAGGAGAACCTTAAGGCTGTGTTGGAGGCTGCTGGAGTTACCCCAGACGAGGCAAGAATCAAGGCATTGGTTGCTGCACTTGAGGGAGTTAACATCGACGAGGTCATTGAAAAGGCCGCAATGCCAGTTGCAGTTGCTGCTGCACCGGCTGCTGCACCGGCTGCTGCTGAAGAAGCACCAGCTCAGGAAGAAGAGGAAGAGGAAGAAGAGGAAGTAAGCGAGGAAGAGGCTCTCGCTGGACTTGGAGCTCTCTTCGGCTGAAGTCTCTCTTTTTCCTTCATTCTATTCCTTCATTTCAAATTTTCTCTTCAGCATAAAACTTATCTCCTTAAAGTGAATTTTCTCATAGGGACTACTATGAATGAAGTTCTGCCTCCAGATATTCAAAAGGAGGAAGAAAAAGGCATTGATGAATATCTTTCAGAGGGGTTTAACTTAGTTCTCTCGAATCCTAAGCTCTTGATTCCATTCATTGTCCCCTTGCTGGTTAATATTCTCTATGGAATTTATGTCCTTGAGCATTTCTTTATAGGGTGGTCTTTTGTTCCAATAAGGCTCTCAGAGACTTCTATCTTGAATTGGGGACAATTTTTGATAGTGTCAATATTCGTGGCTATCATAATTATGGTGTTCATGCTGTGGGGAGTTGAGGTAGTTGCTTATTTTGTAGTGAAGGAGCGGAACATTTCTAAAGCACTGTTTTTTGGAGCAAAAAAGTTGCCAGTAACTTTTGTGAACTATATGATTCTTATGGCAGTTATCTTTGTTCTCTTTGCTCCTATTTTAATTGTACGTTCTTTATGGTTTGTTCTCACTTATGCTATTTCAGTTGCTGTTTTAGTATCCCCATTGGTCTTTCTTCTGCCGCCGGCAATTGTAGAAAAAAGTTTTGCAGTAGTTGAAATCTTTGGACTCTATAAGAAAACTTTCAAAAAGAGCTTAATTCTGGGACTTCTTTACTCTCTCGTCTCATCTGCAGTTAGCTCTTTAATTCCAATAGTTGGGGAACATTAAACACTGCCATTGTTGTTCTGGGATTCGTTGCTGTATATTCGCTCCTCTATAGGGATTATAAGGAAAAAGAATCAGAGTTTCCTTCTTCTCTTTGATAGTGCTAGATGCTGGCTTCCTTGATAGTTCCCTCTGTAGGGCCTTGATGTTGGTGCCTCCAATCGGTGAAACACTATTTGGACGAATCTCTCGCTGTATTCAAGCTCAATTTCTTCGTTTGAGCCGTTAAAAATTCCCAGCGTTAAATTTCCATCCCAGCCCGGATCTACCCATGCAAAGCTTCCAATGAGTCCTTCTCTAGCCAGGGAGCTTCTCAGTCTCATCTCACCCATAATATCATCTGGCAGCTTAATTCTCTCCAGAGTTAGAATTAGAGCGTATCCTTTGGGTGGAATAATGACTTTTCCTTCTTTTTCGACATCAATGAACTTTCCATTGACCATGGCTTCCTTGCCGACTCTTAGGTCATACCCTGCGGGCTGAAGGGATTCCTCGCTGAACGGTTCAATTAGAATTTCTTTTCTGATTTTCCAATCTGGCAGTATCATTTAATCACCGTAAGCTTTATGTAAAGCTCAAATTAAAATCTTTTTGTGGGCCCGTGGCCTAGTGGATAGGGCGTCGGCCTTCGGAGCCGAAGGTCGCGGGTTCGAATCCCGCCGGGCCCGCCAACAAACTTTGCGAAGACAAAGTTTGATCAAAGTCCGTTTATCCTTCTCTAAATGTCACTATTCGAGTGGATTCTTAACCAATTGACAATTCTTCTAAGGTTTCACTCTAAAGGCACTTAAAAACGCAAAAGGAACAGAAAACACCTTAAGAACTGTTCCTAATTAAGAATCTAATTACATTGACAATCCTAAAAAGATAAACAACCCTTTTCAGCCCTTTAAAGAGCTTAGCACATTTTGATCAAACTTTCCAAAGTTTGAAAAATTACATCCCCCACGACCCCTCCTTACTCTCTAGGCTACTGGAAAACTATGCTCTCCTCACCCCCTAGCTAAAAGATGCTGATTTTTCTCAAAACATTTGCGTGTTGCTTTATTTCTAGATTTTGTTAGAAGATGCTCAAAAATAACCTTTCTTTCTGATATAATGCCGGCAGTTGTATGCAATCTCGGAAGAATGAGAGCTGAAAAATATACACCCCTACATACCTCTGTATCAAAATAGGAGCCCCTACCCGGGTGGTGCCTTTTATTTCGCTGATTGTCTATATATGAAAACCTATCAAACTCAACATACCTAAAAATTTTCAATTAGGCATTTACATGGGATATATTAGCGTACAGCTGATTAAAAGCCGTGAGAGTGCTTTATTTACCGAAAGGTTTATATATCTTTAAACGCAAAAAGAATATTGAAAAACCCTTTAAGGAGGTGTTGTGAATGGCTGAGTTGCCAATTGCTCCAATTGACAGATTGATTAGAAAGGCTGGTGCTGAGAGAGTCAGCGAAGAGGCAGCCAAGGTTCTCGCTGAGTACCTCGAGGAGTACGCAATTGAGCTTTCAAAGAAGGCTGTCGAGTTTGCCAGACACGCTGGCAGAAAGACAGTCAAGGCCGAGGACATCAAGCTCGCTATCAAGGCTTGAGGGTATTATCCTCTGCTTCTTAGCTTTTTTATTTTGATTTTTGGGCAATTTTTAAAAATCTATTCTGAAAGTTTTTACCATGCATGAAATAGCAATCCGTATGACAAAAAGGAACCACAATGCCTTTGTTCACCTTCTCGGAGCATTAGAGAGTCAAGGATTTGACATTGGTGAGCTTTTAATAACTAAGGACTTCAACGAAATCCTCAAAGCAAAGCCTAAAGTTGTTCTATATTCATTCTTCACTGAGGAAATTTGGGAAGTTGGGGATGAGGTTAAAATCCTGAGAGAGAAATTTAATCCTCTCTTAGTTGCTGGTGGTTATCACCCAACTGCAATGCCAAAGCACACTTTGAATGTTTTAGGCTTTGATATTGCTGTAATTGGAGAAGGGGAAGAAGTTATCTATCAGCTTTTGACAACTCTAAAACGAACCAAATTTAAAATTACAAAGGAGCTATTGTCTATTCGCGGTCTGGCATTCTATTTGAATGGAGAATTTGTGTTTACGGGCTTTGCTAAAGTTGATGACTTTACTAAATTCCCTCCTTTTGCAGAGAGTTCTCTTTTAATTGCACCCATTGAGATAAGCAGGGGCTGTCCTTTTGGTTGTTATTACTGCCAGACACCTTACGTCAAAGGTTTTCGCATGAGGCACAGACCGATAGATCAGATTGTGAGGTATTCAAGAAGAATGAAGGATATGCGTTACATCACTCCAAACGCCTTTGCCTACGGAAGTCCAGGAGCAATTTTAAAACTTGATAAACTTGAAGCCCTTCTAAAAGCTCTGCAACCGTTAAGAAAAGAAGGGCGACGCTTGTTTTACGGAACGTTTCCGAGTGAAGTGAGACCAGAATTTGTAAAGCCAGAGACTCTTGAGCTTCTCATAAAATATGCAGATAACAGAAGGCTGGCTATTGGAGCGCAGAGCGGAGATGATGCCATGCTTAAGGCTATGCACCGCTTACATACAGTTCGCCATGTGATGGAAGCTGTTGAATATATGGTTGAATACGGCATTGAGCCGGTTGTTGATTTCATTGTCGGCTTGCCAAATGAAAGCGAAGAGAGTCAAAGAAAAAGCATTGAGCTAATGAAGTGGATTATGCATAAGGGTGGAAAAGTTAGAGCTCACTACTTCATGCCCCTACCGGGAACCCCTTGGGCTAGATGTAAACCTTCACCATTAAGCGAGGAGATGAAAAAGTTTTTGGGCAGAATGGCCGCTAAAGGCTACATTGAAGGTTCATGGGGCATTCAGATTCAGCTTTCCAAAAAACTGCAAAGATTGATTGAGGAATTTTATGAAGAGCCTATGAGCTACGTTGGGAAAGTTAAGGAAGTTTGCTGAGTAAAATTGTCATATTTATGTCAAATTCTCTTCCCAAAAATTTATAACCTCATAAACTTCTCATCAACACGACGGCAAAATGTATGCCGAAAACTATAAAAGATTTGAACTGCTGATAGATAAATTGCGAGAGTTTGATGGTGCTATCATCGTAGAGGGTTTGCGAGACGAGGTGGCTTTAAGAAAGTTGGGGGTCAGAGCGGAGATAATAAGGCTCTCACGCTTACCGCTCTCAGAAGTGGCTTTAATTGCTTCACAGTATCATGAGGTCATGATATTAACTGATTTGGACAGAAAAGGTGAAGAGTTGGCGAAAAAGCTGACTCAATATTTGGAAGGCTATAAATGCAGAGTAGATACAGAGACTAGAAAAGAGCTCAAAATGATTGCAAAAAAGGACATTAAGGGCATTGAAGATCTGTACGGGCTTTACCTAAAAGTCCATCTCCGTTTCTGACCCCCTTGAGGAGGGGATTTCCTTGAAAAGAAAGAGGACAGTGCTCCAACACATTTTATCGGAAAAGCAAAAGTTTGAAAAAAGAAAAGAAGGTGGGAACATGTCAGCAAAGGATGATTTTGGAACAACTAAATATGTAATCTACGCTGAATTTGAGGCAAACGGCGTTGTTGAAAGACCTGATGTTGTTGGTGCTATTTTTGGTCAAACCGAAGGCTTACTCGGAGACGATTTAGATTTAAGAGAGCTCCAAAAGACTGGTAGAATTGGAAGAATAAAAGTTGAGGTTCACACAAAGGCTGGAAAAACGTATGGAACAATTACAGTGCCATCAAGCCTTGATAGAGTAGAGACAGCAATTCTAGCAGCTGCTCTGGAAACAATAGACAGAGTTGGACCATGTGAAGCGAGGATTAAAGTAATCAAAATCGAGGACGTCAGGGCAACAAAGAGGAAATACATTATTGAGAGAGCTAAAGAGATACTTGAGACACTTATGGAGGAGGAAATTCCAGAGAGCCAAGAGCTCACTGAAGAAGTCAAAAAGGCAGTCAGAGCAAAGGAGCTCATTGAATATGGTCCAGAGAAATTACCCGCTGGACCTCACGTGCCGTTCTCAGATTCAATTATCGTGGTTGAAGGAAGAGCCGATGTGCTTAACCTTCTCAAGCATGGAATAAAGAACGCCATAGCCGTTGAGGGAACTTCAGTCCCAGAGACTATCATCAGATTGAGCAAGGAAAGAATTGTAACAGCATTCACAGACGGAGACAGAGGCGGAGAGCTTATCCTTAAAGAGTTGCTACAAGTTGCTGACATTGATTATGTAGCAAGAGCTCCAGAAGGAAAGGAAGTTGAGGAACTTACAAAGAAGGAAATAATAAAGGCTTTAAGGAGCAAGGTTCCAGCAGAGCAGGTTATAAATGAGCTGTTCTACAAAGGTAAGAGCTTCTATGATTTAATCAGGGAAAAGGAGAGGGAAAAAGAAAGGGTTGAGGAAGTGAAGAAAGAGGAGCCAAAAGTTGAGAGACCAGTAGTAGTTGCTAAGGAAGAGCCAAGGGAAGTGAAAGTCGAAGTAAAGAAGGAGGAAAAGTACATAAAGCCAATTCAGACACCGAAATCAGCTGAGCTGGAGAAGTTTAAAGACTTCATTGAAAAAGTGAAAAACAACTCAACAGCAATCCTCCTAGATGAAAACAAGAATGTCATTGCAGAGATCCCAGTTAGAGACTTACTTAGCTCACTAAATGACAAGGAAGGAGTATATGCTATAATCTTTAATGGGATAATAACACAGAGGTTAATCGATATTGTTAGTGAGAAAGGCGTTAAATATCTCATTGGGGCAAGAAAGGCAAATGTAGTTAGAAGGCCTATTGATTTGAAGATTCTCACATTTGCTGAGTGATTTTTCCTTCTTTTTAATTTAAACGGCCTCAGCTAACCCTCTTTTCTTCACCGTTCAGAGTGGCTAACGCTCATCATTGGCTAAGAGTTTTTAAAGAAAAGAGAATTAAAAGCTTTGGGATGATGTGCGTTTACCGGTCTGATTGATGATGACATCGGCACTGTCTGACCTATTCCTTTTTGCTTAAAATTTCGTGTTCCACTAGAGCAACTATGTCGTTGTGTATATCTTCAATTGAAGCAAGAGCATTTACGATTTTCATTTCTGGGAACATCTCAACAAGTTTGAGGTAGTTCTCTCTGACCTTCTTCTGTAGCTCTGCTATTTTATCGAACTCGGACTTAAGCTTTCTTCCATTTATCCTCTTCATGCTTTCCTTGACAGGTAAGTCAAGCAGAATAACTAAATCAGGTCTAATTGCGAACTTATTCAGATTTATAAGCCATTCCAAATCTAAACCTCGGGCCCATTGGTAGGCGAGAGATGAATAGAAATATCTATCCGAGATAACAACTTTCCCAGCCTTGAGAGAAGGCTCTATCAACTTTTTCACGTGCTCGGCTCTATCAGCAGCAAAGAGAAGAGCCTCGGCTTCATAACTTATCTTTGCACCGTCAATAATTCCTTCCCTTCCTCCTGTCAAAACTAGCCTTCGAATAAGCTTACCAAAAGCTGTATCTGTCGGTTCTTTTGTTAACACAACGTCATATCCTCTTTTTTCAAACCATTCTGCTAGCAGTTTTGCTTGTGTAGATTTACCAGCGCCATCGATGCCCTCTAGGACAATGAAGATACCCACAGCTGACACCTCCAAGATTGAGAACTATGTAGTAAGGTGGTAGAGTAGCTTTTAATTCTTTTTGCTTAAATTTTTTCAGAGAGTTTAAAAGGGTATGAAAGAATTTACAGTCTCTTTAGATAGTCCAAGAGCTTCCACATGCTACTAAAGGATTTTTCCTTGCCGTCTTTGTAAATCTCTACAATTCCCTCTGGTCTGAAGCGAAGTCCAAAATCATATTCTCCTTTCTTGAGCTTCTGCAAGAATACTTCTTTTGGCTTTGGTGGCAAATAGCTCGTCATCATGTCGTTTATAAGCTCTGCCTCAAAGCCAAAGTGCTCGTTGAAGCGTGGGAACAAAAGCACTGCTGGAGTGTTCATACAGTCCACCAATGCCTTCCCTTCAATCTTGAAGTTGTAGTGCTTGAACACCTCGTGAAGGAAGTCATCTAGGGCGTTTGGATAGTAGACAGTTGCACCTATGTCGTTTGGAGGTGCCTCGATGAAGTTTTTGCTTTCTATGATTGCTTTAATCTCGTCACTGTCAAGTCCACTAATTTCAACCCGTACTCCTCCATGATAGTAAACATAGGCCAAGGGTAATCCTTTCCTATGGGCAAAGTCCTTCAATGCAATTAGAGGAATAAGCCTAACATCCATGATTGTCGAGCCCGTGCTTACTATACCAACAACGAGAGCTCTCTTTCCATATCGTGATATTGCCCTTCCATCTCTTCCCACTATTATTGTTCCTTGAGCAACAGTTCCAATTGCCCTACCAAGTAACGCCAATTCCTCGGGATTGAACTTTTCCGAACGATAAATCTCCATTTTATACCACCTCAATCAGGCAAGATTATGCTTTCTTTTCCAATTCTAGACTCAACCCAAATCTTAACGTTAGCACCAACTTTGCTGAATTCTTCGATTATGGTGTTATCACCAATAACGCTTCCAGCCTCTATCTCAACGCCTTTGCCTATGTAGACGTTTTCCCCAATTATTGCCTCCCGTATTTCGGCACCTTCTTCAATCGTAACATTAGAGAATATTACTGAACGTTCTATTTTAACATTTCTGCCAATCTCCACATTGTCTCCCAACACTGCAAAGCCCCTGATTTCAAATTTTCTAAGCTTGCATCTCCTCCCAGTAACTATTGCACCACCGTGTTCCAAGTTGCCTTTCAAGGTGTCAACTCTGATTTCCGGCAGCTTTAGTTTTCCAAGGAAGACATCTTCTGTTGCTTGCAGATAACTTGAGGGTCTCCCAACGTCGTTCCAGTACTCTTTGAAGGGAAACCCATAGAGAGGTAAATTCTCTTCAAGCATTTTTGGGAATAGGTGGAGAGAGTAGTCAAAATTTTGTCCTTTGGGAACTAAATCAAAAACCTCTGGTTCAAATACATAAATTCCGGCGTTTACAAGGTTGCTGAATGTTTCTTCTGGCCTTGGTTTTTCTTTAAAGCGAATTATCCTGTTTTCGTTGTTAACAATTGCAATGCCGTATTGGGTCGGATCTCCAACCTCGCTCAGGGCTATTGTTGCTAATGCCTTCTTCTTTTTGTGATATTCATAGAGTGCTCTTATGTTCAAGTTGGTGAGAACATCGCTCGATGCAACGATGAATGTGTCTTCAATTTTATCAACTACTTTTTTTGTGGCTCCGGCGGTTCCAAGTTTTATGTTTTCCCCATTGAAATAATGAATTTCAACTCCAAAATCGCTGCCATCACCAAAATACTCCATAATCCTTTCCTTTAGATAACCCACAAGAACGAAGATTTCATCAACGCCGGCATCTATTAGGCTCTTAAGAATATACTCCATCAGCGGCTTATTGAAGAAGGGGATCATTGGTTTTGGTCTGTAAACAGTGAGCGGCAAGAGACGAGTTCCCTTGCCCCCTGCCATTATTACTGCTTGCATGTTTAACACCAAGAATTAGTTAACCGCAAATGGATTTAATATACTTTTTGTTGCACTCTTTATGAACCAGAAACTTTTATGGAAAATCTTGGTTTTTGAAGAAAAAGCTTGTGTGAAACTTTTTAAGATGCTAATCTAAACTTATGGTGGTGGTATTAATGAGTACTACAGCCCTTGAATATTTGAAGGAAAGACTTGAGCCTGAGCAGTTTGAGAAAATTGCTGCGATAGACAATCCCGAGCTTCACAAGTTTCTTGCAAAGTACATAAAGCTTCTTAATCCATCAAAAATCTTTGTTGCCACAGATAGCGAAGAAGATGAGGAATATATACGGAAAAAAGCGATTGAATACGGAGAAGAGAAGCCCTTAGCAACTCCGGGACATACAGTGCACTTTGACAACTATTACGATCAAGCGAGAGATAAAGCAAACACAAAAATCCTTGTCCCAAAAGGTGTCGATTTGGGACCATTTATCAACACTAAAGACAGAGAGGAAGGCCTCAGGGAAATTCACGAACTTATGAAAAATATAATGGTTGGAAAAGAACTTTTTATATGCTTCTTTGTTCTTGGTCCAAAGAACTCAGTTTTCACGATTCCAGCTGTTCAGCTTACAGACTCAGCTTATGTAGCTCATAGCGAGTTCCTCCTTTATAGAAAAGGATATGAGGAGTTCAAGCGCTTAGGAAGGGAAGCTAAGTTCCTTAAGTTCGTTCACTCAGCTGGTGAGCTGGATGAGAGAAAGACGAGCAAGAATCTCGATAAGAGGAGAATTTACATTGATTTAGAAAGTGAGACGGTTTATTCCGTAAATACACAATACGGTGGAAACACAATCGGTTTGAAGAAGTTAGCCTTCCGTTTAACCATTAGGAGAGCAGTTAAAGAGGGCTGGCTTTCAGAGCACATGTTCCTTATGAGAGTAAATGGGCCAAAAGGAAGAAAAACATACTTCACTGGTGCATTCCCATCGATGTGTGGCAAAACGTCAACGAGTATGATTCCATGGGAGAACATTGTTGGCGATGATTTGGTTTTCATCATTGATATGAAGGGTGAAGCAAGGGGAGCAAACGTTGAGGCGGGGATTTTTGGAATTATCCATGGAATAAACAAGGAAGATGATCCAATAATCTGGGAGGTTCTTCACTCACCTAACGAGATAATATTCTCAAATGTTCTAATCAAGGACGGAAAGCCATACTGGACAGGAATGGGCGAGGAAATTCCAGATGAGGGTGAAAACCACAGTGGGAAATGGTGGAGAGGAAAGAGAGATGCTGAAGGCAATGAGATTCCACCGAGCCACAAGAATGCACGCTTTACAGTTAGACTTGATGCTTTTCCAAATCTCGATAAAGAAGCCTTAGATGCTCCTTGTGGTGTTAAAATAGGTGGAATGATTTATGGAGGAAGGGATAAAGACACTTGGCCACCAGTGAGAGAGGCATTTGACTGGACTCATGGAGTAATAACTATGGGAGCTGCACTTGAAAGTGAAACAACCGCTGCAACCCTTGGCAAAGAAGGCGTTAGACAGTTTAATCCAATGTCAATTCTCGACTTCCTCTCAGTTCCAATTGGCGAATACATACAAAATTACATCCGCTTTGGAGAGAGACTTAGAGAGAAGCCAAAGATATTTGCAGTAAACTACTTCCTTAGAGATGAGAATGGAAACTGGCTGAACGACAAGCTTGACAAAGCAGTCTGGCTCAAATGGATGGAGCTTAGGGTTTATGGAGATGTGGATGCTATAGAAACACCAATCGGCTATATTCCAAAGTACGAAGACCTCAAGCGATTATTTAAACAGGTTCTCAACAAGGAATACAAGAAGGAGGACTATGAGAAGCAGTTCATGATAAGAGTTCCAGAGCTCTTGGCAAAGATTGACAGAATAGAGAAAATTTACCGCGAAAAGGTCAAAGATACTCCAGAAATTCTTTTCAAAGTGCTTGAAGAGGAAAGGCAAAGGCTTCTTGAAGCAAGGGAAAAATACGGGGATTACATATCTCCATTCCAGTTTGAGAGGGCTTAGCATCTTTAACATTTTTTCAACCTTTTTTATGGAAAAACCTAAAAAACGAAATGTACATACTGACCTTTGGTGAGGAGAGGGGATGGAAGATATAGAGGAATTTGAATATCAGCCACGAAGCGTTAAAGATCTCTTTATCGAGATGAAAAACATCGCCGAGCTCATGGTTGATCTGGCATATACCTCTATTCTGTTCGGTGATAAGGAAATTGCTGAGGAAGTCCTAGACTTAGAAGAGCGAATGGACTTGCTTAACTATCAGATGACGCTCCACGCAGTTTTAGCAGCAAGGAACGTTAAAGAGGCTGAAAAAGTCACTTCAATTCTCCAAATGGCAAATGCCATAGAAGACATCTCCAACGCAGCTGGAGACTTAGCAAAGATGGTCCTTGAAGGACTCGAACCCCATCCAGTTATAAAAGAGGCAATACTTGAGAGCGAAGAGGTTATAGCAAAAATTGTCGTCAGCCCAGATTCAATTCTTGTTGGAAAGACTCTTGGAGAACTTGATTTAGCAACAAACACTGGAGTATGGATAATAGCAGTGAGGAGAGGTAAGAGGTGGATTTTTGGTCCAGATAAGGATTTCAAGATAAAACCCCACGATGTTCTCATAGGCAGAGGAACACACACTTCAGTCGAGCATTTGAAAGAGATAGCAAGAGGAGTCATTAGGGTGGTCGGCAATGAAAGAGCTTGAGGAGATTAAAGATTGTTTAGTTGAAATGAAGAACCTTTCATCTCTCATGGTTGATTTGGCATTTTCATCTGTCATGTATAACAGTGAAGATATAGCCGATGAAGTCTACATTCTTGAGGAAAAAATGGATGAACTGACTTTAAAGGTCAAAAAACTTGCTTTAAAGGCCGCAAAGTATGAAGACGACCCAGAGAAACTTTTGAGTATTATAGAGATGGCAACAATAAATGAGCAGATATCAGATTCCGCTTACGAAATAGCGGATTTAGTTTTAAGAGATGTTGAGCCTCATCCTATAATCAGAAAGATTATGCATGATGTAGAGGAGGAAATTGGGAGAGTTAAGGTAAACAAGGGCTCCATTCTAATTGGAAAGAGCCTTAAGCAGCTCAAATTACCAACAAAAATTGGTGTTCGCTTAATAGCAATAAAGCGTGGGAGCAAATACATATACAACCCCAGTAAGGACGAGGAGATAAAAGAAGGGGACATCCTCATAGCGGTTGGTTCGGGAATTGATCGCTTGAGAGAACTTTCTAACGAAAAAGGTGAAGAGGGAGAGAGGATAGAGGAGGAGTAAATTTTCTTTTACTTTTTATGCTGTTCTATTAAATCTTTTGCCAAAACCCTTTTATGTATCACTGCCAATGAGTATAATAAATCAATCAACGATCATTGAGGTGTTGTATATGGATGTGGAATCAATTATCAAGAAAAAGTTGCCTGAAAATATTAGAGGCTTAGCAAAGCTTGCCTATAATTATTGGTGGAGTTGGAGTCATAAAGCCACTAAAATGTGGATGTATATTGATGAAGAACATTGGAGAGAATACAAAAATCCTGTGAAGCTTCTCCTTGATGTGAGCGATGAAAGATTAAAAGAGCTTGCAAGGGATGACAACTTCCTTGATTTATATGAGCTTGTCATGAACAATTTTGAAAAATATATGAGCGAAGAAAATACTTGGTTTTCAGTTAACTATCCCAAATGGGATAAGCCAATAGTCTACCTATGTATGGAATATGGCATTGGAAAGAGCCTACCCATCTATTCTGGCGGTCTTGGAATTCTTGCTGGCGATCATGTAAAGACTGCAAGTGACTTAGGTTTGCCTTTCATTGCGATTGGTCTTCTCTATAAGCATGGCTACTTTAAGCAAGAAATAAACGAGGAAGGCAGACAGATTGAGATATTCCCCAGTTATGATCCGAGAGAAATGCCAATGAAGCAGATTCTCAAAGAAAACGGGGAGCCTCTTTTAATTGAAGTCCCCATTGAAGACAGAATAGTTTATGCAAGGGTTTTTGAAGTAAATGTTGGAAGAGTTAAGTTATACCTCCTTGATACGGATGTGGAGGAAAACAGCGAAGAAGACAGAAAAATATGTGACTACCTTTACAACGCTGAGCTTGACAAGAGGATTAAGCAAGAAATCCTCCTGGGCATTGGTGGAATGCGTCTCTTGAAAGCACTCAAGATTGAGCCGGGTGTAATTCATCTCAATGAAGGCCATCCAGCATTTGCGAACTTTGAGAGAATTGTATGGTATATGCAAGAAGGTCTCAGCTTTGAAGAGGCTTTGGAAGTTGTTAGGGGAACTAGTGTTTTCACCACTCACACGCCAGTTCCAGCAGGTCATGATGTTTTCCCAATATGGTTTGTTGAAGAGAAGCTTGCAAAGTTCTTTGAAGGTTTACCTAAAGAAAAATTCTTGGACCTAGGTAGGGTTGAGGAGAAAGATCCGAATTTTAACATGAGTCTTTTAGCTATAAGAACTTCAAACTTTGTGAATGGAGTCAGCGAGCTTCATGCAGAAGTTACAAAGAAGATGTGGCTTAATCTCTGGAAGGAAGTGCCACTTGATGAGATTCCAATTGAAGGTATAACAAATGGAATCCATACATCAACATGGGTTCATGAAAGGTTAGCTCGCTTATATGACAGATATATGGGTAAGATCTGGAGAGAGCATGTCAACTTAGAGGGCATTTGGTATGCGATTGAAAGAATTCCAGATGAAGAGCTTTGGGAAGCACATCTGAAAGCCAAAAAGGATCTGATTGAGCTTATCAAGAGAAAGATTAGGGAAAGGAATACTCGTTTAGGCATTGATGAACCGGTTCCAGAAATTGACGAGAATGCTTTAATAATAGGATTTGCAAGAAGATTTGCAACGTATAAAAGAGCAATCTTAATCTTGAGCGACCTTGAGCGCTTAAAGAGGATAGTGAACAATCCAGAGAGACCCGTGTATATAGTCTTTGCAGGAAAAGCTCATCCAAGGGATGAAGCTGGAAAGGAGTTCTTGAGGAGAGTTTATGAAGTTTCCCAGATGCCTGAGTTCAAGGGCAAGATAATTGTCATAGAAAACTATGACATGGGTTCTGCTCGTTTGATGGTTGCTGGCGTTGATGTATGGCTCAACAATCCAAGGAGACCTCTTGAAGCTAGTGGAACAAGTGGCATGAAAGCTGGACTTAACGGTGTCTTGAACTTGAGCATCTACGATGGCTGGTGGGTTGAGGGCTACAACGGAAGAAACGGCTGGGTCATTGGAGAAGAAAACACAGAACCGGAGACCGAAGAAGATGATATAAGGGATGCTCAAAGTTTGTATGATATCCTTGAGAATGAAGTAATTCCGCTCTATTATGAGAATAGGGAAGCATGGATAGGCATGATGAAAGAGAGCATAAAAAGCATAGCACCAAGATTCAGCACGCACAGAATGGTTAAGGAATACATGACAAAGTTCTATACAAAGGCCATGGAGCATGGTATCTGGCTTGTTAGAGACAACTCCCGCTGGGCAAGGGAGATAGCAGCTTGGAAGAAGAAAGTGCTCGAAAATTGGGACAAGGTGAGCATTGAAAAAATACTTACAGAAGACGCCAGAGCGGTGGAAGTTGTTGTGAACCTTGGAAATCTGAGTCCCGAGGATGTGAAAGTTGAACTCTACTATGGGGTGAAAGCCAAGGACTATATTATTGAGAAGCCCTATATAGTCGAGCTCAAGAGGCCAGAGCATCTGGGCAATGGAAGATACAAATACAAATATGAGGGCAATGCTCTGAGGAATATAATCAATCCGTGCTGGCATTATGCTGTGAGGGTTTATCCCTACCATCCAAAGCTGCCGTACAAATTCCTTCTTGGTGGCTTGATTAGATGGCGTGGATTGCTTGAATGATTTTTGCCTTTTTTGTTTATTTTCTATGATTTCGGAAATTTTATATATGCTCACTTCACAAATTTATTGATTAAACTGCCACATTAAATTAGCTCCTCTAGGAGGTGTTAAAATGGAGGAGAAGACAAAATGGACAATATACCTAGCTTTTTTAGTTGCTGGATTTGCAACAGGAATAGGCACTATGGGTTTGTTTCCACAGTTCTGGCTTCAGTATGGAATGACGGGGCTTACAGTATATCTGCTCTTTACAGTGTTTTTCACCTATCTAGCAATACTTGAGGCTGAATCAACTCAAAAAACTGCCTATCACTTTGCAGAGCTGTACACTAAGCTTACAAAAACCTCGGGAATGATTATTGCGATTTTGCTGGCTATTATAGTATTCTTATCATACTACACAGCGAACACGGCCCTTATACTGCTGTCACCGTTCCTTGGAACGGGGACCGTTGGAAGGCTTATTGCGAAGCTCATCTTGTTGGCAGTAACATTCATAATAATCACAAGAGCCAAAGAGAAGACTTTCCTCATAATGGCTCTCGGTTCAGCGATCTTCGTTATCTTTGCTGTGATAACGGCAGTAGCATTTAAAACAAAGATACCAGCCGAGAACTTCTACTTAACCTTAGCTAAAGGGATGATATTTGCAAAACAACCAATTTCCCTGGCTCTATTAAGAGATGCTGCTATTAGGGCTCTTTATGGTGTTGGTCTGGGATTTGCATTCTACTTAATGATTGGAAGCTTCATGGGGAGGGACTTTAGCTCTAAGGTAATTATTGGAACAGGTGTAGCGATTCAGGTATTTATAGGAATTCTCTCAACTTTCATAGTGATATATTCAGTGGCTCCAGGTACGCCAGGACTGCTTCTCACTTATGCAACAGGAGGAGAGGAGGGTTCAATAAAATTCATGGAGGCTCTGCCCAAAGTATTAGCTGATTATCAAATTCTACTCTTTATGATTGCGATATCGCTCTTTTTCGCCGGCCTTACAAGCATTGTCCCAACTGCAGAGATTGGTCTTCAGATTACCCAAATGCTGACTGGTTTAAGCAGAGAAAAGGCAGCAACTTACTTCATAGGTTTCGTAGTTCTAATAGGGATTATTGACTCATATCCCCCAATTGCCGACATGATGCTTCAAGCGATAAATATCTTCATATTCATTGGGGCAATATTTGAGGTATATCCTTTGGTAACAAAGCTGAGAGAGCAAAAGAGTCCAGTAGAGCATGCAATAGCAGTGATAGGTGCAGCCTTTTTTGCATTGCTGGGCATCTATACAATGATTTCAGAAGCTAAAATGGGAGGCTACAGGGTAGTCTCAACGGTAATAGCTCTTGTCCTCTTGGTTATAGGAGTTGCAATAAGAGAATTTGGGAAAGCTTCCGAGTGATTTTTCTATTTTTTCTTTTGCCTTTATCCAACCTACTGGAGGATGTTCCGCTCCATATTTTTGGAGTTTTTCATAAGCGCTCTCCCACTTTTTGAGTAGTCTTTCTCGTTTTTTAGTGTCTCTAATTTTCTCAATGTATTCTCTTGGAATGTAAGCTAGGAGGTGTGGTAGATTTGGTTCAAAAGTTCCATATTCTTTAATTTCTCCACCCGCTTTTTCTACAAACTCTATCAGCTTTTCAAGTGGGAAATAATGCAGATCATCTTTTCTGCCATAGAGAGCTTCGAATATCCCCTCTCTGAGGTTGTACATCTCAAGATGAGCTTCTTGTCCCTTTGTTTTGGCTATTGGCAGACTTTCAGCAATAAAAATTTCATCAGCAACGCGGAGCATCTCGCTAATTACTTTAACATTAACAATTGTCTCCTCATTCCTTAAGCTTCTAATTCCATGAATTAAAACTGCCAAATCAAAGCTCTTGAAGGGAAATGGCAAATTTTGGGCATCAACTTTCATTGGAATAACTCTCCTCCAAGGCCCAGCGCTCTTAACTATCTCTTCAAAATACGTCCCCCTTGCTAAATCCACAGCAATGACTCTCCCAGTTTCTCCAACCATATAAGCTAAAGGCACTGTTGCTATAGCGTGAGCACCGCAGCCTATCTCCAGAATATTCATTCCTTCTTTAATTCCAGCGAACTGCGAAAGCCTAAAGCGTTCAAGCATTTCAAGGTGGAGCCAGTTATTTGGAAGGAAAGGCTCATTCCTCAATGGAATTTTTGAAAGAACCTCATTTTCGAATTTTTCTTCAGAGTTCACAGCTAAACACCATCTATATTGTAAAAACAGCCCTCTTTAAAGCTCTTTTGCAGAAAAAGATTTAAAAGTTGGAGTTGATATTTAGGCAGACAAAAATTTTGAAGACAAAATAAAGCCATCACTTGTGGGCAAATATTGCCTTGACGACTCCATTTTCAATGGCATCAATTCTGACAAAGCCGAATCTCTCGAACTGCACTATGTCGTCAACTTTAACATCTGCATCTTTCTCAAGCAGACCTTTCTTGACTATAAGCTCGTCTCCTTCTGGAATTATAACTTCACACTCTTTTCCTTCTGGAACCCAGTGAATCATGTGCCATCTGTGTTCTCTCGCTTTTTCGTATTCAATGCTGTCAAATTCTGCAACTATTTTCTCCTCACTAACCTCAAGGAGCTTAACGTTGAAGAGATCTTTGAGCCTTATGTATTCACTCTTCTTGAGCAGTTCCAAATCATCTTTTGACACATAAATCGGTTTTTCTGGTGTGAATTTTAGCTCTCTATATCCTCTCTCTGGATGATCTGGGTGGAGCGGAACTTTTGCAATGAATTCTTCCTCAAAGCCTTTGATGTACATTGGAATTGGGTCGGCAACGAAGAAATAGCGGTTTGCCACTGGGTCAATAAGCTTTCTATTTATCGCAGCCAAGTTGTCCCAGCTTATGGTTGTGTCACTCCTCTTGAGCCCAACGCTTATAATCAGTTCCCTTATTGCTTCTGGAAGAATTCCCCTTCTTTTTAATGCTCTAATTGTTCCTAATCTCGGGTCATCCCAGCCTAAGTATCTGCCCTCCTGAATTCCTTTTCTCGTTTTTGATTTGCTCAGAATTACTCCCTCAATTGACAATCTACCGTGGTGAACAGTTACTGGATACTCCCAGCCGAAATAGTCGTAAATATAGCGCTGCCTCGTCTCATTCTCGGCATGCTCTTGTCCTCTGAAGATATGAGTTACGCCGAGATCATGGTCATCAATGGCTGATGCAAAGTTATAGAGTGGCCAAACTCTGTATTTATCCCCAGTTCTGGGATGATCTGGATTGTCAATTATCCTTAAAGCTGGCCAGTCTCTCACGGCTGGATTTGGGTGGTTTAAATCGGTTTTTATCCTAACAACAGCTTCTCCTTCTTTGTAAGTTCCGTCAAGCATCTTCTCCCATCTTTCGAGCTGAATCTCAACGGGTTCATCACGGTGCGGACAGGGCTTTCCGGCATCTCTGAGCTTTCTGAACTCCTCTGGCTTACAAGTACAAACATAGGCTTTGCCCATCTTTATCAGCTCTTCAGCATACTTGTAATAAATCTCAAGCCTATCGCTGGCATAATGAATCTCATCAATTTTGAAGCCGAGCCACTTTAAATCCTCAATTATCCACTCATAAAAGATGGGCTCGGGTCTCTTCACCTTTGGATCAGTGTCGTCAAATCTCAATATGAACTTGCCGTCGTACATTCTCGCATACTCGTGGCTTAAAATAGCCGCACGAGCGTTTCCTAAGTGGAAAGCCCCATCAGGGTTTGGAGCAAACCTTGTAACTACCTTTCCTTTCTCAGCTTTGGGAAGCGGAGGTAATCCTTTCTTTTCCTCATGCTTCTCTTCTTTTTTCTCAAAGAACTCTGGATAAATCTCTCTGAGCTTTGCCTCCTGATCCTCTATGCTCATCTTGTTGACTTCTTCAACTATTTTATTTACGAGAGGGACTATCTCCTTAGCTTTAGGCCTCAGCTCTGGATGAGTACCAAGAACTTTGCCTATGACAGCTTTAGGATTGGCTTTTCCATCATGCTGTATTGCATTGATGAGCGCATACTTTAAAATCAGCTCCTCCATGCTATCACCTCTAAGAGAGTGAGCGTTGGGAGAGTTATAAACCTTCTGAAATTTTCTGGAATGTCTTTAGGCAGTTGGTGTTTTTGGCTCATATTGGTCATAGTAGAACAAGGACTTAACGAAGAAGCAAAAGCTTTAGAAGCTGAGGATAATAGAAAAAACTAATAAATAAAATTAGTAGGGGTTACCTCTCATACCCATCAAAAAGCCTTGAGAAAGTCCAAGGAACCAAGAATACCATTGTAAATGTTGATAATGCGAATGTCGGCAGTCCAGGAGCTCCAAACTTCCAGGCTATATATCCGCTACCGCTGACGAACAGCCCAACAGTCACCATTACTGCTCTCTTCCTGAGAGGTATCTCTGAAGTATCGGGCAGGTTGAGCTGTTTAAATGCCGAATATCCCACCACTGCACCAATCAGAGAACCCTCAACTATTGAAAATGTTTCGTTGGCATATCCAACGCTCCTTGATATTACGGGAAGCAGAAGGCTTAGGATGATCCCTAGCAGAGCAACTTTTGGCGTGTATTTGATTTTATTCTTTAGGTATACCCCTAGAGAAATAACTGCAACTCCCAGCAGAATTCCACCAAATATATCCCTCCAGTAGTGGACTCCTAGGACTATCCTTGAAAGCGAAATCAGGGCTATCATAGTCAGGCAGAAAACTCTAACTCCAATCCCTTCCTTTGTGTAAGCGAAGTATCCGAAGACAATGCTTGAGCCTTGAGCATGTCCGCTTGGGAACCCGTATCCATTAGCTTCAACGAGTCTGCGGTTTTCTGGCGGTCGCGGCAACTTGAAGAAGTTTTTAAGGAACAAATTAAGCCACATGCCAAGGATGAAAGGAATAAAGAGCGTTATCCCATAGGACGAGCTGTAGCCGAGGTATATCACTGGGATTAGAATCATGTAGAATTTTTCATATCCAAGGAAAGTTATAGCTTTCCAAAATGCATAAACTTGAAAGTACGTTGCTAGAATGGAAGAGAGCAAGAGAAAAATTGAAACTGTAAGTAATGCCTTGTCGAGTTTCCTCATACTTATACACCTCAGAGGTATTTCTCGAAAAACTCCAGAATTCTCTTCTTATATTCATCCTTTGCTATGAGTATTGTCCTGACATGAGGAGCTTCTGTAACCCAAAGCTCAACGTTTGGATTGATTTTCTTATTCCTCTCATAGAACTCTTGAATTTCTTCAACTTTGACGAGCGGGTCTTTCTTTCCAGCTATTAGTAAGAGGGGCTTCTTCACTTTGTCCGCATATTCTAATGGGTGAACAACTTTTCCCCCGCTTATCATCAGCGTGAATGGCTTAACAAAGATATACAGCCATTCGGGGAGCTTTGCGAAATACCTCAGGCCTCTTGCTCCCGTCTTATCAAGGTGCATTGGTGGAGAATCAGCAACTCCACAGCAAACTCTTTCGTCTTCAGCTAAAGCCCTTATAGTAACCATTGCACCCATTGAAAAACCTATGAGGCCTATCTTCTTAGCTTTCTCTGGATGATTCTCCTTAAGCCAGTCAATCGCTGAGACTAGGTCAATCAGCTCTTTGTCCCCAACAGTCGTGTATTTCCCTTCGCTCTTCCCATGTGCTCTGAAATCAAAGGCAAGGACGTTGTAGCCGGCTTTCAGCAGAATTTCCATCGTCGGCTTTATGTAAAGGTCATTCCACTTGCTTGAGGTGTAGCCGTGGAGTGGGATTACAGTTTTTTCATTTCCTCGGTCAATCCACCATGCATGAAGTTTTAGGCCGTCTCTAGTTTGTATCATTACTTCCTCGTAATCATAGCCCAAATCCTTCGGCGTCCATTCTTTGATTTCCCATGGCGGTTTGATCATTTTGTATGCTACAAAAATCACGAAAAGGAAAGAGAGGGCTATTGGGAAGAAAAGGACAACTAGGATTTTCCCGGTCATTACTTCTCACCTGGCTCAAGGTTTTTCATGTGCCATATCATTGGCATTGCCAACAACACAAGCAGAGCACCGATTGGGAATAAAATGCGGTAATTTTCACCGGCTAAGTCTACTATTGCACCACCAATTGTTCCTGCCAAAAGCACAGGCAGTGAGCGAGTAGCTTCAAAGAATCCATAGTATCTGCCTGTAAACGCTTCCTTCTCATAACGAGTCAGCAAATCGCCGATAACTGGGTAAGATGCTGCCATTAGTATTCCCCACCCTATTCCAGCCAATCCCAATGCTATTACTATTTCTGTTTGCGTGCTTATGAACCATCCCCAAAGCTGAGGCAGAGCGAAGATGATACCTCCAAGAATTATGCTGAGCCTCCTTCCAAGCTTGTCGTAGATTATTCCTCCCGGCAGAGCTCCAAGAAGGACTGTAATGTTGAAGAGAGCCATTAAGTATAAGCCGAGAGATGTTACAGCTTTAACGTTCTCTTCAGTGGCTGAGCCGTGGAGGATAAACGCTAGAATTCCATAGAGGAAGATCGCTATGAACTCAAAGCTCATCCACCAAAGTGTCTGTGCGGCATAAAACTTCAGGAAGTCTCTGTTTTCAACTATGCTCTTTAAATACCCGATGAGGCTTTCATCCTCTTCAATTTCTGGGGCTTTTGGCTCTTTAACTATGAAATACACGAACAATGCTGCACCAATAAGGAAGATGGCAGTTATTATGAAAGGTATCTTGAGGTAAGGAGTTTGGGCTAAAGCTTTTATGCCTTCGGCTTCCCCTGTTTCAGCAACAGCTTTGGCTATTAGAAATCCAGCTAATCCAAAGAGGAAAAGATTGCCAGCCCACTCCAAAAGCGTAATTACACCACTCGCTTTTCCTCTCTCACCACTTTCTATTGTGTCTGGCATTAAGGCTCTAAACTGTGCGGTGTATAGGTGCATTGAGAAGTAGAAGAATGCTAGTGTTAGTGCAAAACCTGCTAGTGGCGCTCCAAGCGCATAAGCAGTGTAAATCATCAACGCTGCAAATCCAGCTAATATTCCTCCAATGATGATAAAAGGTCTTCTCCTTCCATATTTTGATTTTAATGTATCGCTGTAATATCCCAAGAGCGGTGGGATTAGCAGTCCAATGATACCTTCAAGGGCTAGGATTGTTCCTTTGACAAATGCAGACTGAGTATAGCTGGAAAGCAATGGAAAGGAAAGTCCTTTATTTAATGCCCATCCTACACTTCTACTAAAACCAAGAAGCGCTAATCCCAAGACTACTCCCCAGCTGAACTTTTTACGCTCCATTGCACCCCCTCCGTTTTTGCTAAATAAAAATTAAGCTGTGGAATGTTTTATGTTTTATGGTGGTCAGAAAACAAGAAAAAAGCAAAAAGAGGGTTAGTCCATGTCTGGAATTAGCTCATATATGTCTTGTGGTGTCTGTCCTACAATGTCTCCTCTTCTGACGAACTGAACTGCAATTAGTGCTAGAACGAAGAATATTGTAGCAAAGATAAGCAAGGACTGATATCCAAAGTAATCTATTGCTATTCCAGAGAGAGGTGGTGCAAAGATGTTCGCTGCCATTGAGAAGAAGTAGTAAAGACCGGTATAACCACCAACTTTTTCTTCTGTTGTCATATCAACAACCATTGGAAGTGAGTTTACGTTCACCATTCCCCATCCAAAGCCTCCGAGGAGGAATAGTCCAGCAAACGATTTTACAACAAAGTTCACTTCCACTTTCCCGCTTGCGGCTTGGGTTCCGAGATATAAGGCAATAAGCATTACAGCTATTATTACAAATAGTCCGAGTGTTATTGTCTTCTTTCTCCCGATTCTTCCTCCTATGAATCCTGCAGGGATTGAGAACACCATAAATCCTAAGGCAAAGAGTCCAAGCAAGAATGCTCCGGTGCTCTCCTTTATTCCTAGTTCAAACTTTGCGTAGCTTGTGAAAAATGTTTCTAGGGAATTAAATGCTATGAACCACAAGAATATTGCCAGCAAGATGAATAGAAGGCTCTTTTCTTGGCTTGCAAAGACATCTTTGAGGTTCTCTTTCAGTTCTCCAAAGCTCTCGTGACTCGTTTTCTTGAGCAGTTCCCATAAGTTGACCTTTTCTTTTGATGGCTTTCTGTATTCCTCTGGCTCTTTTATAAAGATAACAACCAGTAAATTAGCAATCAGCATCATTGCGGCTCCAACATAGAAAGGCAGGGCATAGTTAATATCATAGAGAGCCTTTCCTCCAAAATAAGCGAAGAGTGCTCCTAATCCGCCCATGAAGTTTATTATTCCGTTTGCTTGACTCCTAAATCTTGATGGTGTTATATCCGGCATCAGAGCAATTACTGGAGACCTAAAGACTGCCATGAAGAAGTTCATCAAGATGATAGTTCCCATCATCAAAGCCAAGTTCTTGTGCGCTCTTGCAACTGGTATCAAAGCAAAGAATATTGCTGCAGATGGTGCACCGATTAATATATAGGGCATTCTCCTTCCCCATCTTGTTCTAGTCTTATCACTCAGTGCTCCAAGGTATGGGAGCATAACTATTGCAAAGACATTGTCTATAACCATTACAATCCCAATTATAAACGAGCTAAGTGCAAAGTCTTTCAGAAATATTGGCACATAAGCGTTATATAATGCCCAGATGATGCTTATTCCAAAGAATCCAAATCCCAGAAGGAATATCCTTTTATAGCTGAACTTCTCGTTCATTATTGTACACCTCCTGGCTTTAGTGCATAAGATTGCTATGTTATCGTTCAGTTATATATTTTTAGGTGAGGAAGATGGGCATCATCGTGCTGGGGCATAGCGGCTTTAAAAATCAATATCCAGAAAACACTATAATAGCATTTGAAAAGGCAATTAAAGCGGGAGCTGATGGGATTGAGTTTGATGTCTGGCTCACAAAAGATGGAAAGCTAGTTACACTTCATGACGGCAAATTTAGGGTAAATGATGAGGTTTACTGCATTAAGGAGCTGAGCTTAAAGGGGCTTAGAAAGCTCCACCCTTACGGCAAATTTATCCCAACTGTTGATGAGCTTTTTGAAAGGTTTTCCAACTCGATTTTCAATATTGATGTGAAGGATAAAGGGGCTGTAAAGCCTCTTTTGGAACTTGTTGAGGAGTTTGATAGTTTTGATAGAGTTATATTCTCATCTCCAAACCCTGAGACGCTTAAACTTATTAGGAAACATTCTAAAGAAGCAAAGCTTGGATTTTCCATAGTCACGGAAACGGGAGTAGCTAAGGTGGCATTGCTTAAAAGGAACTTGAAGTTGTATTCTCTTCACGTGCCGTTAGATGGCATCAGCTATGTGGGATTTCCTATGTTTGTTGCTCTCTTAAAGTGGGTGAGGGGATTGGGAATTAAGGTCTTTATGTGGAACTATGAAATGGATGAGCTTTTCTGGCTGCCCAGATTAAAGGGATTATATGACGGGATTATTGCAGATAACGCTGTAAAAGTGCTAAATCTCCTAGAATTGGGCGTTCTTTAGGCAAAATGTTTTTAAACTGCGGAGGGTGTTTCTTTTGAGGCGATGGGTATGCCAAGCTGGGAAGAAAACAGAGTTTTAGTCCTCGGACATAGAGGTTTTATGTCAAAATATCCTGAAAACAGCATTTTGGCGTTTGTTGAGGCAATTAGTGCAGGTGCAGATGGTATTGAGCTTGATGTCTGGCTGACCAAAGATGGAAAAGCGATAATAATGCACGATGAAACTTTAGAAAGAACTGCAAAGATAAAGAAAAAGACTAAAGATGTTACTCTTGAAGATATAAAATCAGCTGACCTGGGAATGGGGCAGAGGGTTCCAACCCTTGAGGAAGTTTTTCAAGCTATCCCAAAAGATGCTCTCGTTAATATTGAGATTAAGGATGTCGATGTTGCTGAGGAGAGCATTAAAATTGTTAGAGATTTTGATGCCTGCGATAGGGTTATGATTTCTTCATTCAACATCGATGCCCTCAGAAAAGTTAGAGAATACAGTAAAGATGTTAGGCTTGGTCTTTTGATTGATAATGAGCAGATAGTCCCACAGATTCCCAAACTAAAAGAGGAACTTAAGCTATGGTCTGTGAACGCTCCCATGGAAGGAATCCCAATCATTGGATTTGAAAAGTTTAAGCAAGCTTTGACTTGGGCTAAGAGCTTAGGATTGAAGGTTGTTCTTTGGACTGAAAATGATGAGCTGTTCTACGTAAATGACAACTTAAAGCGCTTAGTGGGTCTTTTTGATGTCGTCATTGTCAACGATGTTGTAAGAATGATTGACTATTTGAGGAGTTTGGGTTTGAGGTGATTTCTTCTTTTGTTCTCTTCCCTTCTGTAGACCAGTATATTTACCAAGGATTAAACAATATAGCTACAAAAAGTTGAAGGTAGACTTGTTAGAGGTGAATGGCTTCCGAGTGGATGGAATATGTGAGGGAGAAGTTAAAGAAAAGAGCTAAGATTCTTTTGCATTCTTAATGTCGATTTCAACGCCCTTGGCGATGGCTTCTTGCTTCTTGGAGTTTTAGCTTAAGTTGTTCTCGTCCATGCCTAAGCCAAAGTAGTGCCAATCCAGTAGCTCCCCAGAAAACATAATCCAATCCACGGAACAAGCATTGTCACTCCCATTGAGAAGAGAGCTAATCCGAGAACCATCGATACTATATATCTTGAAACTTCTCTCAATGGCATCTTCCAGCTCATAAATTAGTGGCTCTGCCTTTTTAATAGTATCGCTTGACCAGTCTACCCATGGGGCATATATCATAGGTAGCACCCCATCAATCATGAGATAAATTCCAGCCTGAGAAACGTTCATTTCCCTTCTCCCGAAGGGTGAATATATGGGGTGAGGGGGCGTTAGCCCCCCAATAGATAAGAAAAAGCGAGGTGTGGAGCGGAGCTCCACTACGGGGGATTGAAGGTAGAGGAAGATAAGGGGGCGGAGCCCCCTTGTCGTCCCTCACCGAAGGGTTAATATATTTCCCCCAGTTATCTCTCATTTTGGTGGACATCAATGGACAAGTTTATACTTTCTCTTGATGAAGGAACAACTTCTGCTCGAGCGATAATCTTCGACAAGGAGAGTAACATCTTAGGGGTTGGACAGTATGAGTTTCCCCAGTATTACCCAAAGCCAGGCTGGGTTGAGCACAATCCTGAAGAAATATGGGATGCTCAGCTTAGAGCTATAAAAACAGCCTTGGAGAAAGCCAAAATCATCCCGGAGCAGATAGCAACGATAGGGGTAACAAATCAGAGGGAAACTACAATAATATGGGACAAAGATGGAAAGCCCGTTTACAACGCTATAGTGTGGCAGTGCCGCAGAACTGCGGAGATGATTGAAGACATCAAGAGAAATTACGGTGAAATGATAAAGGAGAAAACCGGTTTAGTCCCAGATGCATACTTCTCGGCATCAAAGATCAAGTGGCTCCTTGACAACGTCCCAGGTTTGAGAGAAAAAGCTCAGAAAGGGGAAGTGATGTTTGGAACAATTGACACCTTCTTGATTTACAAGCTCACAGGGAAGCATGTTACTGACTATTCCAATGCCTCAAGAACTATGCTCTTCAACATCAAGAAGCTAGAATGGGATGAGGATCTTTTGGAAATCTTCGGAATTCCAGATGCAATTCTGCCGGAGGTTAAGGAGTCGAGTGAAATTTATGGTTATACTAAAAAAGAACTGTTTGGTGTTGAGATTCCAGTAAGCGGAGATGCTGGGGATCAGCAGGCAGCTTTGTTTGGGCAGGCGTGCTTTGATGAAGGTATGGTGAAAGCAACCTATGGCACTGGAAACTTCATACTCGTCAATACAGGTGATAAAATAAAGTATTCCCAAAACCTTCTCACGACCATAGCTTGGGGATTGAATGGAAAAGTCAGCTATGCCCTCGAGGGAAGCGTTTTTATAACCGGCGCAGCTGTCCAGTGGCTTAGGGATGGGTTAAAAATTATCAATAGTGCAGCTGAAACTGAAGAACTTGCATCAAAGTTAGCATCAAATGATGGAGTTTACTTTGTACCAGCCTTTGTCGGTCTCGGTGCTCCTTACTGGGATCAGTTTGCAAGGGGTTTGATAATTGGTATAACAAGAGGCACTACAAGGGAGCACTTCGCGAGGGCTACGCTTGAGGCGATAGCGTATCTCACGAAAGATGTGATAGATGAGATGGAGAAGGAAGTTCCAATCAAAGAGCTTAGGGTTGATGGGGGGGCAACCAAGAACAACTTCCTCATGCAGTTCCAAGCTGACATCTTAGGAAAAACGGTCATAAGACCTGTTGTTCAAGAGACAACCGCTTTGGGAGCTGCATATCTTGCTGGTTTAGCAGTGGGCTACTGGGAAAGCTTGGAGGAAATCGGAGAACTTTGGAAAGTTGAAAAAGTGTTTGAGCCAAAGATGAACGAGAAAGAGAGGGGAAAGCTCTACAAGGGTTGGAAAGAGGCCGTAAAGAGAGCTCTAGGATGGGCGAGAATAGTTGAGAGCTGACATTTCGGAGGGTATTTAAACCTGGCGTTGTAAAAGCTTTAGCCAAGTATTTGTGTTGAGCTGGAGGTGTAATCATGAAGACTAAAGTCGCTATTATCGGTGGGGGGATTGTTGGTGCAAGCATTGCCAGAGTTCTCAGCAAGTATGAGAATCTTGAAGTTCATCTCATTGAGAAGGAAGCTGATGTCGGTTGGGGGGTCAGCAAGGCAAATACAGCTTTAATCCATGGGGGTTACGATGACGACCCAGACAAATACCCAATGAGAGCAAAGCTGTGCATAAAGGGAAATCGCTTATGGCACCAATGGGTTAAGGAGCTTGAGATTCCCCACATATGGAATGGGGCATTGATTGTTGCCCTTAAAGATGAGGACTTTGATGAGCTTGAGCGGTTATTAGAGAGAGGACAGAGAAATGGCGTTCCAGAGATGAGAATAATTGATAGGGAGGAACTATTTCATCTCGAGCCCAATGTGAATCCAAACGCCTTGGGTGCTCTTTGGGTGCCGATAGTTGGTCAGATAGGGTCAATACCAGCTGTAATTGCAATTGTTGAGAATGCTGTTGCTAACGGGGTAAAGGTTCACTTAGAGACAGAAGTTAGAGGAATAAAAGTAGAGAACGGAGAAGTTAAAGGTGTTGAGACGAACAATGGCTTCATTGAGGCTGATATTGTAATAAATGCTGCTGGTCTCTATGCTGATGAAATATCGAAGATTGCTGGAATTGATTATTTCGAAATTCACCCGAGAAAAGGTGAATACTGGATTTTTGATGAAGGAATTCCGGGTCCAAATCATGTTCTCTTTCCAACACCGACTCCAATAAGCAAAGGTGTTGTTGTCACAACTGAAATTTCTGGTCATCTAATGATTGGGCCAAACGCTCAAGATTTGCCTAAGGACTACAAGGACGACACAAGCACAACGAGGGAAGGTCTTGAGGAGGTCTGGCAAAAAGCTCAGGAAATCTGGCCGAATTTACCTCCGAGATGGAAGGTCATCAGGACTTTTGCTGGGTTAAGACCAGAGCCCACTGGAGGGGACTTTATAATTAAAGCTGAGGAAGAAGTTCAAGGCTTCATAAATGTTGCCGGAATCAGGTCGCCTGGCTTAACTTCAGCCCCAGCAATCGGATACGAAGTTAGGGACATCATTGAGAGGGATTTGGGAATCAAGCTTAAGGAAAAGGAGAAGTGGAACCCATATCGCAAAGAAATCACTCACTTCTTCATGCTTCAGCCTAATCAAATCAATGAACTCGTAAAGAAGAACCCAGCTTATGGCAGAATTGTCTGCCGCTGTAACAAAGTTAGCGAGGGGGATGTTTTAGAGGCAATTGAGAGGATGAAGTTCATTGGAGTTAAAACGCCGAGTGTTGATTCAGTTAAGTTCAGAACAAAAGCCACAACAGGAACTTGTCAAGGCTCATTCTGTAAGGTAGTGATAATCAATCTGCTGGCTAGAGAATATGGTATCCCTCCATGGAAAGTTACCCTCAAAGGTAAAGGCAGTGAGATTGGTATTGGGGATGTTAAAGTCCTCCTTAGGGGTGAGGCCCAATGAATTCAACTATGCTCCAGTACGATGTTGTCGTTATTGGCGGTGGTCCAGCGGGTTTAGCGGCTGCTGTTAAAGCTAGAGAGTATGGATTAAATGTCCTTCTCCTCGATGAGAACGATTATCTTGGCGGAATTTTGCCGCAGTGCATTCATCCGGGCTTTGGAATTCACTATTTCAGAGAAGAGCTTACTGGACCAGAGTTCTCTCACAGATTCGTGCAGAGGGTTAAGGATCTTAAGATTGACTACTTTGTAAAGGCAAGAGTTCTTGAGATTAAGAACTATTCAGACTTGGAAAAGATTGTGGTGTTCACTTCGCCTGAGGGTGCTTTTGAGGTGTGGACTAAGGCAATTATCTACGCTACTGGAGCAAGGGAACGGCATGCATTTGAGATTGGCATTGTTGGAGATAGAGTGGCTGGGATATATACGGCAGGAGAAGCTCAAACGCTCATGGACATTTACGGTGTAATGCCGGGAAAAGAGGTTGTGATAGTGGGCTCTGGAGATGTTGGCTTGATAATGGCTCGCCGCTTTGCACTTGAGGGGGCGAAAGTCAAAGCAGTGATTGAGCTGATGCCCTATCCTGGGGGTTTGGCGAGAAATGTAATGATTCTGAGGGATTTTAACATTCCCCTATACTTGAGTCATAAAGTTGTTGAGGTCAGAGGAAAGAAGAGGGTTGAGAAAGTTAAGGTCGTGAAGGTTGATGAAAACCTAAGAGAAATTCCAGGAACTGAGTTCTGGATCGAATGTGACACCATAATAATTTCAGCCGGTTTGATTCCACAGGTGAAGCTCTTAACGGACATAGGTGTTGAAATAGACCCAGCCACTGGAGGGCCTGTGGTCAATGACCTACTAGAAACCACAGTTCCAGGGATATTCGTTGCTGGGAATTCTTTGCTGATAAATGACTTGGTGGATTATGTTGCTGAGCAAGGTGAATTGGCTGCTTATGGAGCAAAGCTGTTCATTGAAAACGGGGGAATTCCAGCTGAGAAGTGGATAAAGCTCGAAAAAGGTAACAACATTCGCTTAGCTGTTCCTCACTACTTAAGCGGCAAGAGAGATGTTTACATTTATGTAAGAGTCAAAAAGCCCATGGAAAATGTTGTACTTAACTTTCCAGAGATTGACAAGAAGATAAGGTTGCCTGTTGTAAGGCCCGCAGAGATGCTCAGAATTAGGCTTAGGAAAGAGGAGATAGCGAAAGCTAAGGACAAGATTACAATAGAGGTGATTCAGCAATGACAGTGGAGGTTTACAAGTTTACGTGCATCATCTGCCCGCTTAGCTGTGATATTGAAGTGAAAGTAGAGAACGGAGAGATTAAGGAAATCAAAGGCTACACATGTCCAAGAGGAAAAGAATGGGCTATCGAGGAGATTACAAATCCTAAACGTGTTGTCATGAGCGTAATTAAAGTCAAGAACGGCAATATGCCAACAGTTTCAGTTAAGACAGACAAGCCAATTCCGAAAACAAAGATTCCAGAACTCATGAAGCTTTTAGCAGAGATTGAAGTTGAAGCACCGATAAAAGTTGGACAGATAATTCTTGAAAATCCTCTAGGCTTGGATACAAAAATAGTTGCAACGAGGGAAGTTGAGAAAGCTTAGTTTTCTTTTTCCTTTGAAAATATTTCTTTGAATTTCCTATAGATTTCCTCAGAGAGCACTGAAGGCTCCTCTTCTAGAGCAAAACATCTATGGAAGATTTTTATTTCCTCTTTGTTCCATGAATCTGCGTCACATATGTTTGGGCTTGTTGCCCATGTTCTTCTCTCATAGAGAATCTCTGCTGGTAGTTTGTCTCTAACTCTAATTGTTAGCGTTCTTTTTGTATGAGTGTACTCACCTTCTGAATCTTTCTCTGCAGTTATAATGCAATAACTATCTTTCCATTCTGCTTTTGTAATGTTCCAAGAGGAAAGGGCTTGTTTAGCAAATTCGAGAGGATGAGATAGATATTCACCATGTTCACTGGCATTTAAGACTTCCTTTGAAAAATTATCCTTATATGGGCCATGATAGTATTTGTAAACATAAATCTTGTCACCATCCTTTATAACATCAACCACTGTCCATGAGTGCCATCCCCATGAGATGGTCTGTCTGTAAAATTCATAAGCTCCACAATTCAAATATCCATAAACAAAATATGGTGTTGTGCCCATTGATCTCCACCATCTTTCTCCATGTATGATGTATTCGTATTTTGTCACGTTTTCAATAGAGGCTAGCACTGTTTCAGCGTTACATTCTTCTGGTGCTTTTCTAACCTTGTAAATAAAAGAGAAAGACAAAATTATTAGCAAGAAAATAAGTATGAGAAGTCTTTTCACCCTTTCGCACCTTTAAGCTCTTTAGCCCATTCTGGAAGCTTATATTCATATGTGAACTTTATGGTGTATTCTCCAGTGGCACTTATTGTTTCGTTTGAGTACAGATAGGTAATCTTTGCATTGCTTTTCATAGTGAGCAAGATAGGCTTGCCATTTTTGTCTACTAAGAGGACGCCAGCAATGTTTTCCTTGACGAACTTTTTCATCACATTGATATAATCCTGAATTTCACTGGCATTTTCGGGGTAGGACTGCATCATGCTTGGCGTTGAGATGTACTGCTTAGAAAGAACAAAGTGAACTTCATACTTGTCCCCCTGCTTCTTTATTTCAGTGATGTTCGCATCTGAGAGTATGTCTTTTACGTTCAATAACTCATCTCTGCTCTCAATGAGCTTTTCTAAAACTTCATCCTTCGGTAAATCCGGGTAGTACTGCTCATATGTCCTGTATAAATCGTTGAGAGTAAATACCCATGTACCGTTCTGTATCTTCCCGTTTTCGTTGGTTTCCATTCTCACATAATTTTTTGAACCATCAAAATACTGGAGCATTTTTGTTTTGTAAAATTTGTCGTTGGTATAAGTAGCTTTGATCTCTAAAAGTTCAAAGAACTGCTTTTCTTTCCTCTTGATGCCAGAGTATATATAGACTTCTCTCGTTAGTGAAGGGTACTTCATTACCATTTTTTTCTCGTATGTGTAGGTATCAATGCTGTTGATTGCTTTCAAAATTGTGTCTGTGGTTGGGGGTTTAGATGTTTGCAGGCACCCTGAAAAGCTCATAATTAGAATAACTGAAATAATCAATCCGAGAAGCTTCTTCATTTTTTCTCGACCTCACTAACCCATTCTGGGAGCCCATATTTATAGCTGACGGTTACGTTGTATTCAATGAACTCCTTGACTGTAAAATTCCTAACGGGATAAACTTCGATGATGTGCTTTTTCACTTCAAGCTTCACCGGCAAGGATTTGCTATCAACCCATACAATGCCCATTATGTTCTCTGTAACATTCCTTCTTAGCATATTTATGTAATCCTGTATTACTTCAGAGTTTTCTACATTTGTCTCCAGAAAAGTTGGAGCTTTCTCATAATGATTGACAAGTTCGAACGTAATTTTATAGAGAGTGCCATCCTTTTCGATTGATATGATAGTTGCGTTTTCAAGCATCTCCTTCAGCTTAGCCAGCACATCTCTAGTTTTTATTGTCATTTTAATGAACTCTTCTTTGCTCATGTTCTTGTAGAGCTCATCAATTGACACTTCCCCTATCTTGTTGAGTTCTGGGTCTTCCACTTTGAAATAAACATATGAACCATCAAAATACTGCCACAGCTTAAAGGTGTGATTTTCATTTGTCATTTGGGTGAACTCAAAAAAGTGAAGAGTTTTCCTATCTATTCCAACAACGCCGTGGATATTGTAAGTTCTGTTTTGAATGGTTCTTCTCTCGCTAAATTCATAGGTGTAAGCATTGACGCTATCAAGTGCACTTAGAATTGAACTCTTTGTTGGCTGTTGAGCTTGTTGGATGCAACCAGAAGCAATGGTAAATTCTAACAAGCTCACTAATAGAAGAACAGCAAGTTCTTTCTTCATTTCCTCACCAAAGTATATTAAACTATTGAGTTTGATAAAGCCTTCGCTGGATAAAAGTAAAAATGTCAAAGAGCCTCAAACTTTTGCAGAAATATTTTGAGATCAGTCTTAAAAGGCTCCTGAGCTTTGGAAATTTCCTCTTCCAAGAGCTTTCTGAATTCTTTTTCATCATCAGCTTTTTCTCTTAGCTCATTGATTGTCTCTTTTAATTTGTCAAAGTATTCTACGTAGGGTCTTGCTTCAAACAGTGCCTTTTCAATTTTCTTTTCAAGTTCAACCATATCTCCTTCCTCCTACAAACCAGTACCACCACTGTTTCTCTAAGTCCTCCTTCTGCCCAAGCATTATAAAGTATCTAATTAACGCCAAATTTAGGAAGAGCAGCATTATGACGAGTATATAATACGCTGGAACAGCTATTGCAAGGAATGCATAATAATCCCAGATGAAATGTAAGAAAATCGCCAGTGCAAAATAGTTGGTTACACTGTGGATTTTGCCTTCTGCTTTAAGTCCATACCCTACACCAACTATAGCACTCCACGTCGCGTGGGCTATTGGTGTTAAGAATGCCCTTGTTATAGTCGTTCCGACTCCATATCCAAGGCCGTATAGCAAATTCTCGGTGGCTGCAAAGCCTAATCCAGCAGCAACGCCGTAAACAACGCCGTCCATTATTCCATCCATCTGGCCTGCTTTGTAGGGCCATCTAATTGCTAGAGCTTTTGCTGGCTCTTCTACAATGCCAGCGGTTAAAGCTAGATAGAATGCTGTCGCTGGGAAGATAGTGTAACCAAAGTTTGCTCTTCCTGGAGTTAAAATGCTCTCAATTATGAAAGCGACTATAACCGAGAGAGTACCTCCGAGTATAAATGTTCCTATTACATATCTCTTTGGCTCTGGTTCGAACTTATCCTCATGATAAAAGTACCATAATAATGCCAATGCCGGTGCATAGGCGAAAAAGACTATCGTACTCAGCACATCCATGTTATCACCAAATTGAATTCTGATTTTGGGCTCTTAAATTTTCCTAAGGACTTCTCTCAACTGCTTCACAGTACTGAAGTTTAGGAGTTCATCTTCAATTGGCACAACAACTTCTGCATCTTCAATGTTGAATTTCAGAAGGAATGGGGAAACAATTTCCCTTAGAATGTCATTTCCATAAGCCCAAGGCGTAAAAGCTGGCAGAACAATAAGCTCATCACTCAGCAGAAAGATCGGAACTTTAATCAACGCTCCAACTTCATCCCTAATCCTAATTGCGGGATGTTCATGTCCTATTATGAACTTGTTTCCCTCAACAAGCTTATGTCCATGAACTATTTTCCAGCCGCTGATTTCAAGCTTATCAACAACCTCAATCCCAAGCTCTTTAACCCATGATATCCCAACGTCATGATTGCCTCTAATGACAACAATCTCCTTTACTAATGGAGAAATTTCCTCAAAAAATGCCTTTAACTCGAGCTTCTCCCTTTTAAACGGGACAAAGGAATGCTTCAAATCGCCGTTTATAATCAATCTTTTTGGTTTCTCTTTTTGAAGCATGGCTCTTAATGAGCTTATCATTTCATGAAATGCTTTTGGCAGGTATGCTCCCTCTCTAGCTAAGCTTTCCTCATATCCCAAGTGCAAATCTGCGATAATGAGGTTGTTCCCTATTTTCAATGCCTTATTTGGGAGAGGCTGGGGTCTCATGATAAACAATAGATTGCTTCGATTTTTAAACCTATTGAATTTTGTTAGGTAAGCAAAATATTTTTAAGTTCGAACTCTGAATTAATATCAGGTGGGAGATTTGGCATACATCGGATTTGCAAGGACAAATTTTAGTCCTTATGAAACGTATGAGAGAATTCTTGAAGAACTTAGAAAAAGGGGATTTAACATTGCGTTTTCCAAGCATCATTGGATGGGGGATGCTCCGTTTGGTTTGATAATTGCAGATAGTGATAAAGGAAAAATAGCAGTTAGATGGTCGCTGGGAAAGGTGTTTGAGCTTAAGCTGGAAGAAGTAAGCGACGAAGATTGGGATGAATTCATTGATGACACTCTTGAGTATTTAAGCGGAGATTGAATTAAACTTATTGTTAAAGACGTTTGGTTTAGAAAATTCTTAAATCATTACTTTTTCTTTGCCAATTTGGTGGTTCTAATGAAGCCGATATATCCTGAAGAACTCAAATACGGGCAAAAACCGAAGATGGTTGTAGTTTCATGTAGCGACTCAAGGATTCCTGGTGGAATAATCTTTTCAGATTGGAAATTTGTTCCCGGCCAATACTTTGAAATAAGAAACGCTGGAAACTGCTATCTCCTTTCAAAAGAGTCATTCTTCTATGCAGTGGCTCACTTAAAAGTTGAGGAAGTTGCAATCGTTGGACACAACAACTGTGGAATGATGAAAGCTTTGATAAAAGGTAAAGACGATGTTCCAGAAATTCAGAAGGCGATAGATCTCATAATAGGGAAAGTTTTTGGAGGAGATCTCCCAACAGATGATGTTGATGAGTTGGCGAAAGAAAACGTGCACAGGCAAATAGAGCTCTTGCTAGAGGAGCCTTTAGTCAAGGAAAGATATGAAAGCGGAGAATTAAAGCTCAAAGGCTACTACTACGACTTCAGCAAAGGTGTCCCAGAGCTTTATTTGATAAATGAAAACGGCAAGAAACTTAACGAGAAAGTTTTCTAGATTTTTCTCTCTTGTTTAATCCGTTCAATTACATCGAATAAGCTCCACAAGTCCCTAATCACATGAAGGTGAGGAATCTGAGCTAAAATCTCCTCCCTCATGTATTTTGCAGTCATTGGGAAATAGTACCACACATATTCCGTATTCTCGTCTCCTACCCCAATAAAGCGCCAAGGCTTATCATCAACCCAAATGAAGATCTCATCGCCATATTTTTCTCTCACAAGCCAAAAAGCTTCACAAAGACTTAACTCTCTCCCAAAGACTATCACATCATCAAACAGCTCATAGAAACCGCTGACTCTTAGACGGTGTTCCTTCATGCCATCTATAAAGTCCTCAGCTGAGAAAGAGATTACGATGTGCCCTTCCTCTTTAAGCTTCTTTAAGAGCTCTTTTGCATTGTCAAGTTCTCTTGTGAGCTTTGCCCTTTCCTCAAACCAGGTTCTGAAGAATTTGGCTTTGAATATAAACGGTTGTTTTACTTTTCCGCTGTACTTTCCAAAGCGAGGCCTTTCAAGATGTTCCTCAATTCTCGTCAGGACTTTAGCCCAGAACCCTTTAAATGGAAGCCATCGAAAGTGCTTTTCTAAAGCTCTTTTAAATGCTTCCTCAATTACTGAATAGCTGTCAACTAATGTGCCATCAAAGTCAAATGCGATTATCATTTCTTTCACCTGCCCTAAGGTGTCATAGCGTTATCAATTAGTTATCCAATTAAAAGTTTACCTTGTAAATCAAGTGTTATGCTCTATCACAAAGCATATATTCTATTGACGACAAATATTCAGATGACCATCTAAAAGGTGATGCTTATGGGGAAGCAGTATCTACCCAATTTGGCACATAAAGATGAAATGCTCAAGGAGATTGGATTTGATAGTATTGATGAACTCTTTTCTGATGTTCCAAAGGAAGTAATGCATGAGTTCAATCTTCCAGAGGGAAAAAGCGAATACGAAGTTTTCCTTGAGATGAACCAAATTCTTGACAAAAACAAAACCGTCTTAGAGATGCCATCATTTTTAGGGGCTGGGACATACTTCCACTACGTTCCAGCGCATGTCAAGTACCTCATAGAGAGGAGCGAATTTTTAACAGCTTATACACCGTATCAGGCAGAGATCAGCCAAGGAATGCTCCAAGCACTCTTTGAGTACCAAAGCTTGATAGCAGAGCTTGTAGGTTTGGAGATTGTAAATGCCTCGATGTACGACTGGGGAACTGCTTTAGGTGAAGCAGCTTTAATGGCGGCAAGAGTTACCAAAAAGAATAAGTTCGTGGTTCCAAAGCACATAAGCCCAGAGAAGAAGAGAGTCCTTGAGACGTATGTCGCTGGGGCTGGAATGGAGATAGTTTATGTCGACTGGAATGAGAAAGGACAGATTGACTTGGAGAAGCTCAAAGAAAGTGTTGAAAACTCTGCAGGGGTTTATATTGAGATGCCCAACTTCTTCGGATTGATTGAAGAGAATATCGTCGAGGTTGGCGAAATTGCTCACGATAGCAAAGCTTTATTTGTTGTTGGAGTAGACCCAACAATTCTTGGAATAGTTGAAGCTCCCGGCGAATTGGGTGCGGATGTTGTAATCGGTGAGGCAGCTTTCTTTGGAAACCCAATGAATTTCGGCGGCCCAAGGGCTGGAATTTTTGCGACGAGGAATGATAAGAAGCTTATCAGACAGATGCCCGGAAGGGTAATCGGCATGACAAAGGATGCAGATGGAAAGAGGGCTTTTGTAATGACACTTCAGACTAGAGAGCAGCACATCAGAAGAGCAAAGGCGACATCAAACATATGTTCAAACGAAGCTCTTGTGGCGGTTGCAGCAGCAATACACCTTGCCTCTCTTGGACCCCAAGGCTTGAGAAAGCTCGGAGAAGTAATTCTGAAGAACACTGCATACTTCAAGAAGCGCATTAAAGAAGTTGCTGAGCTGCCTTTTGACGGAATAAACTTCAAAGATGTTCTTGTGCAGTTTGATGTGCCTTATGATGTAATTCATGAGTGTTTGCTTGAGAGGAACATTCACGGAGGCTTTTACTTAAAGCCTCACTTCCCAGAGCTTGGTGAGAGTGCGTTGTTTGCAGTGACGGAGACGACAAGAAAAGAATGGATTGAGAGCCTTATAGTTGCGTTGAAGGAAATAATAGCTGAGGCTGGACTGTGAGGTGGTGATGATGTTCAGACAAGCAAGGTGGGATGAACCCCTAATATTTGAGCTCTCAAAGCCCGGAAGGATTGGATTCTCACTTCCAGATCCGATTGAAGATGTTGAAGTTGATATCCCCGAAAAGCTCAAGAGAAAGAAGCTTGAGCTTCCAGAGCTGAGCGAGCCCGAGGTTGTTAGACACTACACAAGATTGAGCGAGATGAACTATGGCGTTGACAACGGAATGTATCCCCTCGGCTCATGTACGATGAAATACAATCCTAAGATAAATGAGGAAATTGCCGGGCATCCAAAAGTTGCTTTCATACATCCATACCAAGATGAGAGAACAGTCCAAGGTGCTTTGCAAATAATGTGGGAGCTTGAACAGTGGCTTAAGGAAATCACAGGCATGGATCGCTTTACGTTACAGCCAGCTGCTGGAGCAAACGGTGAATTCACGGGTGTGATGATCATCAGAGCATACCACATCGACCGCGGCGAAACTCAGAGGAACGAGATAATTGTTCCAGACTCAGCTCACGGAACGAACCCAGCATCAGCTGCGATGGCCGGATTTAAAGTCATTGAAATCCCATCAAACGAGCAGGGAATGGTTGATTTAGAAGCTTTAGAGAATGCTGTGAGCGAGAGGACTGCTGGATTAATGCTCACAAATCCAAACACCCTTGGCATTTTTGAAGAAGATATCTTGGAGATCGCAAAGATAGTCCACAAAGCTGGTGGACTGCTTTACTATGACGGAGCAAACTTAAACGGAATTCTTGGAAAGGTTAGACCTGGAGACATGGGCTTTGATGTTATTCACGTCAATTTGCACAAGACCTTCTCAACCCCTCACGGCGGTGGAGGACCAGGAGCTGGACCTGTTGGTGTTAAAGACTTCCTGAAGGACTACCTGCCAGTGCCAGTTGTTGAATACGACGAAGAGAACAACCGCTATTACCTAAACTACGACTTGCCGAAGAGCATTGGAAAAGTGAAGGAGTTTTACGGGAACTTTGCCGTTCTGGTTAGAGCATTGACTTATCTAAAGATTATGGGCAAGAGCGGACTTAAGGCTGTAAGCGAGATTGCTGTGCTAAATGCTAACTATCTAACGCAGAAGCTCAAGGGAACAAGGGGTTATGAGCTGCCTCACAAGGAGCTTAGAAAGCACGAAGTAGTCTTCAGCGCGGAGCCCATGAAGAAAGAGACTGGAGTCAAAGCCCTTGATGTGGCCAAGAGATTGCTTGATCATGGACTGCATGCGCCGACAATTTACTTCCCACTGATTGTGCATGAAGCTTTGATGATTGAGCCAACCGAAACGGTAACCAAGGAAGATCTTGACTATTACGTTGAAGTTCTTAAGAAGATAAGCGAAGAGGCTTATACTAACCCAGAGATTGTCAAGAACGCTCCGCACAACACTGCTGTAAGGAGAGTTGACGATGTCTTAGCGACAAAGAGGCCAATAATTACGTGGAGGATGTATAAGCAGCTCAAAGAAAAGGGAGAGATTGACATCTGAACTTTTCTTTTTGCTCTTTTGTTTAAATTTAAAAAGGAAAAGCTTTACTTTCTTCCATACTTCTTCAGCACCAATCCCAAAATCATGAGTGAACCCAATATAATGCCAATTCCTAGATATGTCGTTGAATTGCTCGTTTTCACCGTTATCCTGATGTCTTCCTGCTTGGTGAGCTGGTCGCTGTTGGCTTTTACAGTAATCTTGTAGTCTCCGGCATCAATGTTCTGAGGGCTGGTTATCGAGACCTTGAACTCTACGTACTTGTCCGGCTCAACCGATGCGACACTCTCTGGCGTTACACTCACAAGCCAGCCTTCTGGAGCATTCACCTCGAGCTGAACACTTGTTAAAGGACTTGAACCGCTGTTGTATACCCAGATGCTGATTTCTTTTGTTTCTCCAGCCTTCATGGTGAAGCTGTACTTCTCAAGGTCTATGCTCATGTCGTAGCTTCCTATGAGGTTTGCTTCGAGGCTGAGTTTCTTTGTTTCCTTGTTGCCCTTTGATTGAACCTCAAGGCTGAAGTTGTAAGTTCCGAGCTGGGCGTTGTTAGGTGGGATTACTACCACATAAAGCGTTTTCTTGCTTCCTGCTTTCACGAAAGTCTCACTTATGCCAACTTTTGACTTCAAATCCTCAACTATACGGTATGCCCAGTTATCCGGCAAGTCTTTAACGCTCAAGGCATATGAGTCATCTTGGGAACCGAGGTTCTCTATTTCAACCTTGTACTGCAAGCTCTCTCCCAAAACGGCGCTCTTTGAGGGTTCAGAGCATTCGACGGTAAAGTAGTAGGGTATCTTTTCGAGGCTGATTATACCCAAGTCAACGGTTTCTCCTGCTTTGATGTCAACGCTCTCCTCGTAGCTCTCGTATCCTTCCTTGGTTACCTTAATGGTGTAACTGTCCTCTGGAACTTCTATCTGGGCTCTTCCGTCTGGAGTTGTGTACACCTTTGCTACCGTTTCGTTTCTGCTCACTACCTCCACGAGCGCGCTCGGTATATACGCCCCACTGGACGAATCGGTAACTCTAAGTGTTATGACCCCATTTTCGCCGACATGCGTTTCTGAGACGTAGACTTCAAAGGCTATTTCCTCGTCCCCAACCTTTGCTTTAACTTCGTGAGTTCCAACCGGAGCATTGCTCGGCACTTCAATCACGAGCGTTACTGATTTCACAGTTTCCGCTGGTAAGTAAAGCTTCGTTACTTTTTCAGTTCCAACCTGAAAGTAAGCGCTCCAATTCTCTGGGACTGATGCACTTAGGGAAATTACCGAATCACTATTAGCTTTAATCGTTATTGGAAATGTGACCGTTTCTCCTGCTTCAACTTCTTTCCCTAGGTACTCTGCATAAGCCTCATACTTCTCCCCACTTTCCACGCTTAATCTTATCTCTGCTGACACATTACCTACGAAGGCATAGAGCTTATAATCTCCCTTAGCATCTTCTGGAACTTTGACGATGAAGGTTATCATCTTCGTTTCTCCATGTTTCAAATAGACCTCACTCACCTTGCTGTTCTCCGCGTAAAAGTATGCTTCAAAGCCTCTTGGAACGGCGTAGCTCAATGGAAGCAGGGCATCGTCACCTTCGTTGGTAATCATGAGCGTGAAACTCACTTTATCTCCCGGCAAAACGATCTTGGTTGGATAAGGAACCTCTATGCTCAGCTCACTTGAGCTTTCTATGTTTTTGACACCTTCAATGAGTAGTTTAACCCTCTTCTCTGAGAGCTCAATGCTTCCCATGTAAACCGTTATATCGCCATAGGTTACGTTCTCCCCAAAACTCAAAACATAGGTATCGTTTCCAATTTTTATTGCCGCTCGGTCGCCAGTCTTTGAAATGTCTATCAGCTCAACTGGAATCTCATTAACCTCTATAGTCTGCCCCAAGTAAAGATAAACCGCTTGGCTTGCTGTTGCAAGTGGCAAGAGGAAAAGCAAAAGTAAAGCGAGCTTCTTCATCTCTATCACCTCACGTCACTTCTCATAAAGATCACGTAAGCTACTACGAAGCTTATTATCAGTGGAGCTATTAGCAGGATTATGTGCGGAAGTGCAAAGGAGAGACTTTGCCCGATTGAGTACTTCTCGAGCTCTATTTGGGGTATTATGCCCCTGTTTCTAAGGGCTCTCACAAGTTGTGGATTGTTCATAATCTTGTTTACAATTTGAGGAGAAAACTTCGTAGACTTGTAAGGGTTTAGAATGTAGCTTCCGAGCTGTTGGAAGTTGTAGTAAGGTGAGAGGCTGTTTATCTTGGTTTCAATCCCATATCGTTTCTCTTGCCACTCTATGTAGTTCTTGATGTAGAGCTCCCAAGCATGCGGATTTTCCTCTCTCGACACTTTTGGTGGTTCTGGAGCTTCTCCAGCAAAATGACTTCCCAAGAGCGGGGCTATTGTGGGAAAGACTATCATGAGCACTAGGAACAGAATGAGTGAATACATCAAGGCGTTGCTACTACTCTTGGATAGTGCCGAGAAAGCCATTCCTATACCGAGGAAGAGTAGCAAGTATAAGTATGTAAAGAACATGAAGAGGATAATTCTTATTAAAGACTCACCATCTATTTGTAATCCCATGACTAATAAGGCCCCAAATGAAGTTAGGGTCATTACTACCATCGCAAGTCCAAGGGCTAAAGCTCCACCGAGGAATTTTCCGAGGATTACCTGGTCTTTATAAACTGGGTGGCTCATCAGAACTTTTAGTGTTCCCATTTCACGCTCCTTCGTTATTGCGTCAAAGCCTAGCGAAAGTGCAAATATTGCTCCGATGAGTCCTAGGAAGTTCTCCATCTGCCTGAACACGTCGAAGATGCTTGGCTGGAATGGGCTTTTCCCAGCTATATAACTTTCAAGCTTTGACTGGTAAATGTTGTAGCCCTGCCAAATTGAAACTATGCTTATCAGCAACAAGAATCCGAAAATTAAAAGGAAACGTCTGCTCTTTATATAGTCCTTAAACTCCTTCTCGGCTATTATTGTAATCATTAACTCTCACCTCTATCAGTCGGAAGCTCTTCTCCATAGGCAACTTTGAGGAAAATTTCCTCTAAGGTGGGCTCCATTAAATGCAGATCAAGAACTGTATAGCCCTTTGAGAGCAGATATTCGAGCAGTTCTCTTCTAACATCAGCTTTAGCATAGAGAACTGCCTTATTTCTGGCGAGCAACTTAACTTCCAGAGCGAATTCTGATAAATCTGGGAGAGACTCTTCTGTTTCGACTAAGATTCTAACTTTTTCTTTCAAAAATGCTCTCTTTAGCTCTTCTTTGTCTCCCATTGCTACGAGCTTTCCGCTGACTATTATTCCTATTGAATCGCTTACCTCATCAACTTCTGGCAGTATATGTGATGTTAGGAATATCGTTTTTCCTTCCTTCTTGAGGCTTTTTATTAGATTTCTAATCTCCACGGCTCCTTTGGGATCTAATCCACTTGTGGGCTCATCTAAGAATAGAATTTCTGGATCATTGATGAGGGCTTGAGCTAAGGCTAAGCGTTGCTTCATTCCAGTTGAAAATTCTCCGACTTTCTTGTTTTTTACATCCTTCAGCCCTACAAGATCAAGCAGCTCTAAAGCCCTCTTCTCTGCTTCTCTCGGAGGTATCCTATAGAACTTTGCGAAGAAGAGCAGATTATCCATGGCACTCATGTTTGGATAAAGTCCATTTTCTGCTGGGACATAGCCGCTTATCTTCTTCACTTCAATGGGATTTTCTTGAACATCAATTCCATTTACATAAGCTTTTCCTTCCGTGGGCTGTATTAAGCCTAGAAGCATCAAAACAGTTGTTGTTTTCCCTGCTCCATTTGGTCCTAGGAATCCAAAGATGCTGTTTCTCTTGACCTTTAGATTTATGTGGTCAACTGCTACAAAGTCGTCATACACCTTTGTTAATCCTTTAGTCTCTATGACATACATATCACTGGTCACCTCTCCATGAGTTTCAACAGATATCATAACGCTTAAATGTACATAAGGACTTTCGTGAAACGAACGTTTCAAATCGTTCCAAAGGCAAAAAACAGAAATAAAATGTTCTTGATATTGAGTATTTTCAGTTTAAATTTGATTAAGCTTTAGAAAAGTTACGGAATGCACGTTTCATCGAGACCCTAAAATAACCTTTAGATACACTCTAAATTTGTGGTGAATTGGGAGAGATTAAAGGTTCCAATGTAGTTGATGTTGAAAGTTTCGAGAAAATCATGGTAGTATGTGAAGAGAATTGATATCATTTCTTGAGATGTCCATCAAAAGGTGGTAAGCTGAAAATTAAGATTTTCAAGTAGCAAGTAGCTATCACCTATAAGACCATAAAACTAAGAAATGCTGGTGGGCCCGCGGGGCTTTGAACCCCGGACCACGCGGTTATGAGCCGCGCGCTCTGACCAGGCTGAGCTACGGGCCCACAAAAGTGTTGGCGCCGCCGCCCCGACTCGAACGGGGGACCACGCGGTTAACAGCCGCGCGCTCTACCGACTAAGCTACGGCGGCACAGCCCAATGATAGAGATACGGGGAGTATTTATAAAGATTACGGTCTCTTAACTCAGCGAAAACTTTATATATCTACCTGGGCTTTTTTCATTCGGTGCCCCGGTGGCTCAGCCTGGGAGAGCGGCGGACTTGTAATCCGCAGGTCCCGGGTTCAAATCCCGGCCGGGGCTCCAACCCTTGGCATGGGGCCGTGGGGTAGCTTGGTCTATCCTGCCGGCTTTGGGAGCCGGCGACCCGAGTTCAAATCTCGGCGGCCCCACCAATTCTAATGCCCCGGTGGCTCAGCCTGGTGGAGCGGCCGCTTGGTAAGCGGCAGGTCGCGGGTTCAAACCCCGCCCGGGGCTCCATTCTATCAAAATTCCTAAAACATTTGATAGCATTCAAAATTTGAATGTTTATTTTTGTACACTGATGTGAGTTTTCGGCTACAAACATCCTTCTTAAACTTTACGCAAGGAATATAAACCCTGTCCCCGATTTATCTCACGAAAAGCTTATATACCCAAAGCGAAAGCTGGAGGTAGTGAGAGATTATACCTTCTAAAAATTCTAAGGGGGCAATTCTCGGTGGCGGCGAAAAAAGAGTTTAATATATTTGATCATGAATTAGTTCCTGAGCACAGAGTATTAAGCGAGGAGGAGAAAGAAGAGCTGCTTAAAAAGTACAGAATAAAGATTTCTCAGTTACCTCAGATAAAAGCTAAGGACCCAGCTGTCGTTGCCCTTGGGGCTAAGCCTGGGGATATTATTGAAATCAAGAGAAAAAGCCCAACTGCGGGTGTTTACTATTACTATAGAATTGTTGTTGAGGATTGAATTCTTGAGGTGAGAACATGAGAGGTCCAACTGTTGTTAAGGTTGAGCTTACTCCAGATGACCTTTGGAGCGTTATGGAGAGCTATTGGAATGAGAAGGGACTTGTTAGACAGCACCTTGATTCTTATAATGCATTTATAGACCATGGAATGCAGGAAGTCATCAACGAATTTGGAGGCATAAAGCCGGATATTCCTAACTTTGAGATAAAGTTTGGAAAAATTAGGCTTGGGGAGCCGGAATTCCAGGAGGCACAAGGCCAAAGAAAGCCGCTCTATCCGATGGATGCTCGTATAAGAAATCTTACTTATGCCGCTCCAATATACCTTGAAATGATTCCAGTTGTTAACGGCATTGAGCAAGAACCTGTTGAGGTCAGGATTGGAGAGCTTCCAATAATGCTCAAGTCAAAGGCATGCAGGCTCTACGGGAAGAGCAAGGAGGAGTTAATAAAGCTTGGAGAGGATCCGAAAGACCCAGGTGGTTACTTTATTATTAACGGTTCAGAGAGAGTTATCGTCTCTATTGAGGATTTAGCACCAAACAGAACTTTGGTTGAGAAGGATGAAAGACAAGACAAGGTCATTGCGAAGTGCTTCTCATATAGGCACGGTTATAGAGCTTTAATCTCCGTTGAGAGAAGAAAAGACGGCTTGCTTTACGTTTCTATACCCAACGTTCCCGGTGTTATCAAGTTCGTTTATGTGATGAGAGCTCTTGGTCTTGAGAGTGATAAAGAGATCGTTGATGCAATAAGCGACGATCCAAGAATCCAGCAAGTTCTCTTCGACAACCTTGAAGATGCAAGCGACATTCAGACCCAAGAGGAAGCTTTGGACCACATTGGTAAGAAAGCCCTTCCAGGCCAACCAAGAGAGTACCGCCTGAGGAGAGCAGAGTCAATAATCGACAACAACCTCTTGCCTCACATGGGCGTTAGACCAGAGGACAGAATCAAGAAAGCTTATTATCTTGGTATGATGGCTTTAAAGGTTCTGGAGCTTTCACTTGGCTTGAGAGGAGAAGACGACAAAGACCACTATGCGAACAAGAGGCTGAGGCTTGCTGGAGATCTGCTTAGGGACTTATTCAGAGTTGCATTTGGTCAGCTTGTTAAGGACATGCAATATCAGTTGACTAAGACTTACCAAAGAAAAGGTGAGAAGTACGTTTTTGAGAACGTTCAAAGATTTGTGAGGAATTCTGTAAGACCAGATGTTCTTACAGAGAGAATTGAGCACGCTTTAGCAACAGGTGCCTGGCCTGGTGGAAGAACTGGTGTCAGCCAGCTCTTAGATAGAACAAACTACATGTCAACACTCTCACACTTGAGAAGAGTTACCTCACCGCTGAGCAGAGATCAGCCGCACTTCGAGGCAAGAGATTTACACGGAACCCACTGGGGAAGAATCTGCCCAACTGAAACGCCAGAAGGTCCAAACTGTGGTCTTGTTAAGAACTTAGCATTGATGGCCCAGATTACAACAGCTATTCCAGAGGAAGAGGTTCTCAAGTACCTGAGGAAGCTCGGTATTGTTTCAATTGAAGAGAGGAGACCAAACCCACAAGTCTGGAGAGTCTATTTGAACGGTGTCCTTATTGGAACAGTTGAGGACGGCATAGCTTTGGTAAACAGAATTAAGGCTGACAGAAGATCTGGCAAGATTAGCGATGTCATAAACGTTGCATATTATGATGACGTTAAGGAAGTTTACATCAACAGCGATGACGGTAGAGTTAGAAGACCTCTTATCGTCGTTGAGAACGGTGTTCCAAAGCTTACAAAGGAGCACGTTGAAGGAATAAAGAACGGAACGCTGACATGGAGCGATCTCATTAAAATGGGTGTCATCGAGTATCTCGATGCAGAAGAAGAGGAGAACGCTTACGTTGCAACCTGGCCATGGGAAGTCACAAAGGAGCACACCCACTTAGAGCTCATGCCCGCTGCAATCCTTGGTATTCCGGCATCACTCGTTCCCTATCCAGAGCACAACGCAGCTCCAAGAAACACATATGGAGCTGGTATGGCTAAGCAGAGCTTAGGTTTAGGATGGGCTAACTTCAGAATCAGAGTTGACACCAGAGGGCATCTCTTGCACTATCCACAGATTCCACTTGTCAACTCAAGGATCATGAAGGCTGTCGGTTTTGAAGAGAGACCTGCTGGTCAGAACTTTGTCGTTGCTGTCCTCAGCTATCAGGGTTACAACATGGAAGATGCTATTATAATCAACAAGGCATCAATTGAGAGGGGATTAGCAAGATCAACATTCTTCAGAACATACGAGGCTGAAGAGAAGAAGTATCTCGGTGGTCAGACAGATAAGTTTGAAATTCCAGACCCAACTGTTAGGGGATACAGAGGAGAAAATTACTACAGGCATCTTGATGAGGATGGTATAATCTTCCCAGAGTCAAAGGTCAACGGTAAAGACGTCCTTGTCGGTAGAACTTCACCACCAAGATTCCTTGAAGAGCAAAGCGGATTAGGTGGAATAATTCTCCAGGAGAGGAGAGAGACAAGTATAGCTGTAAGGCCGAGTGAGAAGGGTGTTGTTGACAAGGTCATAATTACTGAGACTGGCGATGGAACTAAGCTCGTTAAAGTTACCGTTAGAGACCTTAGAATTCCAGAGCTTGGAGATAAGTTCGCTTCACGTCATGGACAGAAGGGTGTTATTGGCTTAATCGTTCCACAAGAGGACATGCCATGGACAGAGAGCGGAATTGTGCCTGATCTTATAGTTAACCCACACGGTATTCCATCTCGTATGACTGTCGGACAGCTCATTGAAGCAATTGGTGGAAAAGTTGCATCACTTAAGGGAAGAAGAATTGATGGAACAGCATTCATTGGAGAGCCAGAAGAAAAACTTAGAAAAGAACTCGAAGAGCTTGGCTTCAAACACAGCGGAAGAGAAATCATGTACGATGGAATTACTGGAAGAAGATTAGAGGCAGACATCTTTATCGGTGTCATCTACTACCAGAGGCTCCACCACATGGTTGCCGATAAAATGCACGCTCGTTCAAGAGGTCCAGTGCAAGTCCTTACAAAGCAGCCAACTGAAGGTAGAGCAAGAGAAGGTGGTCTTAGATTCGGTGAAATGGAAAGAGACGTTCTCATTGGACACGGTGCTGCAATGCTCCTCGTAGAGCGTCTATTGGAGGAGAGCGACAAGACAGAGGTCTGGGTCTGTGAAAACTGTGGTCACTTAGCGTTAGAAGACAAGAGAAGGGGACAAGTGTATTGTCCAGTATGTGGAGAGACTGAAAAGATAAGCAAAGTTGAGATGAGCTATGCATTTAAGCTGTTGTTGGACGAGCTTAAGGCTATGGTAATAAGACCTGCTTTGAGATTAAAGGAGAGGGTGTGAGAGCGATGCAGTCAATTAAAAAGGTTATCGGTTCAATTGAGTTTGGTATTCTTTCCCCTCAAGAAATTAGAAAGATGAGTGCTGCCGAAATTACAGTTCCAGACACTTACGATGACGATGGTTATCCGATAGAAGGAGGACTAATGGACAAAAGACTTGGTGTCATTGACCCAGGTTTGAGATGTGAAACATGCGGTGCAAGATACGGCGAATGTCCTGGTCACTTCGGACACATTGAGCTCGCTCGTCCAGTAATTCACGTTGGATTCGCTAAGACAATCTACCGCATCTTGGAAAGCACTTGTAGAGAATGTGGAAGGATAAAGCTTACTGATGAGGAAATTGAGGAGTACATGAAGAAGTTTGAGATAGTTGGCGACAGAAAGAAGGCAAAAGACAAGCTCATTAAGGAGATTCACAAAAAAGCTAGAGAGAGAATGGTCTGTCCACACTGTGGTGCCCCCCAGTTCCCACTGAAGTTTGAGAGACCAACAATCTACTGGGAAATCAGAAAGGACGAGCAAGGAAACGAGTATAAGCATAGAATGATGCCCACTGAGGTTAGAGACAGACTTGAGAAGATACCTGACAAAGATTTACCTCTTCTCGGTCTTCACCCTGAAAAATCTCGTCCGGAATGGATGGTTCTCACCGTTTTGCCCGTTCCTCCCGTCACTGTCAGACCCTCCATTACCCTAGAGAGCGGTATAAGAGCTGAAGATGATTTGACTCACAAGCTCGTTGATATCATCAGAATCAACAATAGACTCAAGACAAACATCGAAGCTGGTGCGCCGCAACTGATTATTGAGGACCTCTGGGATCTCTTGCAGTATCACGTTACCACTTATATCAACAACGAAACCTCAGGTGTCCCAGCGGCAAAGCACAAGAGCGGAAGACCTCTCAAAACATTGGCACAGAGATTGAAAGGTAAGGAAGGAAGATTCAGAGGAAACCTCAGCGGTAAGCGTGTTAACTTCTCAGCGCGTACAGTTATCTCTCCAGATCCAATGATTAGCATTAACGAAGTTGGTGTTCCATTGGCAATTGCAATGGAATTGACAGTTCCAGAGAAGGTTACGGACTTCAACATCGAGAAGCTCAGAAAAATGGTTCTCAATGGTCCAGAAAAGTATCCGGGAGCGAACTATGTAATTGACCCACAGGGAAGAAGGATTAGACTCATGGAAAGCAATAGAGAGACAATAGCAAATATGCTTGATATTGGCTGGACAGTAGAGAGGCATTTAATGGATGGGGATATAGTCCTCTTCAACAGACAGCCTTCACTTCACAGAATGTCTATTATGGCTCACCGCGTTAGGGTAATGCCTTACAAGACCTTCCGCCTCAACTTGGCAGTCTGTCCACCATACAACGCTGATTTCGATGGAGATGAAATGAACCTCCACGTTCCACAGACAGAGGAAGCACAAGCTGAAGCAAGGATTTTGATGGAGGTTCAGAACCACATAATTTCACCTAGATACGGTGGTCCGATCATCGGTGGAATTCAGGATCACATCTCAGGTGGATATCTGCTTACAAGGGAGGGTGCATACTTTACAAGGATTGAAGTTGAGCAGATGCTTATGTTTGCTGGCATTGATGTTGACAAGCTTCCAGAGCCAGATAAAGTTGAGAATGGCATTGAATACTGGAGCGGAAAGACTATATTCTCCCTCCTCCTCCCAGAGGATCTGATATTGTGGTATGAGAACAAGCTTGGAGCCGATGAGGGCAAAAAGAAGAAGATTTTGGAAGCTCTGGATAGGTTATTCCTTGAAAAGAAGGAAGAAGTCATAGAAGAAATTAAAAGAAACTCTGACGATGGCTTTGTTGTCATAATCGATGGCAAGCTCTTAAGCGGTGCAATTGACAAGAAGGCTTACGGTAGGGAGGACGGTAAGATTCTCGATATTATCGTGCGTGAGTATGGCGTTGAGAGAGCGAGGCAGTTCCTTGATCAAGTTACAAAGCTTGCAATTTGGGTGATAACGCACAAAGGTTTCACAACAGCAATTGATGATGAGGACTTGCCAGAAGAAGCAATGGACAGAATTAAGGAAATTATTAGAGAGGCAGAGGAAAGAGTAAAGAGGCTCATTGAGGCATATAAAGCTGGAGAGCTTGAACCATTGCCAGGTAAAACTCTTGAGGAAACATTGGAGAGCAAAATCATGGCAGTTCTGGCTGAGGCAAGAGACAACGCTGGTAAAGTTGCCGAACAGTATCTCGGTATGAACAACTTCGCAGTCATCATGGCAAAGACCGGTGCAAGAGGTAAGATACTCAACATCACTCAGATGGCAGCTTTGCTCGGTCAGCAGTCAATTAGAGGTAAGCGTTTATACAGAGGTTACAGAGGAAGAGTTCTAAGCCACTTTAAGCCTGGTGACTTAGGTGCAAGAGCTAGAGGATTCGTTATCAACTCATATAAGAGCGGATTAACGCCTCAGGAATACTTCTTCCACGCAATGGGTGGTAGAGAAGGACTGGTTGATACAGCAGTTAGAACAGCTCAGAGCGGTTACATGCAGCGTAGGTTAATCAACGCTCTGCAAGACCTCAAAGTTGACTATGATGGAACAGTCAGGGATCCAACTGGAATAATCGTCCAGTTCCGCTATGGTGAGGACGGTGTTGACCCAATGAAGAGCTGGCAAGGAAAGACAGTTGACATTGAGAGAGTTATTGTGAGGTCTCTGATTAAATTGAGAGCAAACAGTAAGTGAGGTGATTTGGATGGTAACTCCTTCCACTATCAAATCTTTAATTGAGAAAAATGCTGCTCATCTTCCCGAGAAGACTAAGGAAGAGCTTTATGAGAAGCTCGTAGAGTACAACGAAAAGTACAAGCTCAAGAAAAAGGAAGTTGAGGCAATCATAGAGGAAGTCGTTAAGGAATATGAGAAAGCCGTTGTGGAGCCAGGTGAAGCAATTGGAACTGTTGCTGCTCAGTCCATCGGTGAGCCTTCAACCCAGATGACTCTCAACACTTTCCACTACGCTGGTGTCGCTGAGATTAACGTTACCCTTGGTCTGCCGAGAATTATTGAGATTGTTGATGCGAGGAAGAATCCCTCAACGCCAATCATGACCGTCTATCTCGACGAGGAACACCGCTATGATAGGGAAAAGGCCTTAGAGGTTGCAAGGAGGATCGAAGGTACAACGTTGGTAAATTTAGCACAGTCAATGACAATTGACATCCTTAACATGGAGTTTGTTGTTGAGATTGACCCGGAGCGTTTAGAGAGAAGCGGCTTAACAATGGAAAAAATTAAAAAGAAGCTTGAGAGCTCATTCAAGACAGCAGAATTTGAAGTTGATGGATACACGCTTATAGTTAGACCCAAGAAAGCAGAGAAGCTTTCTGACCTAAGGAGGATTGCCGAAAAGGTTAAAAGCCATCGCTTAAAAGGTCTTTCAGGCGTTGGAAAAACTATAATCCGCAAAGAGGGCGATGAGTACGTGATCTACACAGAAGGTTCAAACTTCAAGCAAGTGCTGAAAGTTCCGGGTGTTGATCCAACAAGAACAAGAACAAACAACATCCACGAAATTGCAGAGGTTTTAGGCATCGAGGCAGCAAGAAACGCAATCATTGAGGAAATCGTAAAGACAATGCAGGAGCAAGGTCTTGAAGTAGATGTGAGACATATCATGCTCGTCGCTGATATAATGACCATTGATGGTGTTGTAAGGCCTATAGGAAGACATGGTGTTGTTGGTGCGAAGGCGAGCGTATTGGCAAGAGCAGCTTTCGAGATTACTGTCCAGCATCTGTTTGAAGCCGCTGAAAGGGGAGAAGTTGACCCCTTGAACGGTGTCGTTGAAAACGTCCTCATTGGACAGCCTGTTCCAGTTGGAACAGGCATAGTTAGACTCGCTATGAAATTACCATTAAAACCAATAGAAGAATGAGTAAGGGGGTGTGATTAATGGATATAGCCTTTGAGCTTAGAAAGGCTCTTGAAACAGGAAAGGTTGTCATCGGTTCAAACAAAACTGTAAAATTAGCTAAGATTGGCGGTGCAAAGCTCATCATTGTTGCAAAGAATGCGCCAAAGGAGGTTAAGGACGATATCTACTACTACGCCAAGCTCAGCAACATTCCAGTTTATGAGTACGAGGGAACAAGCGTTGACCTCGGGACGCTCTTGGGTAAGCCATTCGTAGTAGCATCTCTAGCGATAATTGACCCAGGAGAAAGCAACATTTTAGCTTTAGCTGGGGGTAAGCAGTGATGCCCCTTAAGTTGAACACAGACCAAATCAAATATATTGCCCTCTTTGAGAGCTTTACAGGAGCTACAGTGCTGGACTGCATCATTGACCAGGACAGAAATCGCTTGATCTACGTCATAAAGAAAGGTGAGATGGGATTAGCTTTAGGAAAGAGAGGAATGAACGTTAGAAGAATACAGAGCATGCTCGGGAAAGAGATTGACCTCATCGAGCACTCAGAGAACCCAGAGGAGTTCCTTAGGAACATTTATAAAACGATGGGCGTAAGAGTTAAAAAAGTCCACATAACTGAAAAGAAGAATGGTAAAAAGGTTGCCCTCCTCGATGTTAATCAAAGGGATAAGCCGAGGGCAATCGGCAGGGGCGGTCATAACATAAATCTCGTTAAGGAGTTAATGGAGAGACACCACGGAATTGAAGATGTTGTCATAATTTGAGGTGATGATCATGCCTGGAAAGAAAGCTCCCTATGGAGAATTCGCTGGAAGAAAGCTCAAGCTCAAGAGGAAGAAGTTTAGATGGAGTGACATAAGATTCAAGAGAAGAGTCCTTCGCTTAAAGGAGAAGAGCGATCCACTTGAAGGTGCGCCACAAGCAAGAGGAATTGTCCTTGAGAAGATTGCCGTAGAGGCAAAGCAGCCAAACTCTGGAATGAGAAAAGCTGTGAGAGTTCAGCTCATCAAGAATGGTAAGGTCGTTACAGCCTTCTGTCCTGGTGATGGAGCTATCAACCACATTGACGAGCACGATGAGGTTATCATCGAGGGTATCGGGGGTCCAAAGGGTGGTTCAATGGGTGACATCCCAGGAATTAGATACAAGGTCGTTAAGGTCAACAGAGTTTCACTCAAGGAATTAGTTAAAGGTAGAAAGGAGAAGCCAAGAAGGTGATGCTTATGGCCAAGAGCTTACAAGAGAGATTTTTCATTCCAAAGGACTTAAAGGTCTTTGGAAAGTGGAGCACTGAGGATGTCGTTGTAAATGATCCATCACTCAAGCCATACATCAACCTCGAGCCTCGCTTGTTGCCCCACACTCACGGAAGGCATGCAAAGAAGCCCTTTGGCAAAGCAAACGTTCACATTGTTGAGAGACTCATTAACAAGGTCATGAGGAGCGGTGCATCAAGCTATAAGGTAGCGGGACACTTCATGAGAAGAGAGCACCGCTCATTGATGAGCAAGAAGATGAAGGCTTACGAGGTCGTCAAAGAAGCCTTTGAGATCATTGAGAAGAGAACAAAGCAGAACCCAATCCAGGTTCTCATCAGAGCTATCGAAAACGCTGCTCCAAGAGAGGACACAACAACAGTTATGTTTGGTGGTATTAGGTATCACGTCGCAGTTGATATCTCGCCATTGAGAAGGCTTGACGTTGCTCTTAGAAATATCGCATTGGGTGCATCAGCAAAGTGCTACAGAACCAAGATGAGCTATGCTGAGGCACTTGCAGAGGAAATCATTGCAGCTGCTAACAAGGACACAAAGAGCTACGCTTACAGCAAGAAGGAAGAAATCGAGAGAATTGCACAGTCCTCAAGGTGAGGACTGTTTTTATTCCCCCACTTTTCTATATCATTTGTCTTAAATCCATGATTATGTAGTGTTTGAGGATATTATGTTAGGAGGCTTTTCCCAACCATTTCTTTGGGCTTCTCAATTCCGAAGAAATCCAAAACCGTTGGAGCTATGTCCATAAGGTTTGCATTCTCAATATTGACATTCTCAAATCCCCATAAAATCAGTGGAACTTTCATAACTTGTTCATTCATTGAGCCATGCATTGCCTTAACCCAGTAACTTGTTCCCTTGATGCCTTTACACTTCGCATGGCTGCAGAACCAGTACCCCTCTTTAGCTGAAACTATTAGCTCTCCACTGTTCGGCGTATTTAAGTGAGGCAAATCTTCTTTGAAAAAGACGTGCTTAATTCCTGGCGCTTTTAGTAAAACTTGATAAGCCTCCTCAGCTTGGTTCGGGTCCTTTAGGTAGATATGCACTCCCCCACCCGAGGAAACACGAAGTGTTTCAATACCATGCTTCCTCAAATAAGTCTTGAGGTTTACCCAAGTGTGAACGTTCTCTTGCCCGTGGTCTGCAAAGATAATGAAAGCGTATTCATATTTCAGTTTTTCCCAAATCAGCTTGAGCATCTCGTCAACGGTTTTTACAGCTTTTAAAGCCTCTTCGCTCTCAACACCGTAATCGTGCTGCATTCCGTCAATTGAGCAGAAGTGAATCAGCAATAAATCAGGCTTGCATTCATAGTAAAGATACAACGCTGACTGTGCAACCCAAACATCTTTCCTCCAATCCCTTCCATGCTGCCTGTAAAGCTTGTCATCACTGAAGAATGGTGGGAAAATCCTCACGTTGGTTCCGCTGAAAGGTGGCATTGTATAGCCGCTAACAGAAGCGCTCCTTATCCCTTTTTCCCTAAGAATATCAACAATCGTTCTGGCCTTTATAACTTTATGGGGATTAAAGGCAACCTCATAATCGTAGAAGTTTATTTTCCTGTCAGCTAAGCGGTCATAGTAGCCATTCTCAACAACACCGTGGTCTTTTGGATAAACGCCAGTCATAACAGAGGTGTGGACTAAGTCAGTAAGAGTGGGAAAGATGGAGTCAACTACCTCAAAGGAGCCCTCTTCAATCAAAGTCTGGAGGAAGGGCATGTGCTTAAGGTTGTAAACTCCATTCCCATCGAGACTTATTAAAGCAAGCTTTTCTTTCATGAAAGCACCTCAATTAGCTGTCAGCCTGACGTGCAGTCATCACCACTCAGACCTAGCGAACTTCATCATCTAAGAGTTTCTGGGCATCATGAAATTAAAAGTTTTTCAAAAATTCATCAAGTGTCATCTGTTTCTTCCGCATCTTTAAAAGCCAGCTTTTCTCGAGATATTTCTCAAGAGGATGTTCTAAAAGCTTTCTAATTTCGTTCAAAGCTTCTTGCAGTGTGCTGAATCTTCCGACTAGATTTTCCAATGCCTTCTTAACTCCTAATCTAATCTGCCATACTCCAACGGGAGCATAATATTTTGGTGTTACCTCTCTGAACACTAAAATCCTTGCTTGCCTTTCCCTATTCCTTAGGAATTCAAGGATACTTAAGCGGGCTGCATAATAGGCACCAGTGGTTTCCTCAGCATAGCCTTTAATACCTCTCCAGTCCTCATAATCGTGAATAACTTGAGGCTCTTCACTTCCAAACAGCGAACCCTTAAGCCACACCTCTAAGAGCTCAAATGCATAACTCTCTGGCATCAAAAGCACAGCGTATCTGTTTCCAAGGAATTCGTAAAAGTAAAGCTCGAACTCGTTTATTGTATCGTACTTTAGGATTTCCTTTCTCAAATGATTTCCGATTGTGTCTTGAACTGCTGTAATGCTCCATCTAGTTGGTACAAGCTTTTTGCTAATCCCTAACAAACCAGCTGAGAGCAGTCGTATAATGTAATACTCGTCAAATCCCCAAGTGTAAAGCCTCATAATGGCTTCTTCAGCCTTCAGTTCATCGCTTACGACATAGTCAGTTTTCCTTGGGATTCTTGGATTCTCTGTAAGTTCAAAGTCTAAGAGTTCAGCTTTTGGACCGATAGGTGGAGCAAACTCATTTGGCAGAACTTTTAAAATCGGCTTCCTCTTGAGAAGAATTTCGCTATCTACTGGCCTTATTGACATTGCCAACTCTTGAATTTCGCTCAGAATTCGCTGGCTTTTGCTAACTTTCACATTAGCTTTCGTTTCTCCCATAACCAAAAGTGAGCGGTATTTGAGAATGTCATTTATTGTTTTGTTCTCCCATTTAAGGGGATTGTCAAGATAAGATGTGTTTCCTTCAATTGGTGGCACAAGAGGGCCAATTCTAACCTTTGGATATCCAAATTCTCCAACGAATATGCTTGGCGGTGAAGAGCCAAAAATCTCTCTTCTGTTTACAATTCTCTCGACACTCTTGACTACTCTAAATCTCTCAAGAATTGGACATGTGGGCCTACCGCAGAGCAGTTTACGACCTTTGCACAATGCACATAGCTTTGAGTTGAAGAGCTGCATCACTATTTAGTTTGGTCACTGGTATTTATAGTTGCCTCCTCCAAAAAGCTTAAATACCCACTGCTTATGAGTAATAACCGTGCCGCGGTAGCCTAGCCTGGTAGGGCGCCGGCCTGCTAAGCCGGTGGGCGTAGTCCCTCCGGGGTTCAAATCCCCGCCGCGGCGCCAGCTTTACTTCTCTGGGTCAAACGCCGGGATAGCCTAGAGGTGAGGCGGGGGACTGCAGATCCCCTTTACGGGGGTTCGAATCCCCCTCCCGGCTCCATACAAACTTTTGTCGGCTTGATTGAACTTCCATCGAGAGTGCCGTTTTTGGGTATCTCACCTAAAGAAGCATCCTTTGGGTGCCAAAATAAGCAAGAAACTATCTCAAGAGCTGAATTTTAATAAAAGTTCCCACAAAATTGGCACTTTTTGATCCGTTTGATTAAACTTCCCAAAGTTTGCTGTACTCTCGAAATCATATAGTAGAACTTTTTGCCTTAATACAAAAATTTACATCAACTTTAAACCAGATCCAGTTAAAGGCAACAGTACTTTTGAACCTTTTTTAAATTCATCTCTCTCAAGAAGTTTTTTAAATGCGGCAAAGACGACTGCAGAAGTTGGTTCAACTAAAAAGCCCATTGAAATGAGATCATTAAGGGCTTTGTCAATTTCGCTATCTCCTACTGATATGCAGAATCCCTTAGTTTCTCTCAGAGCTTTGAGCATTTGCTCTTTTCTTGGAGGCTCTGGAATCGCTATTCCCTCTGCAAGCTTGCTTTTCCTTTTGCTCCGCTTGCATAAGCTTTCATAACCTTCAGCTTGAACTGCAATTAACTTTGGCATTTTGGCTTTTCCAAAATTGTTGAGTTCTTTAAATCCTTCATACAGTCCTAAAAATAGTGTCCCGCTTCCTGTTGGAACTAGGGCATAATCAACTTCTCCAATTTGTTCAAAAATCTCATATGCAGCAATTTTCGTACCCTCTAAGAAATAAGGATTATACCAATGCGAAATATAAAATGCACCTTTGAATTCACGAGCCTTCCAGTGTACATCCATTCTTGAGCCTTTGATTTCATGAATTTCAGCCCCTAAGAGCTTTAAAATCCTTTTCTTCCCTTCGTTTGTGTGTTCTGGAATAAATACATGGACTTTAATCCCTTCAGCTTTTCCAAAGAGTGCAAAACTTATGGCTGCATTCCCTGAAGAGTCTAGGCTTATCTCTTTGATTCCCTCTTCTTTCAGCTTTGCAATTGTTACGTAAGTTCCTCTATCCTTGAATGAGCCAGAGGGCATCAAATATTCAAGCTTGAAAAGAACTTTCACATTTTCAATCTCTTTTTCAACAGTTGGGGTTATTGGAAGGATTAACTTTGGAAGAAAGTCCTCATTGATGAGTAAGAAGTTCAAGTAACGTCTCACATCTAAATATCTCTCCTTCAAAAGACTTTCAAAGCTCTCCCTAAACTCTACTACAACATCGAGAAGTCCACCACATTCACAAAGCATACGAAACTTTTCATAGGTTTTTCCGCATTTTTGGCATTTTAGCATGTACTCACCACTGAAATTTATGCGAAGACTTTTATTTGCTTTTTGCAAAGCTTATGGTAGGGTGATGGAAATGAAGTTTGTATCAGCAGATAGACCCCAAACTGAGGAAGGATATCAATACCACATAGCATGTAAGCCGGGGGATGTAGCAAGATATGTTTTATTGCCTGGAGACCCAGAAAGGGTGCCTAAAATAAGTGCTCTGTGGGATGAGGCAAGGGAAATAGCTTTCCACAGGGAGTACAGAACACACACAGGAAAATATAAGGGAGTTCCAATAAGTGTAACCTCAACAGGAATTGGAGGTCCATCAACAGCAATAGCAATTGAAGAATTGGCAGCTATTGGTGCTGACACCTTCATAAGGGTTGGCTCAACTGGGGCAATTCAGCCAGGAATAGAGATTGGCGACTTAATCATCGCAAAAGCTGCCGTTAGGTTGGAGGGAACATCAAAGCAGTATGTCAGGGTTGAATATCCGGCAAGCGCTGATTTGGAGGTTACTTTGGCATTGATTGAAGCTGCTGAGACATTAGGAGTTCGCTATCATGTAGGAATTACAGCATCAACGGACAGCTTCTATGTTGGTCAGGCAAGACCGGGGTTAAATGGCTATTTCCCAAGCTTTGCAAAGCATCTGATTGATGATCTAAGACAGGCAAAAGTCACGAACTTTGAAATGGAAGCGGCGACACTCTTTACGTTGGCTAACATCTATGGTCTTAGAGCTGGCTGTGTATGTGCAGTCTTTGCTAATAGAGTTACCAATGAGTTCGGAAAAGCTGGGGAGAAAGAGGCGGCATTAGTTGCAAGTGAAGCCGTAAAAATTTTGGCAGAGTGGGATGAAGAGAAGGAGAAGAAAGGAAAGAAATACTGGTTCCCAAGCTTGAGGAAGCTTTAGCTTCTCTTTTTGACTTTAATTTCTTGGCATGTGAAGTTTTGACTTTGAGCAAAACATTGTAATCCGAGGATAACTTTGCATGAGGTAAACGAACTTCAATCAGATCTTCTCAGAAAAGTTTGTGGTGCGGTGGCCGGGATTTGAACCCGGGCCCGCGGCGTGGCAGGCCGCTGTCCTAGACCAGGCTAGACTACCACCGCACAGCCCGTTAGATACTAAAATCTGAGTGGGTTTATAAGTTTTTCGCCAGCAAACTTTATAAAGAGCATTTTTAAAAACCCAATGGGCGTGCCCCGGTGGCCTAGTCTGGATAGGGCGCGAGGCTGCGGACCTCGAGGTCCGGGGTTCAAATCCCCGCCGGGGCGCCATTCTTCTAAACAAAGTTAAAAGAAGAAGCTAATCTCCAGTTGCACCTTTTAGGGCATCTTTGCACATGCATCTTCTCTCTTTTGGAATGTACTCAATTGCTTTCATGAGAAGATACTTTATTTCCTCGCTCTTCTTTGCCATTAATTCAACGACTTCTGTATGGGTCAGTTTCTGAGGACTTATTCCGGCAGCAAAGTTCGTAACTATTGCGACGCTTGAATAGCACATCTCAAGCTCTCTTGCCAAAATTGCCTCTGGACACTGGGTCATACCAACAACATCTGCCCCTAAAATTCTTAATGCCCTAATCTCGGCTCTTGTCTCAAATCTTGGTCCTTCCATACAAGCATAAGTACCCTTTGGATGATAGTTAAAGCCAAGCTCCTTTGCTGCTCTGATGAGGGCATTCCTAATCTCTGGACAATATGGTTCAGTGAAATCTACATGGGCAACAAATTTTCTGTCATGCGGTGAATCTTCCCCATCATAGAATGTGTATACCCTGTTCTTTGTGAAATCCATAAGCTGGTCAAGAATCACAAAGTCTCCAGGCTTCATTGCTTCGTTCAGCGATCCCACAGCCGAGGTTGCTAAAATTCTTTCAACTCCAAGTTCATAAAGCCCCCAGATATTTGCGCGGTAGTTTATTTTATGCGGTGGGACACTGTGCTTTTCTCCGTGTCTGGCTAAAAATGCTATCTCTTCCCCCTTATATGTCCCTATTTTCACTTTGATTTTTCCGTAGGGAGTGTCTACCTCTTCTTCTCTTATGTTTTCTAAGAGCTTTGGGTCGTAAACTCCAGAACCCCCAATAATTGCTATCCTCACCATTCTGTATCACCTTAAGAGAAAAGTACAAGAGAAAGTTTAAAAAGGCTACCATAGTGCTTTCTGCTCCTTAGCTCTCCTCTCTAGATCATCTTTAATCTCTTTACTTCTGGCAAGCTCTAGTATCTTCACAAGCATTTCCCCAAGAAGCCATGAGCTCCATTTGGGATCTTTGACCTCTAGTGCAGTGTCAATAGCTCTGTCGATGTCTCCCTCTTTGAGCAGGTTCACAGCTATGCTTCCAAATGCTAATGAGCGCAAATGATTATCTATTATCCTGTGGGCAAAGTGGAGGGCTTTGTCATACTCTCCAACCTTCGCCAAGAATGTTACAACCTTTACGAGAATTGGCTCGTAGCCCGTTCTTGCACCAAGAGTCTCTACAACATTAATATATTTTTTGTCTGGTTTTTCTAGGAACTTTGTTAGTAGGAATTTAGCTACAGGAATGAACTCTTCTTTGTCTAGATGAAGCATGAGCTCCCTAAGTAGTTCTTCATTGTCAATAATTCTGGCTGAAAGCTCGATCAATGTTTTAATTCTTTCATTGGGAGGCATTTTCCTGAGGATTTTCATTACAGGGTCTATTTCCCCTGAACTTCCAAATCCCACAAGCAAATTCCTCAAGGCATCAAAACTTAGCTCATCAGACATGCTCAGTGCAACATCCACGAATTTTTCAAAAGTTGCTTTTGGAGCTTTGTAGTTCTTTAGATAAATTGCAATCTCTTTCATAGCTTCATTTATCCAATACTTGCTTTTTAGGCTTTGGAGTATTTTCATTGCACTCCCAAATTCCTCTCTTTTTAAATGTGCTTTAAGCACTTCAATTGCTGCTATTGAATACCACGGCTCCTCACTTATGTTTTCCAGAATTAAATGGGCTTTTCTCACGTTCCCTCTGTTTACATATGAAATAAGCAATCTGAGTAGAACTTCGCTTTTCCTAACTTTATCCCTTATCTCAGATGCATAGAAAAGAGCATCATCATACTGCTTGAGTTCTGATAACGCATTAATTATATCCTCAATGAGCTCATCATGTACTGGATTTGGAAACGGTTTTATCATTTCAAATGCTTGATGGAAAACTTTACTTGATGCGGGGATTTTTGCTTTTCCCAAATGTCTGGCAATTTCGATGAGAGTCCTTACTATCAAAATTGGATTCTCAATGTGCCTTGTAGTTTCAATTGCCTTGGTGAACGCTTTTTTGTATTCCTCGCTTCTGAGAAGAAACAGCTCATAACCGAGTCGGGCATATGTGATTGCTCTAAAATGGGGATCCTTTATCATAGATGCTAGTTCGAGAACTTCTTCGACTAATTTCTTGTTGACCATAATGTCACCAGATTAAATCTTTATGAAGATGATATTTAATAATTTTCAAAATCAAGTTGAGAACAGTAGAAAAGCTTACGGCAAAAAACGAAAAAGTCCAAATCAGCTAAGGTCATCATACACGATACTCACTGTTTCACCATCATCTAGGGCTACAAAGCTAACCTTGACTTTTTTTCCTGTTTTTGGGTCAATAACAATGAAATCGGGGTTATCAAGGTATTTGCTTGATGGCATCTTCCAGACATCGCTGTAATGCTTCTTTAACTCTCTCATAAATTTGTTGACATCCTTCCTAATCACAGCTGGCATAGGTATCACCATGTACTCATACAACCTTGAAGTATAAAAAGCTTTTTAATCGCTATTCGTCAAACTTAATATCGACAATCGTCTATTTAAAGAGTCTTGCAAACCATTGCACCCTGGGGGACACTTAACTCTCTTGCAACAGGCTTACATTTTGCTTTTAGAAGGAAGAACACTCTGTTATCTTTGATTTCACTTAAAGTTTCAAAGTTTCCTTGGCCTTTTGCAATTATAACATCAGCCTTGTCGAAGATCTCAAGGAATCTCTTGCTGACTCTGCCAATTGGGACTCCAACTATCCTAGTCCCAGTTGATATCACTTTTCCCACTTCGTCCAATTTGGCCTCTTTTAGATCGTTGACAGTTGCGTCGTTGATTATAGCCCCTTTTTTTCCGGCAATATAAATTGTTAGCTCTGGAAACTCTTCTTTAATTTTCTCTAATAACAACTTATCAAAATATATCTCTCCACAATTGTCCGTTAAATATAACAAAATTTTTGCTCTTCTCAGCTTTTCAAACAGCTTTTCACTCTCGTCAATGTGCAGTTCTTCTTTTAGCATTTCCAAAATATCTTCTTCAATTTTTTCGGGTTCATACCCAACAGCAAAGTCAATCACATTACCGGCTATTGCTAATTTAAGTGCAGTTCTTAGGTCAATTTCGAGCTTTTTCTTTAGGTTTTCTACAACTTTCTGCGCAAGTTTGTTTGATTTGTCTTTGTATTCCTTAAATGGGTCATCAACTCCTAAATACTCATAAAGCTCAAGAAAGATATCGCTTCCTACAATAGCGGGAATGGACTTTTCATTAAAGTATTTTGCAAAAAGCTTTGCAGAAAATATCATTGCCTCCTTTCTTTTTTCCAAATCATTTGTGCTGAGTTCAGCTATCTTTTGGCATTGATTAATTTGACAGGATAGGCATTCGTAGTGCACTTTCATTTCTTTTCACCCCCTCTTCTTCCTACGTTGTACTTTTTAAGTTTAAGCCCTCTATTTTTTGGCTCTCTTTGTAAGATAAAAATGAAATCCTAAGAATTTTAGATGTTAAGGGGAATAATTCAAAATTCTATGCTGAAGATCCTACCATAATGTAATAAATATTTTTAAGTCAGCTTAACCGAACATTTGTTCGGTGATGAAGCAATGGAAGTTATAGAGAACGCCGAATTTGGGAAGTTTCACTATAAGCTTTTGGCAATTTTAGGGACAATATGGGCGTTTATAGCCATCAATACTCTCTCTGCAGCGTTCATAATCCCATTATTAAAAAAAGAGCTAGCATTTCAAGGAAGCCTAACAAAGCTTGGAGCTATGGGTTCTGCTGCCCTTTGGGGTATGCTGCTTGGAGCATGGTTCTTTGGAATTCTAGCGGATTACATTGGAAGGAAGAGGAGCTTGAGCTTAGCAGTTCTGACGTTTGGTCTGGGATCAATAGCAAGTGCCTTTGTTCAAAGCTTAGATCAGCTTATCATTCTCAGATTCATAGTTGGTCTTGGTTTAGGTGGTTCTCTCCCAGTCGCGAGCTCATACTTTGCTGAGTTTATGCCAAAAAAGATTAGAGGAGCTATGATTTCAATCTTAGAGAGCTTTTGGGCGATTGGTACTATAATAATTGGAATTGTTGCTTTAATAGTGAAGGCAAACTGGAGAAGCATACTTCTATTTGGAGGCGCAATTCTGTTAGCGTTACCTCTCTTGGCTACACTACCAGAATCCCCACGCTTCTTGCTTCTCAAAGGAAAGATCAAGGAAGCTGAAGAAATAATAAAGAAAATCTTTGGAGTTTCCGTAAAACTGGAAATGCCTAAAGAGGAGCACAGAAAAATCACTATTGCAGAGCTCTGGAGCAAATATGCAAAGATAACGTTCATGTTAACAATTGCATGGTTTAGCATTGCATTTGCCTATTATGGCTTTTTCATATGGCTCCCAAAGTTCCTTGCATCAACCCTTAACATTACGGTCTTTAAGAGCTTTCAGTACTTTATAGTCACTGCAGTTGCTCAGCTACCGGGTTATTGGAGTGCTGCATATCTCATTGAGAAAATTGGAAGAAAGAAAACGCTTTCAAGTTACCTCTTCCTATCAGGTCTAGCTGGACTCTTATTTTACAAGTTCGCAAGCTCTGGAAACGCCTCAATGATACTTTTAAGTGCTGTATTATTCAGCTTCTTCAACTTGGGTGCATGGGGAGCAATCTATGCATATACTCCGGAGTTGTATCCAACAAGTGTTAGGGGCACAGGAACTGGATGGGCTGGGGCCATGGCAAGAATAGGCGGTGGATTAGCTCCAATAATTGCTGGAAGAGTGATGGAGATTTCAACAGTTGGAGCAGCAGTGCTTATAATAGCAGTAATTTCAATAGTGGGAGCTTTGGCTATAGCAGTACTCGGAAAAGAAACGAAAGGAAAATCCTTAGAGTAGCTTCTCTACATATTCGAGCTCCTCTGGCACTGGTTTCTTCTTTTTCTTTTCCATTTCTTTGATGATCATGTAACCGTGAAGGATTGGTAACCATTCCATATCTCCCACCTCCTTTTTCTTTTCCTCTCATACTCAATAATTATTAAATATTTCAATCTTAAAAGCTTTGTGCGTTTCAAAATGGCTGTAAATGTCCTTCTCAGCTCAAAACTCTCGCAAAACAGCTGGGATGTTCGATTTTTAGATTTGATGAACCTATTTGAACATAAAAAAGAGCTAAAATAGTGCTGTTTGTTAAAAATGTATTCATTAATACAATTTGGAAAAACCTAAGGGTTATAAAGTTGGTAGCACTCTTTCTTATGGTGGGAAGAGATGGCTTTAGAGAGTTTAGGCAGGGCATTGAATAATGCATTAAAAAAGCTTGCACGTGCAAGTTCTGTTGATGAGGCATTGGTTAAAGAAGTTGTGAGGGACATTCAGAGAGCTTTAATAATGAGTGATGTTAATGTTAGACTTGTTCTTGACTTAACTAAAAAAATCCAGAAGAGGGCTTTAGAAGAAAAGCCACCAGCAGGTGTTTCGAAGAAGGAGCACATAATAAAGATCGTTTATGAAGAACTTACAAACTTCCTTGGAAGAGAGGCGAAGGCAATAGAAATTAGAGAGAAGCCAACGATTTTACTTACTGTAGGTATCCAAGGTTCTGGTAAAACAACAACTGTTGCTAAACTTGCCAGGTATTTCCAAAAGAGGGGGTATAAAGTTGGATTGGTGTGTTCTGACACTTGGCGTCCCGGTGCTTATCACCAGCTTAAGCAGCTAGTTGAGCCTTACGGGATTGAAGTTTTTGGTGATCCTAACGAGAAGGATGCCGTTAAGCTCGCTAAAGAAGGAGTTGAGCATTTCAAGCATAAAGGGGTTGACATAATCATAGTCGATTCAGCTGGAAGGCATAAAGAGGAGAAGGGCTTAATTGAAGAGATGAGGCAGATAAGTGAAGCAATAAAGCCTCACGAAGTTATTCTCGTTATAGATGGAACAATTGGACAGCAAGCTTATAATCAGGCTCTGGCATTTAAAGAGGCGACCCCAATAGGTTCAATCATAGTTACAAAGCTCGATGGTTCTGCAAAAGGTGGCGGTGCTCTTTCTGCTGTCGTTGCAACTGGTGCTCCAATAAAGTTCATCGGCGTTGGTGAGAGAATTGACGACTTGGAGCCTTTTGATCCGAAAAGATTCGTATCAAGACTCCTCGGCTTGGGCGATATTCAAGGACTTTTGGAGAAGTTTGAAGAGCTGAGTAAGGCCCAAGAGTTCAAAGAAGAGGATTTAGAAAAGTTCATGCGTGGAAAGTTCAATCTAAAGGACATGTATGCCCAACTCGAAGCTATGAGCAAGATGGGACCACTAAAGCAAATCCTCCAGATGATTCCAGGGCTGGGGTATTCTCTGCCAGATGACGTGGTTCGTGTGAGTGAACAAAGGCTTAAAAAGTTCAAGGTTATTATGGACTCAATGACTGAAGAAGAGCTCGAGCATCCTGAGATCATCAACTATTCACGTATTAAAAGGATTGCTAGGGGTTCCGGCACTACAGTAAAAGATGTCAAAGAGTTACTTGAGCAGTATAATCAGATGAAGAAATTCTTTAAGAGCATGAACAAGAGAAGTCTTAATAGGATGATGAAAAGATTTGGTATGGGAGGATTTGGCATATGATGGAGGCATTTGTTTTGATTATTGTAAAGCCGGGGAATGAGGAAAAAGTATACAACAAGCTTAAGGACAATCCAATGGTGAAGGAAATTTACAGAGTTTATGGAGAATATGATATTGTCATTAGGGTAGAGGTCGGCAGCATTGCAGAGCTTGATAAATTCCACGATGAAGTTCTCAGAAAAATAGGTGATATAGAAATGACAGAGACGTTGATAGCAAGTTCATATAGAACCTAGGAGGTGGGGTGGTGAAGAAAAAGTGGGTTGCTACGATCCATTTAGATACACTTGAAATCGAATCTGATCCTTCTTTTAAATTTAAATGTCTTGAAAACTGTGCCGAATGCTGTTTTAGGCTTGACATCCCGCTCAGAGATGAGGATATTGAGAGAATTGAAGAACTTGGGTACAGTACCTGGGAGTTCGTTGATTATGAAAAAATGTTTTACAGAGGGGACAAGTTTTTGGGTTATGCTCTGAAAAAGAGACCTTTCGACGATGGCTGTATTTTTTTAGGAGAAGATGGGAAATGCAAAATATATCCTCACAGGCCTCTTGCATGCAAACTTTATCCCTTTGTACTGGTAAGACAAGGAACTGTAATTGAGGTTTATGTAAGAAACGATGATTTTTGCAGGGGCATAAATCATCCGGAAGGCAAAAAAATTGACTTAGAGTTCGTTAGGGAGTATTTTTGGGAGGTTATCGAGAGATATAGGCAAAAACTTGGGTTTTCCGGGAAATCTTAGATAATACTACCTATGTGGATTGTAATTTTCACCGAAACATATTTATACATTTTTTTGTCAATCAATGTCTCAAAGGGGGTGAAGGTATTGAGTCAAATAGAGGCAGTCAAGGAAAAGCTTAGGGTAATAAGAATACTCAAGTTGCTTAAAAAGAGATACACATATGAAGAGCTCTCAAAGATAACGGGGTTGCCTATTACAGTGCTTAATAGGTACGTGAGAGGAAAAGTTCTTCCAAGCACTGATAGAGCTAAAGAGCTTTTGGAACTCTTATCTCCTTACATTAACATAGAGGAAGAGGTAAAGAGAAGAATACAGTTCGATGAGCATGGTCTCTTTGACAATATGAAAGTACTGAGCGATACAAACTTGATGAGCTTAATAGCTGAAGAGGTTGCATCGAAATATATCAGCAAGAACATTTCAAAAGTTCTCACAGCAGCGACAGATGGAATCCCCTTAGCAGTCCACATAGCGAATGAGCTAAATGTTGATGTTGTCTATGCAAAGAAGAAGAAAGAGGTCGGAGTTGAGAAGTTCTATGAAGTTAATTATGTTCCCAGTGCTTCAGGAAGTGTCATGACATTGTATCTACCACAATGGGCATTAAAAAAGGGAGAAAAGGTTTTAATAGTTGATGATGTAGTCAGAAGTGGTGAAACTCAGAGAGCTCTAGTGCAAATGTGCAAGCAAGCGGGAGCTGTACCTGTTGGAATGTTTTTCCTCATAAGTGTTGGGAATATTATCGATGTCCTTCAGGATGAATACAACATTCCAATTGAAAGCTTGGTGAGACTATGATAAGCACGGGAATACAGAGACTTGACGATATATTAAAAGGGGGCATTCGGAAAGAACACAGCGTAATGTTTTCTGGGTTATTCGATGAGGACCACAGGATATTAATGCATCAATTTGTTTTTTCTCTTTTAACTCAAGGATATAAGGTCCTCTTGGTAGAATTTAAACAAACGGTTGATCCCCTGAAGAAATGGCTTAATGAATATGGCATAGATTACTCCCCGTTCATATATAACAAAAAATTGAGAATACTAGACGGCTACACAAATATTTATTCCAAAATGACGGTATCTGGAGAGGATATACTTCCAAATCCCCTAGATTTACCAATAACAACTGCAATCATAAAAGACGTTCTGATCAAAGGAAAATATGATTTTCTAGTTCTTGATGATTTGTCAATTCTCTATGCTGTTTTGCCGAGCAAGGAGGAATTTTTCAAGATTATTATTCGATTTATAAACTCAATCTCTCTCAAGGGCATATCCACAGTGGCATCATTTGTAGAGGAGTTGATATCCCCTGGTTACTACTCCCTTTTAACTCTGCCTTTTGGATACGTTATCTCAGTTAAGGACAGTAAAGTACGCATTCTTAAGGCTCCTCATCCTTTAGGTCCAATGACGTGCTTCACATATGTGAAAACTGAGAAAGGTATTCAGCCCTATAGTGAGTATTATGAAAGTGTGGAACGTCTGAAGGAGTCCCTATTCTTGGATGAAAAAGGCATGCTGTGGGCTGGAAATGAGAGAATTCAAGTAATAGGAGAGAGTAGTGAATCAATGCTTATTGAGAGTCTTTTTGAGTACTTTGGAGAAGAGGAAGCTAAAAAATTCCTGTACTTCTGGGGAAGAAAGGAGTTTCAGGGAGTCGGGAAGATATATATGAAAGTTCATAAGACCCTTAAAGAGGTTCTAGAGAGAATATTCAACGAAACAAAGATTAGTGGAGGTGGAGTACTGGAAATTCTTCAATTTTCTAATGATGTGATAGTGATAAAAGGGAAGAATTTATTCCCAAGGATGACGAATTTCGGTACCCATGTTCATCTCCATTATGCCGGTTCTTTTGCTCAAATAATTGAGGAAGTCTCCGGAGAGGAGTGGGAAGCTCATGAAATTAAATGTGAAGCTAAAGGGGATGCATATTGTGAATTTGTAATAAAAAGGAAAGCGAAAAACTTAGGAGAGTCTTAGAATGGGAAGGTTTTTAGTTTACAACGCAGAGGGTAAAAGCTTGGTTGTTGATGCGAATATTGGGGAGAGATTTTCCTTCTATTGTTCCGAGGAAGAATGTGGAACTGAGATAATAATTGAAGGCATCATAAGACACGCAACTTTTGAAGAATTCATTAAAGTAAGAAATAATGTCATTGAACAGAATGAGGAATTTAAAGTGCTTGGGAATGTGATTCCAAAAGAGCCCATGATTTTTGAGGGCACAGTCAATGGGAAGAAAGTTGAGTTACCAGCTGAAAAACTTGATGAGGTGGCAAAGCGGTTCATCGATAGATATTTAAACCTTTAGGACGAAGTCCTCCTTTACTATGTCCATAGCAACGTGGGTATTTGTTTTTTCAACGCCATCAATTGCCAAAACCTTCTTTACGAACCTGTTCATGTCTTCCCTTCCTTTGAACTTTGCAATGACTATTATGTCGTACTCTCCAGTGACATCATAAACACATAGAACATGTTCATCTTTAGCAATTTCCCTCTCAATTTGGATAATTCTCTTTCCTTGGGCTCTAATCCCTATAATGGCTGTTAGCTCATAACCAAGTTTCTCGTAATCTAACTTTGGGTAAAATCCTTTTAATATGCCTTCTTCTTCAAGTCTTTTCAATCTATTGTAAACGGTGCCAACAGCAACATTAAGTTCCTTAGCAATTTCCCTGTAAGATAAGCGAGCATCTTTTTGGAGCAGTGAAAGTATCTTCCTGTCAAGTTCATCTATCATTATTCTCACCCTCTAAGACTCCACCGCAAAGTTTAAATATTCTTCTCCTTCACCTCATACCGGGTTTGAGGACCGGTAGCCTAGCCAGGATAGGGCGGCGGCCTCCTAAGCCGCAGGTCCGGGGTTCGAATCCCCGCCGGTCCGCCAGATATTAGATTTCTTCTCTTAGATTGTCAATTAATCTTTTTTCGCCGTACATTCCCATACATCGAAGATGAAATATTGGCAGAAAATTTTATAAATTAACAAAAACTAACTAAAACTTGAGAGTTCTCTAAAGCTTGTAAATGTACAAGTAAAGGCAGAAAATTCTGGGAAGTCTTATTAAAAACAAAAATACAAGGAGGTGAGAGCAATGATCGAAGATGCACTTATGCTCTATATAATGAGCAGTGTAAAAGAGGAGAACAAAAAGAAAAAGAAGAAATTCCTGCTCTTCCATCGCTGAGTTCTCTTTTCTGCGAAACCTTTAAATATATCTTTTAGTAAAATAAGGTTAGAAAAAGGGGGTGATGGAAATGACATACGTAGCGGTATTAGCCAACATAAACGGGAATTTCCCAGCTTTAGTTAAAGCACTAGGAAAGATTGAAGAGCTTAAAGAGAGCGGTTATGACATTAGGAAATACTACATCCTCGGAAATATCGTTGGACTGTTCCCATATCCAAAGGAGTTCTGGATACTCTTGATGATTTAATTAAAAATAACAAAGTTAAGATAATCCGCGGTGAATTTGACCAAATAATAGCTATAAGCGATCCTCACGCTGAAGGCCCTGATTACATTGATAATATCAGTCTTCCAAAGCATGTTAAAGTTGCTTTAAAATACACATGGGAAAAGCTTGGACATGAGGGTAGGGAATTTATAAGGGATCTGCCGATTTATCTAGTTGACAAAATTGGAGACAATGACATATTTGGTGTCTATGGAAGTCCATTAAACCCATTTGGAGGTGTGGTTCTTCCAGAGCAGCCGACTTCATATTACGAGGCAATAATGAGACCAGTTAAAGAGTACGAAATTCTCTTAGTGGCTTCTCCAAAAATGCCCGTGAATGCCATGACAAGATACGGAAGGGTAGTCTGTCCAGGAAGCATAGGATTCCCACCAGGAAAAGAACACAAAGCAACATTTGCCCTCATTGATGTTGATACACTTCATGTGAAGTTCATTGAAGTTGACTATGACAAGAAGATAATCGAGGATAAGATAAAGAAAGAATGCCTCCCGGAGGAGCTAATTAGAGTCCTTTACCACGGAAAGCTTTGATGCCCTCTTTTATTTCTTCCTTCGAGACCAACACATAGAGCAAGATCCCAACAAATAATACTGTTTTTGAAATGAAGACCAGTACCTGGAGGGAAATTGCAAACAATAACGGTTTGTACGATTTGAGCGATATATTCAGCTTTTGGTAGCTGATATATGCTGTCCCGCACAATATTGTTAGGTATCCGAATAACAACCCCAGCATTGTTCCGTATTCGTTAAATTTTTTGATGAAAGTGAGCCACGCAATTAGCGCTGCTAAAGCTCCCGAAACTGCAATTATACCCCCTTCTTTCACATATTTCGTAGAATTTAAAGCAACGATGCTGGGGTTATAAGCTATGTAAATTTCAACTGCCAGCAGTGCAATGTAGAATTCATTTCCAAGATTAAAACCAAAAAGAAATGAAATTACCTCCTTTCCGACAAGCAAGAGAGCAAAAACGACGAAAGCTGTGAAAATTGATAGCAATTCTGTAGTCTTTTCTGCAAGCAGCTTTACATAATTTAATTCTTCTTTCCCGTATTTATACGAGTAGAGCGGCATGATTGCAGATTGAAGCACTTGAGGCAAATAAGTCAGCAGAAATGCCGCCGATAAGGATGCCGAAACCCTTCCAGCGATTAGTGCATTCCCAAGCTTTTCGCTTAAAAAGTAAGGCCCCTGAACTAAAAATACTCCAGATAGAGTTCCGAGAAATGCAAAAGATGAATAGCGGAGTAAAAGGTTAAGCTCATCTTTTTTAGGTTTTCCGAGTAAACTCTTTTTTAAGAGATACCCAAAGGCAAAAAGTGATATTGTAAAAAGCAGCGCTATGTATGGTAGAAAGGGATTTTTGGAGTAAAAGCTAATAATGAAAGGCACAAAGCTGATGATCATTGCATATGCATAAACCTCTCCTTTATGGATCCCGTAGATGAAATTTCTAAATGTGAGCTGAACAGCTCTAAGAACTGAGAGAACAGCAAGATATATGTTTAGTGGGGTAAGCAAAATTCCAATTAGCGGAAATGAGAATGAAATTGATGTCATTGACTTTATTTTTTCAAAATTTTCCTTTGCAAGGAATTCTGACGAGTATTTACCCAACGCTACTGCAAAAAAGCTCAGCGGCATTGCTATGAGAAATGCTTGAGAAATCAGAGAATTTGCAGAGCCTAAAACTTCTACTCCAAATTTTCTTGAAATAATAATGCTGTAAAGAAATCGGCTTATTCCAAATAAAGCCAAGGCTATTATGCTTGCGATTGAATGCCTTATTAGAACTCTCTTCTCATAGCTCATGAGAAAAAATTAGAGATAAAGGATTTAACCTTTGTGGAATCCCAAATAAAACCCAACTACAAATGCTCCTCCACCGGGGAGAATCCCCACGATCTTATCTCCTAGACTTAGTGTTTGGGCTGCTGCACTCTCTGTGAGGTTGAACAGTGCATCAGTGTTTATTGTTATCACTCCCTTCTGCTGGAGCCAGAATAAACTAAGCACGTATGCTCCGATTAGAGCAAGCACAAGCTTGATGAATTTTTTAAGTGCATATCCTGTTATGAAGCCGACTACTCCTCCAACTCCCATATCTCCTACGATTCCACTAAAATTTACGTCCATTTTAGCCCACCTATTGAAATCTACATAGTTGGAGGTTAAATACTTTTACATTGTTTCATAAATGCAAAATGTTTAAAGACTATAAAAGAAAAATATTTATAGATCGTGAAAGTTTTAGGTCGATATAATTATGTATCATTGTAGGTGATACCTATGACTGAGCCAATGGATAGGTTAAAAGAAAAATTGACCAAAGAAGTTTTGTGGATATACATTCTGAGCCTCCTAAAAGAAAGGCCAATGTATGCTTATGAGCTAAAAAGCAAAATAAGGGAGAAGTTTGGGTTTGAACCAGCAACAGTAAGTAGCTATGTTGTCCTCTACAAGCTTGAAAAGGATGGATACGTTATATCAAAATGGCAAGAAGGCGAAACAGGTAAGCCTTCAAGAAAGTATTATGAACTTACAGAAAAAGGTAAAAAGCTCTTAGAAGAGGGAATAAAATTTATAGAAACCACTTTAGAGAAGCTCAAAAGCTAACGCCCAACTCCTCCTCTTGGTTCTCTAGCCTTTGGCCTTAGTCCCTTGTACCCGCACTTCCTGCACTTTTCGGCTTTCCATGGATTGGTTGCTCCACACCTCATGCAGATGTACTTTCTAAATAACCTGGCCTCTGCTTCTGGAAACCTCGCCATAATAATCCCTCCATGATCTTGACTATGCACAGTTATGGGCTTTTCTTTTTAAACTTTACCGTTCAAACTTTACCTTGCAAAGTTTAATCAAAGGTTTGAATCTTCAAAAGAAGCTGATTTAGGGTTGTATGTCTTTGGAATTTTGAGAATTTTGATTAAGACGAAGTTTATAATGGTGCGGGGGACGGGATTCGAACCCGCGCAGCCCTCCGGCAGCGGATCTTAAGTCCGCCCCCTTTGGCCAGGCTCGGGCACCCCCGCTCATTCAGTAAGATGAAGGATGTGAATTAAAAAGCTTTCGGTATTTAGAAAGCCTCGGAAGTGATGGCCCTCCTCACCTTTCAGTGCCGGGCCTTCTCCTCATCGGCAATAATTAATTCTCCCAGAAATTTATAAACCTAAACTCCAACGCTCATCTGGTGATAGCGATGATAAAGGTTAAGGTCATCGGGAGGAAAATCGAGAAGGAGATTGAGTGGCAGAGGGGTATGAAGGTCGCTGACGTTCTGAGGGCTGTTGGCTTCAACACGGAGAGTGCAATAGCAAAGGTGAATGGAAAAGTCGCTTTGGAGGATGATCCTATTAAAGACGGTGATTATGTTGAGGTCATTCCAGTGGTTTCGGGAGGATAAAAGAAGAAAAATCAGCCAAGCCTCTCTTTCATGAATTTTTCTAAGTTATCCATTGCTTCCTCAAGAATCTCAATTGGTGGCAAAAAGACAGCTCTGAAGTGCCATTCGCCGCCTTCTCCGAATCCTGAGCCGTGAACCACCAAGATGTGAGCGTTTCTGAGGACGTCGAGGACGAATTCCTTGTCGCTCTTCCACTTGCTCCTCTCCTCAATGCGTGGGAAGATGTAAAACGCTCCTTCTGGTTTTTGTGCACTTAAGCCGGGAATTTCGTTCAGCCTCTTGTAAATGTAATCTCTCCTCTCTTTGAGCTTTTTCATGTATTCATCAAGGTAGTCCATTGGGCCAGTGAGACCAGCAATCGCAGCTTTTTGGGCAGGTGTGTTTGGACAGAGCCTTATCCTTGCGAGCTTGCCTATAGCTTCTTTTACTTCAGCGAGCTTGTTTTCTGGATCAACAAAGTACATGTAGCCCAATCTCCACCCTGTTGCAAAGTAAACCTTTGAGAGGCCGTTCATTACAATTACAGGGACGTCTTTTGTTAATGAGCCCGGAGAAACGTGCTTTCCTTCATAGGTCATTAAATCATAAATTTCATCGCTGATAACGGGAATATCATATTCTCCAGCTAAGTCGAGAATCTCTTTGAGTGTCTTCTTATCATATAAAGCCCCAGTTGGATTATTTGGATTTATAACAGCTATAGCCTTTGTTTTTTCGCTTATCTTCTTCCTCATGTCATCTATGTCTGGCTGCCAGCCTTCTTCTTCAATTCCAAGATATGCCTTTGGGACTCCATCATAGAACTTCACAAGGGCAACGTAGGGTGGGTAACTTGGCCCTGGAATTAAAACTTCATCTCCCGGCTCAACGATAGCACCAAAGATGAACTGTAATGCCTCTGTAACTGCCGCTGTTACCATTACATCATCCACAGTTATATCAACGCCGTTTTTCTTCTTTTCTCTCTCTACTATTGCCTTTCTGAGCTCTATATCACCTTCGCTCTCTCCATAGTAGTTGTGTCCTTCCATAATTGCCTTGCAATACGCTTCCTTCATGTGTTGAGGCGGCTGAAAGTCGAACTTAACGGGGTCCCCAATATTAAGCTTGATTATTTTTATTCCCTGCTTCTCGAGTTCTCTAGCTGGTAGAACAACATCTCTAATTGCATATTCAATACCTATGGCCCTTTTAGATGCATGAATCATTTCAATCACCAACGAAGTGTTTTCATAATTAATTGAACATTCTATCATAAAAGCTTACCTCTCTCGCAATATTAAAGTAACAGAAAGTAGAAAGATGATGGCGGATTTATGTTTGTTTTATCATTTATCAGAAAACACTTAACTTTAAAAGCCAGGGAAAATAATAGAAGTAGGCGATGACGAATAGCAAGCATGCTGATTAGTGATGACGTGAACACCCTCTGAGCCTATTCCCAATATGCTATTCCTATGTACCTATCAGCGCCTCCGTAATAGAGATAAATCCTTCCTTCATGCTCAACTAACCCTTCTATGAAAACAACGTTATCTACCCAGCCTTTTATTTCCCACTCATAAGTTGGCTCCAATATTGGCTTTTCGCTTCTCGCTATCAGCTTTGTGGGATTTTCTTTATCAAAGACAGCTATACCGGCTTTGTACTTTCTAACTCCATTTTCAAGACCAGCGCTGTTGTAGATTAAAACTATTCCAAAATCCATCATAAATGCTGGAGGTCCTGGTTCAACAAGGATATTATCGAATTTATCCTTTCTTGGAGTTAGAACTGGCTCTTCAATGAACTCCCAGTTAATTAAATCATCGGAATAAGCCAACCATATGTTTGAATCGCCAAAGTACATGATGTACTTCCCTTTAAACTCCCCCTTCTTCAATTTTTCCGGTAATATTGCACCACTTTTTGTCCAATTAGGAGTTCCGTTCTTTGGAAACGGAAACTCATCAAAGAGAACACCTCTTTTCTTCCATTCCACTAAATTCTTGGATGTAGCTAAGCATAGCTTTGCAGTCTTTCCATCGTAGCCCGTGTAGGTCATGTAGTATGTTTTTCCAACTTTCACAACCCTTGGGTCTTCAACACCTTTTTTCTCCCAGCTGTACTCTGGTTCAATCACTGGCTCTGGATGTTTGATGAAATGAACACCATCTTCACTAAGAGCAAGCCCTATTCTACCTGTGATGTTATCGTTTTTGCTTTCAGCTCTGTAGAGCATCACAATTGTCCCTCTTTCCTTTATCACAGCGGGATTGTAAATGTTTTTGGAATCAAAGCCCTCCTTTGAAGGAGATAGAATTGGTTCTGAGAGCTTTTTTAATGGAGGCACTACCGCATTCCCATCTTGCATATCAATCCTAATCAACCTCTTTCACCTCAACTTCAATCCTTTCACCTCTTCTCTCAGCGGTTAGCCTGTATTTTGCCCCTCTAATAGTTATGCCCTTTATCTCGGCTTTCTCAAGACCTTCTGGGAGCTGTGGATTTGCTGAGACTCCTTCTGGGGTAAGCCCGAGCATAGCTGTTAAGAACGCAAAAGGACTTGCAGCGCTCCATGCTTGGGGAACATTTGCTCTTGGAACCGGGATTGGGATTTCACTTTCAACTCCACTAAAAAGCTCTGGTAATTGGAAGTTCATTAAAGTTGCAGCTTTTAAGAGTCTGGCCCCAAGGAATGCAGCTTTCTCGATTTCTCCGATTTTTGCTAATCCTAAAGCTATAAGTGCATTGTCATGCGCCCAAATGCTACCGTTGTGATAGCTGAAAGGATTGTAGGCTTTCTCCCTTGAGCTTAAAGTCCTGATTCCCCAGCCAGAAAACATATCCTTTTCAAACAGCCTTTCAGCAATTTCTTCTTCATGCTCTGCAATGCCTGTAAAAAGCAGATGACCAGGATTAGAGGAGATGACTTTTGAAGGTTTGTTATCTCCATTTAGAGCAATTGCGTAGAATTTTTCTTCTTCAATCCAAAAGTCTTTGTTAAACCTCCTTTTCAGCCTCTCAGCTTCTTCTCTTAGAGTAGATTCTTCAAAATCTAAAACATCAGAAAGCTCTGCCATATCTAGGAGAGCTTTATATGCATAACCCTGTACCTCAGCTAGTGCAATTGCAGACTTTGTTGGTTCCCCATATTCATCTGGAACACCTTCCTTTGAGTCCTTCCACCCTTGGTTCATTAGAACATATGGAGATGTCTGTGAATATCTTATGTATCCTTCTCCTTCTTCAAGCTTCATGAAAAGCCATTCGAGTGCTTTGTTTAGGGTTTCTTTCAGCTCTCTTATCGTTTTGTAGTCCTCAGTCCATTTAACATATTCACCAGCCAAAATCAAATACAGTGGGGTTGCATCTATGGTTCCATAGTAGGGATTGAAAGGCATGAGTCCAGCTTGAGAAAGTTCTCCAAATCTAAACTCGTGAGGAATTTTGCCTGGTTCTTCTTCTCTCTTTGGATTGAATTTTTTCCCTTGCAGCTGTGAGAGAACCTTTAGTGTCCCCTTGGCATACTCTGGGAAGTATGGTAGAAGGAATAGAGATGTTATTATGCTATCTCTCCCAAAAAGGCACATGAAGTAGGGAATTCCAGCAAAAACTGTTAATCCATAGTTGGTTAACACTGTTAGAGATTCTAAATCTCTCAGTGAAGCTTTGAAGATGTTGTTTATTTCGGTATTGTTCGTGATAACTATTTCCTCAAGCTTGAAATCGAAGTCGCTCCTAATCAAGAAAGGAGGATTTTTTATGCAGATTCTGGGGGGAAATTCAACACTAATTCTCTCTTTTCCTAAAGGCCCCAAAGAAATTTCTGCTGTGAGGTAATTGCTCTTAAACTCAAATCCCTCAGCTTTAATTTCAAGCTCTCTCTTTATCCCATCAATGCCAGTGTAAGTATATTTAACTCCGTTTGAAGTCTGTTCTTTGACGATTTTTCTTTCAATAGGTTTGTGACTTCCTCTAACTTCGAATATGTCTTCAAAGAGGACTTCAAGGGCATATTTAATCTTTATTTTTATGGGTTCTTTAGACATGTTGTAGAAGGTTAGCTCTTCTCTGTATCTCCAGTTATTCAGCAACTCTCGCTTTCTCAGTAGGATTGTTGAGTCCCCTATGAGTATGTGTGATATTGAAGTCTTGTGATCTGGTTCAATATGCCCTAAAAGCTTCTCTTTGCCAATTTCAAGAGAAATGTTTTTCACAAATCTTGTGTCAAGGGCATAGAGGCCGTGATAATGTTTATTCATATTTCCTTCCTCATCGGAGAGCACAAATGCCCCATTATGCGATAACACAATCTTACTCATCATTTCACCTTCATGCTCTGCTTGATGTACAGCCTTATATCTATTGCTAAAAGATGTTTTGCGATGTGGACAAAGCTTTAAAAGACCTTCTTCTAATTTTTCATCATGCTTTATGTAGAAATCCTTGGAAATTTGCCCAGCTTAGCTAAAAGTGAAGTTAAAGCACTCCTTGAGCTCGCAGATAGAAGATTTAAAATTGCTGAGGAGGATTATCTACTTCTGGCAATTGAAGGTAATGGGAGAGCTTTTCCCTTCTTAGACAGGCTTGGAATGGCTCATGAATATGGAATTTTGCTTTTTTCAGCAGAGAGCGTTAAAGAACTCTATGCCAAAGCAGAAAACATTGATTGGGGTGAATATATAGCTGGGACTTTCAAAGTTGACAGAGAGACTATGAGAAATTGTGCTCATGATGTTGAAAATCTCGAAAAGAAGCTCGGCGCAATAATTTACAGACAAGGGTTTAGAGTAAATTTATCTAATCCTAACACTCTTGTGAGAGTTTACTGTGGGAAAAAGCTGTGGGTTGGTGTTAGAATTAGATTTTTCAAAGCAAAAACCTTTGATGAGAGGAAAGCCGATAAAAGGCCTTTCTATAAACCAATTGCTCTGCCTCCAAGAATTGCAAGAGCTATGGTAAATTTAGCAAGGGCAAAAAGAGAGATTCTTGATCCTTTTATGGGTACTGGTGGGATTCTAATAGAAGCTGGATTAATGGGTTTGAAAGTTTATGGCGTTGATTTGCGAAAGGATATGGTTGAAGGAGCAAGGATAAATCTCGAGTATTTTGGTGTTAAAGATTATGTTCTAAAGCAAGGAGATGCAACCAAGCTTATAGAAATCTTTCCAGATAAGACTTTTGAAGCAGTAGCTACTGACCCTCCATATGGTTCCTCAGCAACTTTAGCTGGAAGGAAGAGGGAAGAGTTGTATGAAAAAGCTCTGGAGAGTATTTATAAAATTCTTGATGGTTATCTGAGTATAGCCTTCCCCGCTGATTTTAATGCTGAAAAAGTTGCCGAAAAAATAGGATTTGAAGTTCTGGAGAAGCACTACCAGAGGGTTCACTCTTCCCTTGACAGATATTTCTATGTGATGAAAACATAAAAAGAAAGTCAACGTTCAAAGGGGCTTTCCTTTAGCTTTTCGTTGACAAATCTGACAATGTGTTTTATATCCTCTTCTATCGTATCTGGTTCTGGCTTCATAAATATGTATAGAACGTTCGTCTTTGGTGTTAGCGAGATGTGCTTAATGTTCTCAACTTTGGAAAATCCTTGTAAAAACTCTTTTAAAAGCTCTACATCTCTCCTCTTTTCGAATAAAGCTTCATACTGCTTTCCATTAACTTCGATGATCTCTCTCTGCAATAGTTCCTCGTCCTCTATTTTTGGCTTGATGCGATAGTAGCCCTTCTGGATTAGATGTACTTCCCTCTTTATAGTTGAATATGGCTTGATAACGATGTACAGCTTATCGTGCCTGTTTACGAGCTTTGAGAAGGGAAAGTAAAGAATGCTCTGTCTGGGCAATAGCGTTAGTGTGTATTCGAATTTGTCTATGTTCCCTTCTCTAACTTTGTAAAATGCTCTGAATCCGACATACCCCCCGATCCAGACATAATCTTTGTCTTTAGGATTTAGAATATCTTCTATCGTTCTCAAGTAGTGCTGCATCATCATTAAGTTTAGCCTTCTCCCCTTATAGAACTGGATGGTTGCTATTGCAGCCAAAACCATTATGGCCAACAAAAATTCCGGCGTAACCTTCATGATTAAACCTCCTCTAGTGGGTAGTACCTTTGAAACGTCATGTCATCTATTATTTCAAAGTCTGGAATTTTATCCTCTAAAACTTTAACTATATCCTTCACAATCCTTACATGAATTGGCCAGTTAACTGCCATCCCAAATGGGTGTCTTGGAGTTCTTCGGGCTAAACTAAGGAAAATCAAAATTTTGTCGTCGTCTCTTATTATTTTGCTGACTAAGCCTAACCTAACTATATTTTCGCCACTCACGGGCTCGATGACCTTTTCAAGCTCTTTATAGATTTCTTCAATCTTCAACTATCAAACCTCCAACTCTCTCAAGCCACTCCATTTCCCTTGGCTCTTCAGCGAACATGGGTATCTTAACTATATCAACACCTTTAAATTTCTCCTCAATCTCTTTAAGAACCCTCCTCTGAGCCTCCATCTTGACTTTAAGCTCGGGTATTTCCTTCTTAAGCTCTATCACTTTGTTGATTACTATGAGGTTAAACGGCACCTTGAACTTCTTTAAGCTCTCGTATGCACGTTCAGTCTCGTAGAGGGGGAGCATTTCTGGGTTCATAACTGCAACAACGCTCGTTTTGCTTGGATTTGTTATTATGCTGTGGACGAACTCAATTTCCTCCTTGTATTTCTTTAGCTCTTTCATAACAGGATCTTCCTCTTCATCACTTGGCAGCTTGTATTCTGCACCTTCAATCACGAACTTCCTCTCACCTTGTATCTTCTCTATTGTCCTCCTTCTCTCGAGGATTTTGCGCCTTATGTCTATCAGCTTCTCCGTCCAGATGAGTGAAATTCTTGGCAAAGCAAGAACTCTGAGCGTTAAGCCTGTTGGTGGTGTGTCAAAGATTATCACGTCCCATTTGTCCCCTTCGAGCAGGATTTCCCTTATGGCTTCAAGCGTTGCATATTCCTCTATTCCCGGGGAGAAGCTGAGAACTTCAAAATACTTCTCAAGGTTTATGACCGTCAGATAGCGGTACATGTGCTTAAGATTCCTCTCAAGATGCTTCAGGTAAGCCTTTATGAGTTTCTCCATATCAAGCTCACTTGCGTAGAGGTTTTCCATGAGTTCCCTCGGCTTGTCGCTGAGCTTAACCATAAAGACGTCTCCAAGATTGTGTGCGGGGTCGAGAGAAACTATGAGGGTTTTGTAACCCTTCTTCGCCAAAGCAACTGCTAAAGAGGCACTTGTTGTGGTCTTACCAACTCCTCCCTTACCTATGACAAAGATTACTCTGAAGTTCTCCTTTGGCAATAGATACTCCTTCATTTTGAGCACCTCACGTTATTTCAAACATTGCAGCAATTTCGCCGAATATGTCGTCCATATCTGTAGCTCTTCTTTGCATGACATAAAGTTCCCTGACCATGTGGGGCATTAGGCGTATAACTAATGTTGTTGGTGGTGATGGAATCCCCACAAACGAGCCCATTAAAAGCAGAGCAAAGATATTCTCAAGCTCTCTCTCTTCGAACTCTATGTATTCAGTCGAGCGTGCCTTAAACGAACTAAAAAACCCTTTTAGGAAAGCTTTTAATCCTTCAAACATTCAACCACCTCTTTTTAATGTTAATGACATAATATAACCCTCAGCATGTGAGACAACAGGCGGTAGCATTATTAGAGCAAATATGTTTTCCAAATCCTTAAGCTCCCACTGAATTCCTTTAATATAATAACGCTTAAATTCTCCATTAAACTCCCACAAGACCCGAATTGAGATAGAAATCCAGTACAGAATCTTTTTGACAAAATTTCTTTTGTTCATGAACTCACCTCAAAAAGAAGAAATAAATAAAAGAAAGCTTTAAGCAGGAGCCTCCGCGTATTCTGCTTCTGGTTTCGTCCATGCTATGTAGAAGTCATACGCTAGTAGGAAGTTGAGGATTAAGCCGACTAGTAGTGAACCTTTTGCACCAATTAAAGTTACACCTGACAGTGGAACGTAAATGATGTACCAAATGATACCTGCAGTAACTGTAATCCACAAGAAGAGTGCTGGAATTAGAACGGCATAGCTCCACTTTCCTGCTTTTTGTATTTTGTATGCCCAAAGTGCAGCTGTCATCATAGCAATTGAGGCTAATAACTGGTTCATACCAGCAAATGCTGGCCACAACACTTTATATCCTGCTCCCCATGCTAAGTAAACTCCAAGTGATGCAATTATGAATGAGGCAATCCACTTGTTTGTTATTGTCTTGTAGATTCCTTGGCTTGTATCAACGACCATTCCAAAGACCTCTTGCCATGCAAACCTTCCAAGCCTTGTGGCAGTGTCCAAAGATGTTAGTGCGAAGGCTGAAACCCAAAGTGTTGCGAAAGTTTTTCCTAATGTTACGTCTATTCCATAGAAATCAGCAAGTCCCTGGGCATATCCTGCAATGAATGTTCCTAGACCACCCTTTGTGATATATTGAGTTCCCCATGTTACCTTGTCTGGGCTTAGACCAGTTAGCTTAACACCGTAGACTGCTATAGCTGTAATAACGATTGTTGATAGGAATCCTTCTGTGAACATTCCACCGTATCCAACGAGCAATCCGTGAAGCTCATTGTCCAACTGTTTGGACGAGGTACCAGAGCCTACAATTGAGTGGAATCCGCTCAATGCACCACATGCAATGACCAATGGGATTGTTGGCCAGAATGGTGAGGGCTGCTTTCCAACAACGTTTGCTGACCACATTGTGAATCCTGGAACTTCAAAGGGCTTTGCTAGTGCAATGAAGGCGATACCACCAATCAGGAGTCCAAACCACAGAATGTATGCATTTAGGTAATCTCTTGGTTGCAGGAGTACCCACACTGGAAGTGAGGATGCTGCGATGATGTAAACCCAAAGTATGATGTTCCAGTAGTGGTAAGCTTTCAAGTAAGCTGCGCTTGCTGTATCAGTTTGACCTGGAACGAGGATAAGTGGGTGGTTTAATCCTAACCAAATTGCTATCACTAGTAGGATCAATCCAATCACTGTTGAGACGTAGAAGTTGAGCTTTACCTTGTACATGAGCCATCCGAGAATTACTGCAACGATCAGGAATAGCAACGTGGCGGTAGCTGCTTGTGGAGTAGTTGTAAGGAGTTTTGACACCACAGCAACGAATGCGGCAACGACCAGGAGAAGGGTGAACCATATGTAGACTTCAAATGCAATACCTGTTCTCTTGCTCATTATTTTACCTGCAATCCACTGGATTGACTTTCCATCGTATCTTACAGAAGCCATTAATGCCAGATAGTCGTGAACTGCACCAATGAAGACGTTTCCAAACCAGACCCAGAGCAGTGATGGAAGCCATCCCCAAGCCATTGCGATTGCTGGACCTACAATTGGCCCTGCACCAGCGATACTTGCAAAGTGGTGGCCATAGAGCACTAAGGGGTGTGCTGGAACGTAGTCAACACCATCATAGAGCTTGTGTGCTGGAGTTGGTCTGTTCCGGTCTGCTTTGACAATTTTGCTCTGTAGTGCTTTTCCATATGTAAAATAAAACGCAACATAAATTATAGCAGCCGCTAAGATTACAACTGCAGAGTTCATATTTGCACCCCCTTGAACCAGGCTTTCCATTTGCATACTTGTGAACATACGGTATATATGTTTTTCGAAAATAATATTATTAAATTGGAGAAATTTCGTTTAAATTAAGTTTGAATGCAGTTGCTATTCTTATACAAACAGTTGCCTTGTTCATATTTGTCAAAGTGTTTTGTTAGGAAGTGTTAAAAATAACAAAAGGGCAATAGGAACTCACCCTATTTCTATTAGTGGTTGTCCGGTGTCTACTGTGTCGCCTTCTTTTACGAGGATTTTCTTTACAACACCATCTTTTGGTGCTGGAATTTCATTCTCCATCTTCATTGCTTCTAGAACTAACAACCCTTGACCAACCTTTACCCGATCCCCTTCATTAACAAGAATCCTCAAAATCTTACCAGGCATCGGCGCAGTAACAACACCCTCACCCGCCCCCGGAGCCGCCGCTGGCGAAGGAACAGACGAAACCGGAACCGCTGGAGCCGGAGCCGGTGCTGCTATTGGTTGCATAACTTTTTCTTGTGCTGAGATTACTGGCATTACAAGATTTTCAAGCTTTACTCCCTCAATCCCAATTTCATACTCTCTTCCACCAATGTATATCTTAATAATTTTGCCTTTTGGCTTTTCTTCGACAGGTTTGAGTTCTCCTTTCTTCCTTAGCTCAAAGAACTCAAGAGCAACCTGTGGAAAGAGAGCGTAAGTTAATACGTCTTCTTCCTTCTCTAGGTATCCTTTTTTCTCGAGCTCTTTTCTGCACTTTTCAAGTATAGGTTCAAGTAAATCAGCAGGTCTAACTGTTATTGGTTCCGCATCTCCAAGGATAAGCTTCTTTATTTCCTCCTTTATTGGGATTGGTGGCTTTCCATACAATCCCTTGACATATTTCTTAGTTTCCTCAGTTATCATTTTGTACCGTCCGAATAGAACATTGAAAACTGCTTGAGTCCCAACTATCTGTGAAGTGGGAGTAACTAAAGGAGGATATCCAAGCTCTTCTCTGACTCTCGGCACTTCTTCAAGGACTTCATCTAGTTTGTCCAGCGCTTTGAGCTCGCTTAGTTGTTTTAGTAGGTTGGAATACATTCCTCCCGGAATTTGGTGAAGTAGAACATTTGGATCTCCGTGAAGAGCCCTTTTATTCATTAGGTGCTCATATTTTTCATCGAGAATTTTTCTTAGGTAGCGAGAAATCTGGAAGATAATCTTCATATCAATTTGAGGCTTATCCTTTTCCTTTAATGCATGATAGATTGTTTGGATTGCTGGCTGTGCTGTTCCATTGGCTAACGGATAGATTGCAGTGTCTATAAAATCTGCTCCAGCTTCTACAGCTTTTAGATAGGTAGCTGAAGCTAAACCGCTTGTTGCATGTGTGTGGACATTAACTTTGATGCCATAGCGTTCTTTAATCTCTTTCACGAGTTCATAAGCCATTTGAGGATCCAAAAGGGCGGCCATATCTTTGATTGTTATGTAATCCACATCAAGCTCTATTAGCTCATCAACCTTCTCTAGGTAGTAATCAAGCGTGAAAACTGGACCGGTAGTGTAAACTATAGCTCCCTGAACTTCTGCTCCTACCTCTTTGGCTTTTTTAATTGCTGTTCTCATGTTTCTAACGTCATTTAGAGCATCAAAAACTCTGAAAATGTCGATTCCATTTTTATAAGCTAACTCCACAAACTTTTCTACAACATCGTCGGGATAATGCCTGTATCCAACGACATTTTGACCTCTCAGAAGCATCTGAAGTTTTGTTTTCTTTATATGCTCTCTTAAGAGTCTCAGTCTTTCCCAAGGATCTTCCCTCAGAAATCTCAAGGCAGCATCAAAAGTTGCTCCTCCCCAGACTTCCATTGAGTAAAAACCTATCTTGTCCATCTTTTCAGCTATCGGGAGCATATCTTTTGTGCTCATTCTTGTTGCTATTAATGATTGGTGAGCATCTCTAAAGGTTGTATCTATTATCTCAACCATTTTTAACCACCCTATTTCTTTTATTCAAAAAGAACACAGGTAGGTATAAAACTCCTTTGAACAAAACTTTGTTTAAATTAAATCTGCTCAAAAATTTTCTTATCAGTTAAGAATTGGCCCATAACTTTTTACACTTTTTTGATCAAAATTGGGTAAAAGTAAAGAGAAGTGAAATCAGATTAATCCTTCAGCTTTTGCAGCCTCTTCGGGCTCTTCGTTGCGGTGAATTACTCTAAGCAAAGCTTTAATCATAGGTTCTGGATTTTCACGCTGGAATATGTTTCTGCCAACGACTGCTCCAGCTCCGCCGGCTTCAATGACATCATAAACGATCTTCAAGAATTCAAAAGGATTCTTAGCTTTTGCTCCTCCACTTAGAAGGACGGGAACACCGGCAGCTGCATCAACAACTTTAGCAAACGTCTCTTTTGAACCAGTCCAGTAAGTTTTAATCATATCTGCACCCATTTCTGCTGCTGCTCTTGCTCCATACATTACAACTCTATAGTCTTCTTTTTTGCCATATTTTTCATTGATGTAGGGTCCTCTTGGATAAGCGAACTGAACAACGGGCAGTCCAAAGTCATGAGCAATGCTCGCGATTTCAGCGAACTGCTTCATCATTATGTCCTCATAAGGTGAGCCCCAGTAAACTGTCGCCGCAACTGCATCAGCCCCGAGCTTAATGGCATCTTCAACAAAGCCGAGGGGGCTCTGCAAAAGCTGGTCTTCCTTTGGTCTTAAATTTGTCTTACTCGTGAGCTTGATCATCAAACCGGTATCTGGTTTCAACTCATCAGCAGCAATTCTTGCGATTCCTGGCAGCATCATAACGCCATCGATGCCCGCTCTAACGACCTTTCTTATGATTATCTTCGGCTTTATATGCTCCCAAACTTCTTCAAAATCCGTTGGACCATGCTCAAAGCCGTGATCCATAGCGAATATCAAAGCTCTGCCATCTCTTCTAAAGAACCTTTTGAGTCTTCGTTTAATTCCAACATTCTGAAATGCATCCACACTAATCACCCTGAGTGATATAACAATTTTTGTGAATTTAAGCTTTGCCGTTAAGTTAAATAGTTAAAATTTATGAAAACTTCCTTGGTGGCACTCATGCTAAACCTCAATACAAAAATCATAGGGAAAAAGGTCATATATCTTCAAGAGGTAGATTCCACGAACGAATTTGCCAAAAAGATAGCTCCCCAGGAAAAGGAGGGTACAGTGATTGTTGCGGATGTTCAGACAAGAGGAAAAGGGAGAAAGCTGAGAGCTTGGTCATCTCCAAGAGGCGGCTTGTGGATGAGTGTTATTCTAAAGCCAGATGTTCACCCACAACATATCACAAAGCTCGTGTTTATTTCAGCACTCGCTGTTGTTGAGACTTTAGCTGAATTTGGAATCAAAGGGAAAATAAAATGGCCGAACGATGTTCTTGTTAATGAAAAGAAAATCTGCGGAATTTTAAGTGAAGGAAAATACTTAGAGAGCAGAGTTGAATATGTGATTTTGGGCATTGGATTGAATGTCAACAACGAGCTTCCCAAGGAGCTGAAGAATACTGCAACATCTATGCGAGAAGTCCTCGGACATGATGTTTCTCTTGTTGAGGTCGTTAAAAATCTCTTTAATAAATTGGACAAGTGGTATCTCGAATTTCTAAAGGGAAATCATAACAAAATTTTAGACAGTTGGAGAATGCATAGCACTGTAATCGGCAAAAATGTTAGAATTATTACAGATGAGGGTGAAATAATTGGAGTTGTTGTTGATATTGACGAAGATGGTGCTCTAATCATCAAGCAGAATGGCATCCTAAGAAAGATCTACTACGGTGATGTGTCCCTCAGATTTGCCTGAGTTTGTTCATCATTTTTATAATCAATTGTCGATATGATATTAGACAAATAGAAAATTTAATATACCCAATGAACATAACTGTCAATTGCCGTCCATTGAAGGAGGCACTTAGATAGAGGTGGGCAACCATGGCACAGAAGGGGATTTTGAGGACTTATCTCGACATTCCAGTGCTTCAGAAGATTTTGGCTGGCTTGATTCTCGGTGCAATTTTTGGTTTGATTATGGGGCATCTAGGATATGCAGATGCCGTCAAGACCTACATTAAGCCCTTCGGTGACCTCTTTGTCAGACTGCTGAAGATGTTAGTTATGCCAATAGTCTTTGCATCGCTAGTAGTTGGTGCAGCAAGCATAAGCCCAGCTAGACTCGGAAGGGTTGGAATTAAGATCGTTGTCTATTATCTAATCACCTCAGCGTTTGCCGTTATGCTTGGTATAATAATGGCAAGAATCTTCAAACCAGGTCTTGGCTTGCAGCTTGCAACAGGTGCACAGTTCCAGCCAAAGGAAGCTCCCTCAATGGTTCAGACGCTCCTCAATATAATCCCAACAAATCCCTTCAGTGCTTTAGCAAACGGACAGGTTCTGCCAACTATATTCTTCGCAATTGTCCTCGGAATAGCAATCACATACCTAATGAACAGCAAGGATGAGCTCGTCAGAGACAGTGCTAACACGCTCTTCAAGGCAATAAACGGTCTCGCAGAGGCTATGTACAAGATCGTCGGCGGTGTTATGCAATATGCTCCAATAGGTGTCTTCGCATTGATTGCCTATGTTATGGCTGAGCAGGGAGTCAAAGTTGTTGGCCAATTAGCAAAGGTTGTTGTGGCAGTTTACCTTGGCTTAATCCTCCAGATAGTCCTCGTTTACTTTGTGCTTCTCAAGGTCTTTGGACTCGATCCAATCAAGTTCATCAAGAAGGCTAAAGATGCCATGATTACAGCATTCGTTACAAGAAGCTCAAGCGGTACTTTACCAGTTACAATGAGAGTTGCTGAGGAGGAAATGGGAATAAGCAAGGGCATCTACTCATTCACACTTCCACTCGGTGCAACAATTAACATGGATGGAACAGCTCTGTATCAAGGTGTCTGTACATTCTTCATCGCCCTTGCAATAGGCCAGCACCTCACCATTGGACAGCAGCTCACAATAGTTCTCACAGCAGTTCTTGCTTCAATCGGTACAGCAGGTGTTCCCGGAGCCGGTGCAATAATGCTTGCGATGGTTCTCCAGAGCGTTGGGCTTCCGCTAACAGAGCCAAGCGTTGCCGCAGCATATGCAATGATTCTCGGTATTGACGCTATCTTGGACATGGGTAGAACAATGGTCAACGTTACTGGTGATTTAACTGGTACCACAATCGTTGCAAAGACTGAGGGTGAGCTTGACTTGAGCAAGTGGCAGTGATTTCTTCTCTTCCCTTTTGTTACTTTTTCCGTTTTCTTGGAGTTTGGGGATAACGTTAAATACTCCAACATAACGCTATTCTTAGGACACTAGTAATGGAGGTAATGTGGAATGAGAAAGTTGGGTGTGCTGTTAATAGTCCTCCTTTTGGGCATCTCAATGGCTTATGCTCAAGAGGTTCCGTTCTATAAGGAGGAGTTTGTGTTCACAATTAAAGTTTTGGACAATGGGGATGCTCAAATAACCTTGAGGACTTCATGGCTTGAGCCTAAAGATGAAATACAAAAGCAGATTGAACAGATACTTAATCAAACTAATCTCACGAAGGAAGAGGCAATTAAGAAGTATAAGCAAGAACAACTTGAGAGATACATCGCAAGTCTTGCAAATTATGGAATAAAAACGACTAACCAAAGCTTGGAGATCTTGGGTCTTGATAAGGGTAACAACCTAACAGTGATCTTTACAGCTGTTGCAGAGAAGTTCGCAAAATACTATTCATATGATGGTTACTGGGAAATTATAGTTGACCCGACTAGAGGATATGGAACTGCTCCAATTCCAGACACTGGCTTACCTTATGAAGTTGAGCTTCACAATGTCTTCATAATTGAGCTTCCTCAAGATGCGAAGCTTTTGGAGTATCCGAGGCCCATAACAAGGGAATACAACCAGAGCAAGTTCTATGTTCGCTCAAAGGTTGAAGGTAACAAGATAATTGTAACCTCGGATATATACCTTGAACCGTTTCTCAAACCCGAAGGATTTAGAGCACTCTTTGGTGATTACAATACATTCTATGTTAGATACACAACACCTCAACCAGGAGAAGAGGAGCAGTATCAGAAAGTAGTTTCTGAGCAGTACTTGAGAGCTGAAATTCTACCAAATGGAACAACCAATTTGTTCATAAAAGACACGTACATCGAGCCAAAAGATCAAGTCCAGCTTATGAAACTCCAGATAAATCTGATGGGAGTTCAGAATGTTACTAATTTGATTCTCCAGAATAATATACAAGCGCTTGGAGGTCAAGGAATTAAAGTCAGCAAGGCAAATGTTCAAATTTTGGGACTAAACGAGACAGGACCTTTAATTATTGAAGCAAATTATGTTGTCCAGAACTTCACAAAAAGAGTGAACGGAACATATGAATACTCTTTTGACCCAACTCTGGGATATATGTTCTATAACATCGGATACAGAGCTCAGAATGAAATAAATCAAACTCTAAAGATTGAGTTTATCCTTCCAAAAGACGCTAAAATTGTTGAAGTTCCGCAGAACTTAACAAGGGAGTTTAAGGGCAATAAGTTCACTTTAACAACATTAGTTGATGGGAACAGAATCTTGGTAACCACAAATGTTTTCATTCGCTACGGTGCGCCTCAAGAGGATATCCAAAAACTCTTTGCAAATGTCAGCAGGGCATACATCAAATTCACACTCCCAGAAACTTCTCAAAGGTTCGGCTATAAACAGATAGGAGCTGCAGTTGGTGCAATCGTGCTTATAGGAGCAGCAATCTTCTTGATTATGAGAAGGTGACTCCCTTTCTTCTTTTAATGCTTTTTTAACGTTACGATAAGCATTTATACTCATACGCAAATTTTTCTTCAGGTGATAAACATGACAAGGAAGCTTTACTATGAAGATGCTTATTTGAAAGAAGCAAAAGCCAAAGTCGTTGAAATAAAGAACAATGCTCTGCTTTTGGACCAAACTATTTTCTATCCAACAGGTGGAGGACAACCCCATGATAGAGGAACAATAAACGATGTTCAAGTTTTGGACGTTTACAAAGACGAAGAAGGCAATGTTTGGCATGTCGTAGAAGAGCCAGAGAAGTTTAATGTGGGGGATGATGTTGAGCTTAAGATAGACTGGGACTACCGCTATAAGCTCATGCGCATTCACACAGCAATGCACCTTTTGGATCATGTGTTGAATGAAGTTCTCGGCAAGGGCAAATGGCAGCTTTACGGTAGCGGAATGAGTGTCGAAAAGGGGAGATATGACATTCTTTACCCAGAAAACGTTAACAAATACAAAGAGCAGATTATTGAGCTTTTCAATAAGTATGTGGACGAAGGCGGAGAAGTTAAGATTTGGTGGGAAGGCGAGAAAAGGCTCACACAAATCAGGGACTTTGAAATCCTCCCATGCGGTGGAACCCATGTAAAGGATATTAAGGAGATTGGGCATATTAAAAAGCTAAAGCGCTCAAGCATAGGGAAAGGCAAGCAGAGGCTGGAGATATGGCTTGAGGATTAAATCTCCAGCTTTTTCTTTACCTCCTCCATACTTGCTCCTTTAATCAGCAAGTCTTTTTCCCTTGAAGTTTCTCCACGTATTATAACAACCTCCTTTCCAAGGAGCTTTGAGAGGAACTTTATTAATTCTTTGTTGGCTTTCCCGCCAACTGGAGGAGCACTAACTTTTATTTTAATCCTTCCCTTCCACTTGTCAATTCCCTCAATGCTGTTCTTTTTTGCATTTGGCTGGACATGGACGAGGAGAATAACACCATCTTTTGTTTGCTTTATCATTCTCTCCCCTCCAGACTGTATTCCCAAACAATTTTTGGAGGAAACTTCTTTTCTTTTACAGCCCTCATTATTTCATCTGCAACTTTGTAGGCGAAATCAAAGGTCTCTTTGTCGATTAGACCATAATTGAGAGCCATTTCAAGCTCGTCCTCATCTAAAAGGAAAGCTTCGCCATTTGGGAAGATAAATATATCTAAAAATAGGTCGAGCATCTCTAAAGTGTCTCCATATCTCTTTGTGTAGGCTAAAACATCAACATAGAAACCTTTGAAGTTGCCCTCTTTATCATAGACCTTTAGGATATCATAATTTTGCCCGATAAAGGCGAAGTAAATCATTGTGTATTCATTTTCAATGACCTTAACTCCATTTACATAAAGGGGTGCAAGCATTCCATAAAATTTGGACTTGGCAACAATAATATCTCCTAGGTCATCTATCACTTCATCGTATCTTTCAAGAATTCTGTTCGGAATGCGCTTGTAGATGAGATGGATTTTTTGACTCATTGCATATTTAATTGCATTTTAGGTTTAAAAATCTCAGCTATACTAATGGTACTGAAACTTAATGGAATTATCTCTTTGGCTTCCTGAGTGGTGTTGTTCTTTTCACTGCGGCAAGAATAATTTGGAGAAAAGTCAAGAGGAGCCAAAGATAAGCTCCTTCAGCTTCTTTGGTAATTCATCAATCTTAACCCTAATTTGCTCCCTCGTATCTCTGTCTCTGATTGTTACGGTGTTGTCTTCCGGTGTTTGGTTGTCAATGGTTACACAGTATGGAGTTCCAATCTCATCGTATCTTGCGTATCTCCTTCCGATTGTGTCCTTCTCATCGTAAACTGCTATGAATCCCGCTTTCTGGAGCGTCCTAAAGACGTTGTAAGCTATCGTTGTTAGTGGTTCCTTTGCAACTAATGGCAGAACGGCAACCTCTATTGGAGCCATGTCCTTCTTTATCTTGAGGTAAATTCTTCCGTCCTCATCAATTGTTAGTGAGTTCTCAAGGAGGAGGTAGAACGGTCTGTCAATACCGAAACTTGGCTCTAAGACGTGAGGAACAATTTTTTCACCGGTTATCTTTTCTTCAACTTCTTTGATTATGAAGTCCTCCTTCTCAAGCTCATAACCCTCAATGCTGACTTTACATTTCTCTTCAAGTTCTTCAACAAGCTTTCTGAGCTCCTCCTCGCTCATCTCTTTGAGCTTGTCGTTGATTCTTTTTGCATCTTTCTTGAGCTTTGGACCTACTCTTTTCATATCTAGGCTCACTTTGAGCCTTTTTACAATCTTCGGCTCATCATAGTGGATCATAACTGTCAAATCGGCACCGCTCATCTTCATGTGTCTGCTTAAGTCGTAATCTCCTCTGTAAGCGATACCGACACATTCAATCCATCCGAATCTTTCGCTGTAAATTTCAACGTCCCAAGTATCTTTCGAATAGTGTGCTCTCTCCTCTGGAAGCTGCTGCCTGAATCTTATCGCCTTTTCTGGAATGCCGATATCAAGTAGAATTCTCTTCACCATAGCCATGTAATAAGCAAAGAACGTGTTCATGACATAGCCTTTCTTAACTGCTTCTTCAAGCGTTATTTCAATCTCGCCAAGGTTCTTGAGCTGATGCTCAATTGGATAGAGCCTAACAACCTCATCTTTGACCTCATCGAAGTGCGGATGCTCTGTCTCTTTTGGATTGAAGAATATCTCAGCCTCAGCTTGAGTGAACTCTCTAAGCCTAATCATCCCTTGCCTTGGTGAAATTTCATTTCTGTATGCCTTTCCAATCTGGAACACACCGAATGGGAGCTTGTTTCTCGCAAAAGCGTTGAGTCTCTTAAAGTTCACGAAAATACCTTGAGCGGTTTCCGGTCTTAAATAACCTTTCTTATCCTTGTAAGGACCTATATATGTCTCAAACATCAAGTTGAAATACCATACATCGCTCAATTCTCCACCACACTGGGGACACTTTATGCCGTTTTCCCTTATTATCTTGGTAAGCTCTTCAGCACTCAATCCTTCGACATCAATGTCCAAGTTCTCCTCAATAAGGTGGTCTGCCCTGTATCTTGCATGGCACTTGGTACACTCAACTAGTGGATCCACGAACTTTTCAACGTGTCCTGAGGCTATGAAAACTTCCTCAGGAGTTATGTCTGGAGTTTCAAGTTCAAAAAAGCCCTCTCTCTGGAAAGCCTCTCTGATTTTACGCTCAATCTTTCTCTTTATTGTTGCTCCAAGAGGACCGTAATCGTAGAAACCTCTCGCTCCCCCATAAATCTCAAAGCTCCCCCATGCAAAGCCCCTTCTTCTCATCAAATCTGAGAGGATTTCATACTTATCTATCTTCATGCACTCACCACCTTAAGGTGTGATGGCCCAAAATCCTAAAAACTTTGTGGAAACTCCTTTGGCATTTTATCAAAGTTGATGCTTAATAGAACATTATTAAGGCTGTGATACGAAAGAGTTATAAACCAATTTTCCCGTTATGAATGTGAGCTTTAGCTTTGATTATTTAGGAGGGAAGAGAAATGGCGGAAAGACCACTTGATGTTATACACAGGTCATTGGACAAGGATGTTTTGGTAATCCTTAAGAAGGGATTCGAGTTTAGAGGCAGGCTTATCGGTTATGACATTCACCTGAATGTTGTCCTTGCAGACGCTCAGCTTATTGAGGGCGGCGAGGTAACGAAAAAATATGGCAAGATCGTAATTAGAGGAGACAATGTGTTGGCTATTTCACCAGTAGAAACTGAGTGAGGTGATTCTCGGTGGGAAGCGGAACAGCACCCCATGGAAAGAGGAATAGGACTCCTACTCACATAAAGTGTAGAAGATGTGGAAGAAAAGCCTACAACATTAGAAAAGGCTACTGCGCTGCTTGTGGCTTTGGAAGGAGTAGAAGATTAAGGAAGTACAGCTGGTCAAAGAAGTGGAAGAAAGCTAAGAACGTCCACTGATTTCTTTTTTATTTTGCTTTTCTGCACTAGGTTAATTTGCTAGGGATAACTCTATAAATCTTTGCTTTGAATTCTAAACTATGAGTGCAAAAGATGACATTTTGAGCTATTTAAAATCAAAAGGACATGATGGTGCTTTGCAGAGTGAGCTGTATAATCTAGGCTATTCCCGCTCAACAATTGCTGAAGCCTTAGAAAGTCTTGAAGAAGAGAATCTTATTGTGAAAAAGAACATTGGGAAAAAAGCATACAGAATATGGATCATTGATGAGGCACCTTTTCCCGTTAAAGGCACTCTCCGACTTGGGCTTCTAAGAGCTGTTGAATATCCTCATGCTCTTCTGACAGCTCATGATTTAAAGGAAAAGTATAATGTTCGAGTCTTAATTTACGACTCAGCCCTTGAGCTTACAAATGCCCTGGCGATAGGAAAGGTCGATTTAGCATGTTCACCGCTAATTACTCAAATCCTTTATGCTTTGTTAATGAAAAGCATTAAAATTGTTTCTGGCTGTGGATTTGCTGGCAGTGGACTTGTTATGAGAGGAGAGCTCAAGGAAGGGAGAACCATTGCTTCTTCTGAGCTTTCTACGATGGAAACTATGCTGAAGCAGTTCCTTGAGAGAAAAGGCTTGGAGAATATCAAAGTAACGTATTTTAAGAATCCTGAGACTGCTGTGGAGTCCCTCCTTAGAGGCGAGACTGATGGGTTGAGTATTTGGGAGCCATATCTCAGCCTACTTAAAAAGAAGGGCTTCAATGTCTATCATTACTCTGATTATTTTGGAAAGTATCCCTGCTGCGCGTTGGGAGTTAATTTGAGCTTTTTAAATGTTAACAGGACTCTTTTCGATGAGTTTTTTGAAAAATTTAAGTACAACACTGAAAACTTAGAGAGAAGAAAGGAGGAAGCCATAAAGCTCATTGTTAAGATTATGGGCTTTAAAGAGGAGCTTGTAATGGAGAGCTTTGGAGGATTTATCTATGATTATAAACTCACAAAAAAGCAAGTTGAAGAGATGCTAAACAGATTTGGTCTCAAAGTGTTCAACCTTGAAAAGCTTTTCTTATCGCAAGATTTTTAACTTCTATTCTCTTTTTATCGCTTAGACATTCATCTAAGTGATCACTATGGACGGCGAATTAAGGAAGAAGCTGTGGGAGCTTGCATGGCCAGCAATATTAGCAAACATCTCCCAAACCCTAGTCAACTTAGTTGACATGATAATGGTAGGACAGCTAGGCTCTCTGGCAATTGCAAGTGTTGGCTTAGGTGGGCAGTTCGCATGGTTTATGATGCCTCTGATGTTTGCAGTTTCCGCTGGCGTCTTGGCCTTAGTTGCTCGATTTATCGGTGCCAAAAATTACGAAATGGCAAACTTGACACTGGAGCAGGGAATTTATCTTGCGTTTCTCATGGGAATACCGGTTATGCTGGTCGGCTTATTCTTTGGAGATGATGCACTTAGAATAATGGGAGCTAGTGAAGACGTAGTTAGGCTTGGTTATGAATATATTAGGATATACTTCTTATTTTACCCTATTAATTTCATGGGTTTTGCAGCTTTTTCGGCTTTGAGAGGGGCTGGTGATACAAAAACACCAATGAAGTTAAGCATTTTGATGAATGTGCTGAATGTGATTTTGAACTATCTTCTAATTTTTGGAAAATTCGGCTTTCCGAGATTAGAAGTCAAGGGAGCCGCATTGGCTTCTGGACTTTCAATTGCAGCAGCGTTTATCGTTGGTATGTTCCTCTTCTTAAGCGACAGGCTTGTTTTGAAGCTTAAACCTAGGCTTAGATTTGATATCAGCATGATTAGGAGAATCCTCAAAATTGGAATTCCAGCAACTATTGAGAGAATTATCTTCAGCTTTTACAACTTCATTTACATAAGCATTGTTACAAGATTTGGAACGATCGCTCTAGCTGCTCATCAGGTCGGCTTGAGGGTTGAGAGCATAGCCTATATGCCAGCTTTTGGCTTTAATGTTGCCACATCAGCTTTGGTTGGGCAGAGCTTAGGTGAAGGAAATCCAGAGAAAGCTGAGAAAGTTGTATACGAGTCGTTGAAGATGGTAACCGCTTTCATGAGCGTCATGGCTGTGGTTTTGATTGCTTTTCCAAAATACCTTGTTATGCCTTTCATAACAAAAAGCGACCCCAATTATTGGCAAGTCATTCACTTGGCTGCAATTTACCTCATGATTGTAGGTATAAGTGAAATCCCGTTAGGCTGGCTCTTTGTTCTCAGCGGAGCTTTGAGAGGTGCAGGAGATACGAGGAGTCCCATGTATGTAACTGCAGTTAGCAAATTGCTCTTTAGAATCCTCCCAGCTTATCTTTTGGGATTTGGATTTACAATAGGTTCATTCCGCTTTGAGGGGCTTGGCGTTATTGCCGCTTGGATCGCAATGAGCCTTGAAACGTTTACAAGTGCAGCAATGTTTTGGTGGATATTCAAGAGGGGGAAGTGGAAGTACATAAAAGTTTGAAATCAAAGCGTCGAAACGTGGAACAAGGCTTCCATAAGCCTTCCGAAGAGATAGCTCACAAATGCAGCTCCCAACCCAGTGGTGACCATCTCTGTGATTTTCTTTCTTATTGGAATTCCGGAAAGTATTGAGATGAAAGTTGCAACTACTGCCAGCGCTGTTCCAGCTAGTAGCACCGAGAAAGGCAGAGCAACTAGAGATGAGGACGCAAAGAAATAAGGCGTAACTGGGAACGCCACACCAATGAGGTAGAAAATTCCAGTGTATAGTGCTGCCCTTACCTCATTCTCGTCCTCTTCTTGAACGAGCAGCTTAATTATTGCATCGTGATTTGAGGAGAGCTTTTCAGCAACTTCCTTTGCAACTTCCTCAGGCATTCCGCTTTCTAGGAGCTTGTCTAAAAGTTCATCTTTCGCTCTATCCGGGGAAACTCTGAACAGGACTTCCATTCTCTGCCTAATGCTCTCGTTTACTTGTCTCTGAGAGCGGACTGATATGAAAGTTCCAATTGCCATTGAGAGTGCTCCAGCAACTCCAACGATGAGACCGCTGATTCCAACAAGCTTGGGATTGTAAACGTAAACTGCTGACAATCCAGTGACTGCACCAAGAATCTCTACGAGACCATCATTCATACCGAGAACCAGATCTCGGATGTTTTCAACGTGGAGCCGTCTCTTGCTCTCGTAGAAGAACTTCTCGTGTTCGAGCTCATCTAGGATGACTCCACTTAACTCTTTCCTATCTTCCTCATCGAGCTTCTCTTGATATGCCGTGAGGAATTTGAAGTACTTTTGGATTGCACTGTTCTCTCCCATCTCAAGGAGCGAAGCAACAGCACCAGGCCCTAAAATTTTCCTTAGGAGTTTTGTGCTATAAAGTGAAAGCTTGCTAACCTTTACTTTAGGTATTTTAACACCTCTTCTTGCTAAGAAATCGTGCCAGAACTTTGCATGCTTTGCCTCAATGTTTGAAAGTCTCAGAAATTCCTCCTTTAAAGTCTCGTCTTTCTCAATTTTAGCAAGCTGAGCGTAGAGAACTGAGTCTGAGTATTCATCTCTGTAGAATTGAAGTGCTGACTTTATCATCTCGTCCATCTTCCATCCCTTAAAAAGCTGAACAAAAAGAGTTAATTAAGGTTACTGTAATGATTTTAAAGCCTCAAGCACTTCCTCAAAAGGAGCATTTGTCTTTAGAGCCGTTGGTGAGAAGTGAGTTCTCGTTGCTTTGTAGCCCTCTTCTTCAAGAATCTCGATGATTTTGGCAACTTTTCTAGCCTCAAGATTGTTTCTCCTCGCTAATGCATGAGTGTCGTAGAAAAAGGGAACATCGAGTTCTTCCTTGACAATTCCTAAAAACTTCAGCACTTTCTTTTTCTCTGCAATCTCTTCTTTCTCTGCTAGCTTATGCATCTCTTCAACAATTTCTTGATTCTTAAGCTCCCCAAGCCATAAAGGTCCATAAGCTTTAGGTTTACTCGGCAAAAAGCTTCTCTCAATCTTAAACTTTCCGCTCTTTTCATCAAAATACAGATATCCGAGCTTTTCTAAAGTATCATCCCCTTTCTTTGCTCCATCTTTAAACCTTAAGAATGCCCTAAAGTAGTGGTCTTTGTAATACGCAAAAAGAACCTCAAAGCCCATGTCGTACTTTGCAACATATCTCGCAACGGTTCCTATTAAAATCCTCAGCCCAGCTTCATGGCAGAGCTCACCTCTTATTGGCACTGCGTTGTATTTTCTTAGACATGCCTTTGGATGAGCGCCGCAGAGGGGTGCTGTATCTGTTGCAGTGATTGCCAAAACTCCTTTCCGCTTTACACTCCTTAAAGCTGAGTCAAGGAATTCCATTGGAGAACCAAAGGGGTCTAAATCAATGAAGTCAAAGTACCTGAATTGCTCATTCATCAATCTGTTGGCATCCAAGTTTGTTGCGACTAAAACCTTGTTCCCTTTTAAAATTGCTTTCTTCTCATGTATCTCAATTTTACCGGAGAAGTTAAGCCCTAGATTTTTAATTATCAGCTTAAATGCGTCTGGATTTATGTCGTTCATCCAAACTTCAGTTGCTGGTGTCTCTAAAGCATACCTAATTCCCCTAATACCTGTGGCACTTAAAGCATCTAAAACTCTCTTCACTTCAATAACCTTGAGGAGAAGGACGCTCAAATCCCTATTCAGAGCCATCACTGGGTTGTAAAAAACTGGAGCATCATAAATACGTTCAGCTTTTGGAATAAGAACCCTTGCTTTTCCTTCACTTATTTCTATTAGCTCCATGATATCACCAATCTCTTTTACAAAAAGCTTAGGCTAGGAAGAAAAGAAATCAGAGAATTTCGACGTAATCCCCAAGAGCTTGTCCGGGTAAACCTTTCTCAAACCTTACTTTAACTTCGCCCCTAACTCCATGTGGCTTGACAATTTTGCCAGCAATGATTTTTCCGCTCGGGCTCTTCCAAATGACTTTCTTTCCTATGAGCTTTGCTGCCTCTTCTCTGCTCTCAATTCCGAGAGGCTTGATAATCATGTGGTGGTTGTGCTGATTTTCTTTACTCCTCATGTAGCTTAACACTATCCCCTTCATCGCTCTCACCGTTAATGCCTATTGAAGAGAGCTTTTAAATTTATTGATGGAAAGGGTTTTATTCTCTCTTAGCTATTCAGCTTTGGTGGTGATCATGAAAATGGAAAGAATAAAGAAGCTTCAAAAGTTTATAAACGAGAACTCAATTGATGTAGCGCTCATCTCTAAACGTGAAAACTTGTTCTACTTTTCTGGAGCTTCTCCGTTAGCTGGGGGGTATTTGGTTGTTACCCCTGATGAGGCTATAATTTATGTTCCCGAACTTGAATATGAAGCAACAAAGGAAGAAACTGAACTACCAGTTGAAAAGTTTAGGAGACTGCCAGAACTTTATGAAAAGCTCAAACCTTACAGTGTTTTGGGAATTGAAGGTTCAACAAGCTTTTCCTTCATGAATGGACTTAAAGAAAAAGCTGAGATAAAGGAGTTCAGGAGCATTGATGATGTTATAAAAGACCTTAGAATCGTAAAAACCAAAGAAGAAATCGAGATAATTAAAAGTGCGTGTGAATTAGCTGACATGGCTGTTATGGCAGCTATTGAAGAAATCAGCGAAGGGAAGAGAGAAAGGGAAATAGCAGCAAAAGTTGAGTATGTTATGAAGATGAACGGTGCTGAAAAGCCAGCCTTTGATACAATCATTGCCAGCGGCTATAGGTCAGCTCTCCCTCATGGGATTGCAAGCGATAAGAGGATTGAGAGAGGAGATTTGGTTGTCATAGACTTAGGTGCACTTTATAGGCACTACAATTCTGACATCACCAGAACCATAGTTGTTGGAAAACCCAATGAGAAGCAGAAGGAGATTTATGAGATAGTTCTTGAGGCTCAAAAGACAGCTGTTGAAAAAGCTAAGCCAGGAATGACTGCGAAAGAACTCGACAGCATAGCAAGGGACATCATAGCGGAATATGGTTATGGTGATTACTTTATCCACAGCCTTGGTCACGGAGTTGGGTTAGAAATTCATGAACCTCCGAGAATAAGCCAGTACGATGAGACTGTTCTCAAAGAGGGAATGGTCATAACGATTGAGCCAGGAATTTACATTCCAAAGCTTGGTGGCGTCAGAATTGAGGATACAGTTGTTATAACGAAGGATGAAGCAAAGAGGCTCACAAAGATGGAGAGAGAGCTTATCTGAGTTGGGCATTTCTTTCTCTATTCTTTTGTTACCATCCAACAGTATTTAAAAGCATTTTTCCAAATTCTCAAAGGGAGGTGAGAGAATGAAAATACTTGACCAGAATCCCAAGGAGGGCAAGATTAAAGTTAAAGCTGAAACTCTCGATGACCTCTGGCATCTCTATCACATCATTGAGGAGGGAGATGTAGTTTATGCAAAGACCCTCAGAAAGCAAAGTCAGAGAAGTGATTCCCTTAGACCAGAAAAGGTCCAAGCAATTCCAGTGTTTTTGGGTATTAGAGCTGAAAAAATCAACTTCCACAAGTTTGCAAATGCATTGAGGGTTATTGGTCCAATAGTTTATGCCTCAAGAGAGGAAGTTCCCCTTGGCAAGTATCACACAATAGCAGTTGAAGAGAACAGCGTTATCACTATTCAAAAGCCTAAATGGAAGGCTCACCAGTTGGAAAGGTTAAAGCAGGCCGTTGAAGCTTCTCAGAGAGCGAGAATTATGATTGTTGTTGTGGACGATGGTGAGGCTGATATTGCTCTCGTGAGAGAATATGGCGTTGATATAATTGCCAACATAAGACATAACCTTGGGGGAAAGAGATACACCACAAATAGAGAAGCTGAGGAAATGAAGTTCTTCCACGATTTAGCAAAGACAATGGTTGAAATTATGGAGAGAGAAAAGGTGGATAAAGCTATTGTTGCTGGTCCCGGCTTTGTGAAAGAGAACTTTTACAAGTTCCTTCAGGAGAATTATCCGGAGTTAGCAAAGCGTGTTGTAATTGAGGACACGAGTGTTACAGGAAGAACAGGGATTTATGAGGTCATTAGGAGAGGAACCGTTGACAAAGTTTACCATGAAAACAGAGTCGCAAAGGAAATTCAGCTCGTGGAGAAGGTCATAGAGGAGATTGCAAAGAATGGATTGGTGGCTTATGGTATAAAAGAGGTCGAAGAAGCAGCGAATTATGGAGCAATTGAGACTCTACTCGTTTTAGATGAGCTTTTGAAGGGGGGGATGAGAGAAAAGATTGAGCAGCTTATGGAGTTCGTCAGACAGATGAGGGGGGAGATAGTAATTGTTAGTTCGGAGCATGAGGGCGGTGAAAAGCTGAAAGCTTTGGGAGGAATTGCTGCACTGTTGAGATATAAGGTTAAGTGATTAGTAAATCTCGGCATAGGCATCGCTTTCAAATCTTGGGAACTCCTCCTCTTCGCTGTTCTTCACTAAAACTCTGTCTTTTTCTTCTGTAAATTTGCCAATGATGAAAGCTTTAATTCCATTGTTAGATAGCTCCTTGATTATTCTTGAGGAATTCTCCTTAGGAGAAATTATTATCAGCGTTCCGGTTGATGAGACAGTTAAAGGATTCACATCAAAAGCTTCAAGGACTTTTTTGACGAGAGGCGGGATGTAAATTCTATCATAACAGACTCTAAAGCCAACATCTGAATTGTCGGCTATCTCATGAAGGGCTGTTAAACCTCCTTCGGTTGCATCATGCATCCCTCTCACGAGCTTTCTTACAGCTAGGGCATCAGGGACGACAGTTTCAAGCTTGTACATCTCTCTAAGCTTGGTTATTTCACTAGGAGTTAGAATCCCCTTAATCTTCTCTTTTTTAAAGTAAGCCGCTCCAACGGCAAACTCTATCCCAACGCCCTTCGTTATTATTATATCATCCCCGGGTTTTGCTAACGGTAATCTCAGCTCTTCTTTCTTCACAAATCCAAGTGCCGTTGTGGTAGCAGTTGTTTCTTTAGTCGTGGTGTAAACTCCCGTATGCCCACCGATTACAGCTGTTCTGTATTTTCTGCACTCTTCATTGAGTTCCTCCATTATTTGAGCGAGCTCTTCTTTAGTGGAACCAGGGGGTAACAATAAGTCAACAACCAGCCATCTCGGCTCAGCGCCAAAAACTGCAACATCGCTTGCTGCGAAATGATATGTGAAGAATCCAAAATGTTCCTTTGGAACGCCTAGAACTGGATCAGTTGCTATGACCAGATAACTTTCATTGTCATATTCAAGAACTGCGGCATCAAAGCCCTCTCTCGGACCGATAAAAACTTTCGGATCTTCAATGTTAAGGTTATGCAAAATAATTTCATTTAGAACTTCACTTCTTATTTTCCCGAGCGGCAACATTTTTGAACCTCCTCACGATTTGCCCAGTTTCTTTCAAAATTTCCTCATTACATCCATGACAAAGCAATTCAAAACTCGGCACTCTCACGCTCATCCTAACCTTGTATCTTCTTGCAAGCTTACTTATTTCGTAGTTCACTTCATAAGCCAAATCGAGGTACTCTCGCTTAATGATTTCAAATTTGTCAATATACTGCAGGGGGCAGCCCTCTCTCCATTGCCTCCTTCTTCCATATTCATACATTCTGTAAGGTTTTATCCCCGCTTCTTCCGCAAGCTTTTCAACTTCTTCAGCAGTATACTTTATCAGAGGTCTGAATATCGGAATTCCAATTCTCGGAATTTCACTCAGCCTTATATCTCCCTTCCACTGATCGAGCAGAGCCCCGATTATTTTGTCATTTGCATTGTCTCCTTTTGCCAAAATATCAAAGCCGTTAATTTTTGCGAACCAGTAGGCATTCCTCATCATAACTTTTTTGCAGTGAATGCATATTGGACCCTTCTTTCCAATTGAATTCTTGAGGAGTCCTTCTGTTATGTCGACAAGATAATGCTTAACTCCAAGCTTTTTAGTGAAGTCTATTGCCCACAGCATAGGCTCTCTCCAGCTCCACTTATGGAAGAAAGTTAGGGCAGAAACATCTAAACCAGCTTTTTTCATAATATATAAAGCTAAACTGCTGTCTTTTCCTCCAGAAAACATGAGAAGTATTTTCTTTTCATAAAGTCTAGTGTTTTTTGCAAACTGCTCAATCTCTCTTATCACTTCTGAAAGCATGGTATAAAGTAAAAAGAGAGGCTTTAAAAATTTGCCTCAGCTGCTCATTTTTTTAACTTGGTTCTCTGCTATGCCTCCGACAATTGGGAACTTGTAATATTCTCCTTGGTATGCTTTAACTATGCCTAAGATCCATAGGACAAGGCCGACAAGGCTTAAAAGCATAGCTAGTATTCCACCTAGGAATGGAATAAATCTCAACAGTTGTTGTAGTATGAAAATTCCTAGGAACGTTATCGTTGACTGCATTGCGTGAAATCTGACGAATTCGCTTTCTTTTTCTAACAACAGGAATATTATACCTGTCAAAAACCCAAGCACATATGCTAAAGCTGCTTCAACGTTTTCTTCAAGTCCCAAAGAAGTTTCGCTCTTTTTTATAACACCACTTTCATCTTTTTCCATACTCCCACCTCACATGACAATATATCAAATTATTTTTAACTTTCTTAGTTAAATACTTTTCTAAAATTCCAAGAAAACACTAATTTATTTAAATTTTTTTGCAAGTATTTTTTTTATAATATGCAAGTTACTTTTCAAACCTCCATGGCTGAAAAATAATCCTTATTACTTCAAAGTTCAAACCTAATCCTTTTGTTAGGCTTACCAAAAGTTTTTAATCTTTCCTATAAAGGAAATATTAAAATTAGGTTAACCTAATGGTGATGTTCATGTATGTTCGTTTAAGTCAAATGAGGGAAGGAGAGCGAGGAGTTGTAGTGGATATTCAAGGAGGCGTGGGAGCGAGGCAGAGATTACTAGGCTTGGGGATTACTCCTGGGACTAGGATTTGGGTGATTAAGTCTTCTGCTCCAGGGCCAATAATCATAGCTGTTGGCTCTTCAAGAATAGCACTCGGCAGAGGAATAGCTGACAAAATCATCGTCAGGAGGGAGCGTTGATGCTAAAGGTTGTTGCTCTCGCTGGCAATCCAAATGTTGGCAAGACTACAATATTCAACGCTTTAACTGGATTGAGACAGCATGTTGGCAACTGGCCGGGAGTTACTGTGGAGAAGAAAGAAGGGATCATGAAGTATAAAGATAGGGAGTTTCTGGTTGTTGATCTGCCTGGAACATACTCTTTGACAGCTCATTCTATTGATGAGCTTATAGCGAGGAACTTCATTCTTGAAGGAAATGCCGATGTCATAGTTGACGTTATTGATTCTTCATGTTTGATGAGGAACCTTTTCTTAACAATGGAAATCCTTGAGATGGGCGTTAAAAACGTGATAATTGCTTTAAACAAGATTGATTTAGCGAAAAAGAAAGGTGCTGTCATTGATTTTAAGAAGATGGAGAAAGTTCTTGGCATTCCTGTCGTGCCGACGAATGCAAAGGAAGGTATTGGAATTGAGGAGCTTAAGAGAACGATTGTTGCTATGGCTGATGGAAAAATCACAACTAATCCCGTTGTTCCTGTTTATGATGAAATCATTGAAAGAGAAATCTCCCACATAAGCGAGATTCTGAAAGAAACCCCTCTGGCTGAAAAGTACAACGTAAGGTGGTTATCTATAAAGCTTCTCACGAGAGATGAAGAAGTAATAAAGCTTGTTTTGAAGCAGTTGGGACAAGGAAAGATGGACGAGATTCTGCAGCACATAAGCGAGCTTGAACAATATTACAAGCGCTCCCTTGACATAATCATTGCTAACCAGAAGTATGAGTTCATTGACAACTTAATTCATCAGTTCGTTACTCACTTTGCTGAGCAGAAAGAAACAATAAGTGATCAGCTTGATAAAATCCTAACTCACCCAATTTATGGTATGATCTCCCTCCTTATCATCTTCTACTTCCTCTTTAAGTTTGTTTTTACAATTGGAACACCCATGCAGGAAACTTTGGATTTACTCTTTGCATCTTTAGGGGATTTGGTCGGAAGTCATATAGCAAATGAAACCCTTAGAGGTTTGGTAGTTGATGGGATAATTGGTGGTGTTGGCTCAGTTTTAAGCTTCTTCCCACTAGTATTCTTGCTCTTCGTTGCCATGTCAATCCTTGAGGACTCCGGATACATGGCTAGAGCAGCTGTTGTCATGGAAAGGATAATGAGGAAGTTCGGCTTGCCCGGAAAGAGCTTTATCCCAATGGTTTTAGCCTTTGGGTGCAATGTCCCGGCTGTTATGGCTACCAGAGCTTTAGACGATGAAAGAGATAGGATTTTAACAATGCTAATTAATCCATTGGTTCCATGCAGTGCGAGGATGGTTGTCATAACATTTCTCGCTGGAGTTTTCTTTGAGGAGCACAAAGCATTAGTTGCCGTTAGCATTTATGCAATCTCTCTCGGATTGGCTCTGATTTCAGCGCTGATACTGGGTAGACTTGTTGTTAAGGGAGAAGAGAGTCCGTTCATAATTGAACTCCCTGACTATCTCATTCCTTCCTGGAAGAGTGTTGTAATACATTCGTGGGAGAGAAGTAAGGAGTTTTTAAGAAAAGCTGGAACAGTAATTCTTGCTGGAGCAGTGGCAATATGGTATCTGAGTAGCCATCCTGAGCCAGTTGGTACTTGTTTGAGCTATGTAGAAATGCTTGGCAGAGCATTTGAGCCTTTGGCGAAGCTTATGGGTTTGGATTGGAAGGCTGCAGTTAGCTTAATCTTTGGTATAATCGCTAAAGAAAATGTTATCGCAACATACGGTGTAATTTATGGAGTTGGTGAGAGCGAAGAGGCTCTAGCTGTCTTGATGAGACAGGCAATGACGCCACTGCAGGCATTTGTTTTGAGTCTGGTAACAACGCTCTACCTCCCTTGTATAGCAACTATTGCAGCAATAAGAGCCGAAGGAGGAACAAAGTGGGCACTTGTAGCTGTGATATATAACTTAATCCTTGCGACTGTGATGGGTATTCTGGTTTACAATTTGGGAATCCTGCTTAGTTTTTAATGTTTTTTGGGGGATTATGCAATGGGAAAGCTTGAAAGTGTGTTTGAGCTGATAAAAAAGGGAGTCAGTAATCCTAGAGAGATCGCGGAAAAGCTCAACTTAGATGTTGAGGAAGTTGAAGGGATAATCAAAATCCTTGAAAGTTTGGGATATGTGGAAAAGGTTGAGCTTGGAAGCTCTATATGTGAACGTTGTCCGCTAAAGAAGATATGTCCCGGAAGTTGCATCCGCTTCAAAGGGCAGATTTACCACGTTTCTGAGAAGAGCTTTAGAGTTGATTTAAGGGAATAGCATGCTTAGTTTTGTCTAATAGCTCTCTACTCAACATTCTCACCCGAGGAGCAAAATATATAAGAGGCTTTCTTTTAATTATTATCGGTGGTGTTAATGAAAGCTGTTATTCTTGCTGGAGGATTTGGAACAAGATTAAGGCCAATTTCATCAACGAGACCAAAGCCTATGGTTCCGGTTCTCGGAAAGCCGAACCTGCAGTACCTCTTAGAGAGCTTAGAGAAAGTTAAAGAGATTGACGAAATAATTCTCTCCGTTCATTATATGAGGGGAGAGATTAGAGAGTTTATAGAGGAAAAAATGAGCGATTATCCAAAGGACATAAGATTCGTTAATGATCCAATGCCCCTGGAGACAGGTGGAGCGCTTAAGAACGTTGAGGAATATGTCAGCGACGAGTTCTTAGTGATTTATGGAGATGTGTTCACGAACTTTAACTTTGCAGAGCTCATTGAAGCTCACAAAAAGAACGATGGTCTAATAACAGTAGCTCTGACAAAAGTGTATGACCCAGAGAAGTATGGTGTTGTGATAACTGATGAGGAAGGAAAGGTGATAGAGTTTGAAGAGAAGCCGAAGAGACCAAAGACAAACTTAATTGATGCTGGAATTTATGTTGTAGGTAAAGAGGTTTTGAAGGAAATTCCAAAGGGCAAGGAAGTTTACTTCGAGAGAGAAGTTCTTCCAAAGTTTGTAAGCCAAGGCTTGGTTTATGGCTATAAGATGTCAAAGGATAACTATTGGGTTGATTTAGGATCCCCAGAAGACTTGTTCTATGCCCACCAGATAGCTCTTGATGAAATTGCGAGGGAAGATGGATACTTTACGATAAAAGAGGATGCTGAAGTTCCGGAGGACGTTGAGATTCAAGGGCCAGTTTACATTGACAGCGGAGCAAAAGTAGGACATGGAGTAAAGATTAAGGCTTACACTTACATTGGACCGAACACAATAATCGAGGACAAGGCATACTTGAAGAGGTCAATTCTCATTGGAAGCGACATAATCAAGGAGAAAAGCGAAATTAAGGACTCAATCCTTGGAGAAGGGGTAGTGATAGGAAAGAACGTCATTCTTAAAGAGGGAGCAGTTGTTGGTGACTATGCAAAGATTTATGACAACTTAGTGATCTATGGAGCAAAGATTCTTCCATGGAAGAAGGTTGAAGAGTATGAAGCATACATCAAGATAAAACTCGACCCAACAAAAGTTAGACCAGAGCTTACTCCAGACAGATGTCCTCTCGGCCTGCCAGAGTGTATCTACAAGAAGTTCAAGGCAATTGCCGGCGAAAAGCCACCGTGTGATGAGTGTATTGAGAACCAATGGCTCTTCTGAGGCCTCTCTTCTTTATTTTGATTCAGTATCTCATTCTCGGATTATATTCAAGAATTATTTCGCCATTCTTGAAAACTCTAATCACCCCACTCTCTGAGAGTGTTATGGCCGTTGCTTTTGTTTTCTTTGAGATACTGGCAGCAGCTAGATGCCTGCTTCCTAATCCCGGTGGCAAATGGACATCAAGTTTTTTTGGATTAACATCTAGGTATCTGCCTGCTGCTAAGATTCTCCCAGTGCTGCTTATAATAAAGGCCCCATCGAGCATAGCAAATTCCTTGATTATCCCTTTTACATTTTTGTCCAAAACATTCAGTCTATGTTCTTTAAAAGGATTTGGAATAATCTGATGGGAATGTTTTAGGACATTTTTGGTGTCTCCAACTACAAATATTGTTCCCACCGGGTAGCCTTCTTTTCCTTCTAGGCTAAGCTCTACCGCTATCTCAAGTAGCCTTTGGAGAACTGTTTGGGCTTCCTCAAAGAAGCCTTTTATAGTAGCTATTCCTTTTTTAACTGTTCTTACTCCAAGAGTGTTTGGGGTAACGTAAACAAAGGTTTCTCCATCAGAAATGATGTTGTTTTCAATAAGAAACGCAGAAACAAGGTTTATAACGTTCTTTATTCCTAGAGAAAGGGGTAAAGGGATTTTTTTAATTCTAGGATTAGATACATCGAAATCTTTCCCGACTACTATTACTGGCACATCTAATTCAGGGAGTTCTCCTTCAAAGGAAGGTATTATTATGACCAGTGCTCTAGCATCGACTTCGTTAATAATCTCCAAGGCTTTATTGATGAGAAGTTTGGTATGCCTTCCTTTATCCATCTTTACACCTATTTATAGCATTTCTAGAGGATATTTATAAAGTTGTTTGTTTGAAAAATCATTTTGTGTCCTTATGGAAAACGTTTAATAGTTTGGATAACATACGAATTAGTAGAAGTGTGCTCTAAAAACACTACTCGTGGTGAGAGCATGAAAATCGTAGTTGCAATAACTGGGGCCAGCGGAGTAATTTATGGGCTTCGACTCATAGAAACGCTGAGGGAGTTGGGTCATGATGTTATTACAGTTGCGTCAAAAACGGGTTTGGCAGTAATTCGCCATGAAGTTGGGATTGACTTTAGGCCAGATTATGGGGAAAATGACCTTTTTGCACCAATTGCTTCTGGCTCATATAAGTTTGATGCCGTTGTAATTGCTCCATGTTCAATGAAAACATTAAGTGCTATAGCCAATGGTTACGCTGACAACTTGATAACTAGGGTTGCGGATGTGGCTTTAAAGGAGAGGAGAAAGCTAGTCTTGCTGGTTAGGGAGACTCCTTTGAATCTGATCCATATTGAAAACATGTTGAAAATTACCCAAGCAGGAGGCATTATCATGCCAGCATCTCCAGGATTTTATCATAATCCTAAAAATTTAGACGATATGATAAACTTTATAATTGGTAAAATCTTAGACATTTTGGGTATCAGTCATAACTTATACAAAAGGTGGGGGGGATAAAATGTTACAGCTTGATGATTTGGACAGGGCAATATTGAAACTTCTTAAAGAGGATGCTAGGTTGACTATTTCTGAGATCAGCGAAAGACTAAACAAGCCAGAGTCCACTATACACTTTAGGATTAAAAAACTTCAAGAGAGAGGAATAATAGAGAGATACACGATTATTCTTGGAGAAAGCCTTAGACCTAAACACGTTGCTTTCCTAATCTTAAGAGTTGAGAAGCCCGTTATCGAGGACTTCCTTGAGAGGTATCTCGAATATATAACAAAGACCCTTGCAATGTTGCCAAATGTTCTCATGGTTGCTAAGAGTGAAGAAGACAAGATTGTCGCCCTAGTCGGAGAAGAAACCCAAGAAAAGCTCGATAAGTTCATAGAGGACAACATAAGGAGCATACCGACTCTAAAAGAAGTGTTGGTATTCCCAATTAGGACATTCAAGAAGGGTGAGGAAATCATTGGATTTCTCGCGGGGATTTAAATGGAGATCGAGATAAAATTTAGGGTTAATCTAGATGAAATTAAAAAGAAAATTGAAGCTCTTGGAGCTGAATTTGTAGGAGAAGAGATTCAAGAAGATTTGTATTTCTCCCTCTCTCCAAAACGACTTTTAAGAATCAGACGGATTGTTAATCTAAATGAAGTCATTCTCGGATACAAAGATATTAAGGATGAGAAAAATGAGGAGTTCGATGAAATTGAAGTGAAAGTCGAAGATTTTGAAAAGATGAAGATCATTCTAAAGCGCTTAGGATTTAAGGAAGATGTGTGGGTTAAGAAACATCGGTATGTTTACAAACTCGGTGATGTGACTTTTGAGCTCAATCACGTTGAAGGACTTGGGGATTTTCTTGACATAGAGGTTATGAGCGATGATATTGAAAAAGCCAAGAAAAGGATTTGGGAAGTTGCAAAGCTGTTAGGATTAAGCAAAGAAGATGTAGAGCCAAGACTATATCAAGAGATGCTTAAAGAATTACCCAAATATGTACAGAAAGAGTAAAATATTTCTTCTTTGGAATTTTATATGGTGACAAGGCATGAGAATTAAGAAAGGCCAAGGCTCTCTTGAGTATCTTTTTGTTGTTGCTTTAGTGATTATTATTGTTGCTATTGGAGTTAGGTATCTTAAAGGAGCCGCTAAAGAGGTGCCTCATTATAATGAAATAACTCTAAATCCAGGGCTTTTTAACAACATAACTGCCGATTATGGAGATATAAAAGTTGAGGCTTATTTAGTAGATAATGGCGATGGAACATACAAAGTGGAGTACAAAATCTGGGCAATAACGACACCTATAAGAAAAGCCCAGTTGGCACTAATATGCATGAATAAACCACCTAATGTGGCAGGGTATCAGGTGATAACACATGAAGGTCTACTTACACCGGTAAATTATTGGGCTAATTATTGGACTCCCGTTCCAGAGGAGTATTTTCCTTGTGAGATAAGATTCTATATTTGGAAGGAGTAAAGTGATGCCAAATGAAAGGATACTTAACTTTTATGACCTTTGTTTTTATATCCCTTCAGACTCTTGTTTATGCAAGCTTTGCAGTTTATTATGGTGATGTATCCCCTTCCAATGTAAATGAACTCTCAAAGTTCAATCTCCTTATTCTTTCTCCTTTAGTGGAAGAAAACTATATCAAAGAGCTGAAAGCCAAAAACGTAACCGTTGTGGGTTATTTAAGCCTAGCAACTATCGGCGACTGGGAGCCTTGGGCTGAGGAAGTTCCTGATAGTATAATAATAGGACATTGGGAAACATGGGATGAGAAAGAAGTTGACTTTTCCTCTCCACAGTGGAGAGACATAGTTCTCAATAAAGCTGTCCCGTATATCCTCTCAAAAGGTTTTGATGGTGTCTTTTTGGACAATTTGGACTACGTTGATAAGTATCCCGAAAAGAGAGAAGCAATGGTCGAACTCATTAAAGCAATTCGTGAAAAATATCCTGATATAGTTATTGTAGCAAACAGAGGCTTTTCAATAACCAAAGAAATTGCTCCCTATGTTGATTACATCCTCTTTGAGGATTTCATAACTTATTATGATTTCAATGACAATAAATACAAGATTTATCAAGATGCCGACTTGCAGTGGGTTCTTGCTCAAGCCGAAATGCTGAAGAAGCTGAATGTTAAAGTCTTGGCTTTAAGCTATGTGGATTTAGACAATGAGAAGCAGGTAGAAGAATTTTCCAAAGTCGTTTGCAAATATGCAGATAAATACGGCTTTGAAGTTTATATGGCCGATATAACCCTTCAGAGAATTGGATTTAACCCGTGTGAGAACTTCACAAAAAGCCAAGTTGCTTCAAGTGAGACAAAAATTGAGGGAGAAAATAAAAATATCTGCGGGTCGGGAGCAATTTTGCTAGTAGTACTTCTTCCGCACTCACTTAGAGAACTCATCTTGCGGTAGCTACAATTTTTATAATGTCGTTGAATTGAAGCTCATAGTCTTCCCCTACTCTTCTGTGTGTTCTTGCATTTATTGCATAGAGAAATGTCTTCCCTAGATCGGTGTGCACTTTAAATGCTAAGTCCCTCGGCGTTGAGCCTTTCTTCATTAAGAACACGTGAGGCAAAACGTTTCCAAAGCTGTCAGTCATCTTATTCTCGTCCTCAACGGGATAAACTGGAATCAACTGCAGTAATTCAAAAACAGCTTTGTTGATGACCTCTTGAACTCCCGTTGAGCCAAATCTCTCGAGGACTTTCTCTTTGATAAGCTCCAACGCTTTCTGCTGCTTTGAGCTGAGGGGTTTTAAAATTTTGAAATCGCTTTGACCGGGGAGATAATCTATGTAGCCAGCTTTCGCTGCCTTTCTAAGCGTTAACTCAGCGACAGCTGAAGTTGGTACGACAATATAGCCTCTTTTCTTCCCTTCTTCGATAAGTCTCTTTATTTGTTCATCGCTTGCCGTATCTGCTTTGTTTGCCGCTATTATGATTGGCTTATTTATTCTCCTAAGTTCGCTGACAAAGTTATACAAATCTTCATCGCTCCATTTGGTTGGGTCATTGCTTAAGTTTGTTTTGTGCAAAGCTTCAAGGACATCTTCCTCACTGACCCCAATTCCAGTCAGTTGCTCTGCAATGGCTCTTGCGAGATTTAGATGTTGAAGTTTAACCCTTTTAGCAAATTTATCCCAATTCTTCTTTAAAATTCCATAGATCCAGTAGTTTATCTCTTTCTCCAGAAATTCAATATCTTCAACGGGATCATGGTAATCTGTGGGCTGTCCTTCAGCATCAGTCTTTCCGCTTGCATCAATGATATGAATCAACGCTGAGGCCATTCTTAGGTCATCTAAAAATTTGTTTCCTAGACCCCTTCCCTCATGTGCACCGGGTACAAGTCCAGCTACGTCAATCATCTTTATTGGAATCAAGGCTAACCGGTCTCTATACTCGTAGTTCTGTGGATTTGGAACACAGCCAAGCTCTTTGCATGGATGCTCTGCTATAACATGACTCACTCCAACGTTCGCCTCAATAGTAGTGAATGGATAATTGGCTATCTGAACATCTACTAAAGTTGCTGCAGAGAAAAAGGTTGATTTTCCCACATTTGGCTTTCCGACTACACCGATCTCCATTTTATCACCTACTTACTCTAAGCTGGTTCCAGCTTATAAAGTTGAGGATTAAAAGATAAGGAATTTTCCTTTCTCCATTATCTTCTCCCCGTCAACTTCAACCGTTGGATTAAGAATGAGACAATCAAAGTGGTTCAAAGCTGGAGCATCATTATCATAGTTTGCCCCAATTGCTATATGGACTGTATTTCTGAGCTTCTCATCCTCAAGGAGCTTTCCACTCAATTTTTGCTCTCGGATTTAGTCCTATACCGAGTTCTCCCAAGTGCCATGCATTCTTAGCCAGCTCTTCTTTTCCCATTTTAAGCGCTCTTTCCTCTGCTCTCCTTATGGCCTCTTCAAGCTTTTTAGCTTCTTCTTTACCTTCAATCTTTTGCACAAAACCTTCTTTAACGTATACTTTTACAGGATTTTTGGAGAGTATACTTTTTCCCCCTAAGCCCAGAGTTCCATCAAAAACTATCACTCCCTCACTTTTTCCAACTGCGGGAGAAATGAATACTTCTCCAGCGGGCAAGTTGCCACCTTTTCCAGGTTTTCTAAAATCACCATCGTCTCTGAATGCTTTTCTTCCTTTGATGTTAATCCACAAATCTGTTCCTTTTTCAGTTGCTACATGCACTTCTTTCCCTTTATCAAAAATTTCAGCTAAGACTTGTGCCTCATACCTAAGCCTCTCATAATCAATTGGAACAGCTCTCAGATACATGTCTACAGTGATTCCAGGGCTCCAGAAGGAGCGTATTTTTCTATCTCCCCGGAGGAGCTTTTCAAAAATGTGGGTATACTTTTGGTTGTCTCTTCCTACATATCCGATATTCAATCCAAATGCATCTTTCCCCAATTTTTTCTCAGTTATTGAGATTACTATGTCCGGTTCACTTTTTATGGCCTCAATTACACTTCGCTCTGCAAATTCAAGTGAAGTCTTTGGCTCTTGAATAATGATTGTAGGCTTAGCGTGAAATTCCCTAGCAGCATTGAAAAGGCTCAATGAAATGCCAAGAATCTCTCCGGGATTTGTTATTATCAGCACTTCTTCCCCTTTCTGAACATCTAGAACTTCACGCATGACTATCCTTGAGACCTCCTCGAGCTTCATAGAACCACCTAAAATTGGGATTCGTTTCTTCATTTAATAACAATTATGGAAGAGAAAAGCATAATTACTTTGGATTCTTAATTCCTTGGGTGGTTACTGATGACAAGAATCTACACCCTTGTTGAAGATTATTCTGGTTATGAAAGTCCTTTCTTAGGTCACCATGGCATAAGTTTTCTAATTGAACACAGAGAAAAGCGCATTCTTTTTGACGTCGGACAAAGCGAAAAGCCAATTTTATACAATATGGGCATATTAGGGTTAGAGCCAGAGAGCATTGACTACATATTTTTATCACACTGCCACTATGACCATACTGGTGGCTTATTGGGGATGCTTAAAGCCATCAAAAGGAGAATTCCAGTCATTGCACATCCTTTAATATTCAGAAGACATTTTATAACAGAGCCATATCTGAGGCATGTTGGAATTCCATTTTCAAGAGAAGAGATTGAAGAGTTAGCAGAGTTATACCTAGTGGATGAGCCGTTTCAAATCGTTGAAGATATCTATTCTACTGGGGAAATAAGGAAGAGAGAAGACTTTGAGAAAGCAACTTTGGGGCTTTATACAGTAGAAGATGGCAAACTTGTGAGGGATGAACTTTTAGATGACATGAGCTTGGTTATAAAAACCTCGCAAGGGCTGGTAGTCGTTAGCGGTTGCTCTCATGCTGGAATTGTGAGCATAATTAAGCGTGCCGTTGAAATTACAGGCATCAAGAAAGTGAGGGCAGTTATTGGGGGATTCCATCTCATTGATGCCAGCGGTGAGAGGATAAAGCAAACTGTCAAAGCTTTCCAAGAGCTTGGTGTCGAAGAAGTTTATACGGGACATTGTACTGGACTAAAAGCAGAAGCTGAATTTTTGAAAGCTTACGGAGATAGGTTCCATAAGCTTCATAGTGGCATGGTAATTGAATTTTAGGTGTTGAAAATGGGGAATCCACAGATTACGCTCTTTGCATATTCAAAGGATAAATTTACGGAAAAGAGGCTTGAGAACATTGAGGAAGCCCTTAATTACACGGAATATTCTGTGGTATGGATAAACATTGATGGTATTGCTTATCTGGATGAATTAAAGAAAACTTTTGGTCTTTATGACACCTCGATAAGGTCAATCCTCCGTTCAAAAAGCAGACCAAAAGTTGAAATTTTTGAGGATTATCTTTTTGTACTCCTCTATCAAGTCTATGAATCCTCTGGAGGATTAAAAAGGGAGAAAACTGCAATATTTCTGAAGGATAACTACGTGATAACTCTGCAGGAAGTAAAGGGTGATGTTTTCAACCCTATAAGAGAGAGTATTAGGAAGCGAGAAGGACTTGTTAGGGAGAAAAAAGCGGATTATTTGGTTTTTCTCCTCCTTGATGCGGTAATTAACAACTATATCCCAATTTTGGATAAGATAAATGCAAAAATGGAGGCGATAGAGGATAAGATACTCCGTAACAGCGACAGAGAAATGCTCAGGAAAATTCACACAATACGCAGAAGAATCCTCTTCATGAGGCGTGCAATTTTCCCTCTCCTTGAGGTCTTTAGGGAGCTGCAGCTTGAAGGTACAAGGTTCTTTGAAGAGGACACAAGGCCATATCTTAGAGAGCTTAATGCCCCACGTTCTGGAAGTTCTTGACCTAATAGAAAGCCAGCGTGAGATGGCGAATGGTCTCATAGATATTTACTACTCCACAATCTCAATGAGAATAAATGAGATCATGAGAGTACTAACAGTAATTTCGACAATTTTCATACCTCTGACGTTCATAACTGGACTATACGGTATGAACTTCCGCTACATGCCAGAGCTGACTTGGCGTTATGGATACCCTGCAGTTCTGCTTGTTATGTTGATGACATCACTTAGCATGCTCTATTATTTCAAAAGAAAAGGGTGGCTTTAGAGATTCAGAGCAAGCTTCACAGCTTTTTCAGCTATAATATCCATTGGATCAATTAGCGGAACCTCCAAATCCTCAGGTTTCAGCGCAACACTTACCTCAGTGCAGCCCGCAATGATGCCTTCGCTTTCCTTTTCAAGCTTTTTGGCTATCTCCAACAGGAGTTCTCTCCCAAGCTCGAACTTGTTAGCTTTGATTCCTTCGTAGATGCCTCTCATGACTTTCTCTTGCTCTTCCTCATTTGGTATTATCGCTTTTATCTCTCTCTTTTCCAGAGCTTTCTGATAAATTCCACTAGTTAATGTTCCCGTTGTTGCCAGCAGTCCAACTCGTTTAATCCCCAGCTGTTTAACATATTCGGCAGTTTCCTCAATCATGTTGATTAGTGGAATGTTTATTGCCTTCTGGATCTCATCGGCGAAGAAGTGTGCTGTGTTGCAGGGCATTATTATAAAATCTGCTCCCCAGCTTTCAAGCTTTTTTGCACTGTCAATGAGTTCTGGCAGGGGATTTTCACCTTTACCGAGAATGTAAGCTGTTCTATCGGGAATTTTTGGATTGTTGTAGATTATAATCCTTGGATGGTCCTGGTCTCTTTTTGCTGGGGTTTTCAGAACTATTCTTTTAAATAGCTCAACAGTTGCCATAGGGCCCATACCGCCAAGGATACCTATTATTTTTTCCTTCCCCATTTTAACCACTCAGCTTTTTGCATATTTGAGTTTGCCTTCTTTCCACTCAATATAACGCGCCATAATAAACAGCAAGTCACCTAGGCGGTTGAGATATTTTAGGGCATCTTCGCCAAATCCATATTCCAAAAGGAGCCTTGCAACTTTTCTTTCTGCCCTTCTCACAACAGCTCTGCAGACGTCAAGTTTTGCGCTCGCTATTGTTGAGCCAGGGATTACAAAAGATTTCAGCTGGACTTCCTCTTCGAATTTTTTAATTAACCCTTCTATCTCCTCTATCTCCCTCTCCCTAATCTTCTTGTATTTGCCTTTGCTTGCTATCTCTGCCATGAGAGAATACAGGTCAACTTGAATTTTCTCTACAATGGCTCTAAGCTCCTCATCCCCAATGTAGTGCTTTGCTTCTCCAAGAAAAGAGCTTGCTTCATCAATTGCCCCGTTGGCTTCAATAATCGGTGAGAACTTTGCCAGCCTTTCCCCAGTGAAAATTCCAGTTGTTCCCTTATCACCAGTTTTTGTTGTGATTGGCATATAATCACCAAGTTCAGTTAAAAGTGCTGGCCTTTTTATCCCTTTTGTTGCTTTTTTGTTGTCTAATGTCGATATCTATACATCACAGGTGATACAAAAGCACTAGGAAAAGCTATTTATACTTGAGAGCGTTTTTAGAATTTTGGTGATACTATGAAGAGGTGGGGTCTGTTTTTGATTATTGTAATGATTTTAAGTATGGTTCCAGCGTGGATGATTAAGCCGGTAACAGCTACGGACTCCATTCTAACGGCCATTGACGACGCATACAGCTATTATAAAGATGGGGAGACCTTTAACTGGAAAGACTATTACTATGACAGCTTTTATGGTGACTATGTCCTTTACGTTGGAAATTCGTCTAGTTATCAGAAAGAAAGGGCATATTTGAAATTCGATCTCTCAGAATTGCCCACGAATATACAGATAGAGTCTGCCAGCCTCTGCATTTACGTCACCTACGTGAAGAATGGTCCCTTTGACATCGGTCTTTACACGACCACTAATAATTGGGCTGGCTCAGAAACGCCAGATGCCATTCCGGAGCCTATTGAACTTGTTGCTACTGCAACTGCTAACAGCTACAACACCTGGTACTGCTTTGATGTTTCCGACTTCATGGCTAACCTTGACCTAACTGACAATCATGTTATCAGCTTCATCGTCAAGCTCGTTGATGAGTCACTTACTAATAACTACCTGAAGATATCATCCACAGATGCATCAGACAATAGGCCTTATTTGAACGTGGAGTACACTCTTCCCAAAAACGTTCAAATTACCAATGTTGAAGCTCCAAAAGTAGTTTGGAAAGGGGAAAAGACAAACATTAATGTAACCGTGCAGAACAATGATGAATTTGATTACTCAAACCTTAATCTAACGATATCCGTCAATGGAAAGGTCATTTACGAAAACACAACATTTTCAATTGGGAAGAATGAAGAGAAAACTGTGGGCATTCCATGGACTCCAGAGGGGTTAGGCACTCACGAGATTAGTGTCATACTCAAAGATGAGGACGGATCCCTGTTATCCCAAGAAACTGCTTATGTTGAGGTAGGTGTAGTGACGTCAATCCAAGAAATTCAGAGCAATACCGAGGATGGTGATGCTTCAGTTTATGAAGATATTCTCGTAAAGACCTATGGTGTAGTCACTTTTGTTACAGACTATGGATTCACAATTCAGAATGGTACTGGGCCATGGAGTGGAATCTGGGTCTACACTGGTAGCACTCCGCCAGTCAAGGTTGGTGACTATGTCAGCGTTCAGGCTCTTGTGGAGGAGCACTATCATTTCACTGAGCTCAACTACAAAGATACCCTGACCGACCAGAGAAACATAGAAGTTTTGGGTACTGCTGAAGTTCCTGATCCAGTGATTCTCCCAACGGGCGATGTTGCCCAAGAGCAGTGGGAAGGTGTTCTCGTGGAGGTCAGGGATGTTAAGGTTGTCAATCCTAACCTTAGCTACGGGGAGTGGTCGGTTGATGACGGTAGTGGCCCAGTTAGAATTGACGATAAGTTCTACGACTATACCCCGAGCTATACAAAATATGACTACATAAGAGGAATTGTGTGGTATCCCTATGGTAACTTTAAGATTGAACCAAGGTATGCAGAGGACATAAAGCCGCACATTCCAGATTTCAATGTTATTGCACATACTCTCGTTCTCTATTATGATAAAAAATACATGAAACATAAAGGAGAGCTTGACCAGCTTTATGAGCAGTTTACAGATATGATTGAAGAGCTCCAAGAGTATGGAGTTGACTTAACACCAATTCAGAGGGACATAGAGGCAATACAGGCAAATGTTGAAGAGATAAACAGCCTTCACCAGAAGTACGAGAGCCTTTCAGGCTACAAGGAAAAGGGCTACTACATCCCGCTCATGATACCACTCAGGAAGGCAACAGTCATCACCGAAGAAACCATTAAGATGCTTGAGCACATCAACCCAATACTAAACTCAACACTTGAGCAAGTCAAGGCGATGATTCAACAACAGAATATGACTAGCGAAAATGCAACAATAATTGAGAACATAACAATAAAAGTTCCAAAGCTCGTAAAAGTGCTTATCGATTCAGGTCATAATCAGTACTACAATGCTGACATGATGAGTGGTCTCATCAACAGGATTAAGAACGAACTTAACTGGACAGTTGATGTTAACTATGGAATGCTAACCTACGAGAAGCTCAAAGATTATGACATTCTCATCATTACTAATCCAGGGACGGATATCACAGATGAGGAAGCTCAAGCAATCAAGCAGTGGGTCAAAGAAGGTGGGGGCCTCTTCATTCTCGGAGACTGGCATAAGTACATTTACTAGTACATTTACTACAGAAGCTTGAATAAGATAACTGAAGAGTTTGGCATCAAGTTCAATGACGATGAGCTTATGGATGATGAAATAAACGATGGAAAGCCGTACTATCCGTTCGTTGGTGAATACAACTTTGAGCATCCAGCAATGAAATTCCTCAACGAAACATGGAAGATGTATTATGGCGGTGATACTTTGGATGTATCTGGAGATGCAGTTTGGCTTATCAGAGGTTATGAAAGCTCCTATGCTGTTGATCAGACAGGAAAGATTACAAAAGAGAAGGGATCAAAACCAATTGTCGCAGCAGCAGTTGAGGTTGGAGAAGGAAGAATCGTAGCCTATGGTTCAAGCAAAGCTATAAGCGACAAGTATTACGGAAACTACATAAGCACAAACTGGCCGTTCATTAAGGGAGTTCTCCTCTGGCTTGCAGGGGAAATCTGAACTTTCTCTTTAATTTTATCTTCGCTTCTCATTTCAACATCCATCGAAGCGAAACGATTTTATATTTAAGGATTGCACTCTTCTATGCATAGATGAGAGGTGGGAGTCATGCATGAACTTGTTGAGTTTGCTGTTGAAAAGGCTTTAGAGCTTGGAGCAAAATACGCGGAAGCAAGATTCGAGGAACATAGTGGAGTAAATATTGTCATGAAAAACGGCAATCCAGAAGGGCTAGGCATAAGAGCTGACAGAGGGATTGGAATTAGAGTTCTTGTAAATGGCGGAATGGGGTTTGCATCAACAAACGTTCTGACAAAGGAAAGTGTCAGCGAAGCTGTCAAGAAAGCTGTTAAGCTTGCAAAAGCTGCGGCAAAAGTTAGAAACAGACCAATAGAGTTCAGCGAGGGGAGGTTTCATGAAGTTTACTACGAAGTAAGAATGAAGAAAGACTTCAGAGACTATTCTGGAGAAGAAAAGATGGAGTATCTAAAGCTCATCGAAGAAGAAGTTCTGAACAGTGGAGTCAATGTTCCAATGAGATTTTTAAGCTATCAAGACTGGATTGCTCACAAGTATTTCGTCAACAATGAAGGAGCAAAAGTTGAGAGTGTCATTCCAAGGGTCTCAATAACATACAACTTGGTGGTTTTTGAGGAAGGTCAAGTTGAACAAGCTCCGTTTGTTCAGACAGCTTTCACTGGTGGTCTTGAGTTGATAGAGAAGGCAGAACCCTGGAAGAAAGCATTAAATGATGTTAAAGCCTTGCAGAGATTAATAAAGGAAGGAAAGAAGCCGCCAGAAGGAAAGGTAGATGTTGTTATAAGTCCAGAAGTTGCAGGAATAGCTGTTCACGAGAGCGTTGGACATCCTTATGAAGCTGATAGGATTTTTGGAAGGGAGGCAGCTCAAGCTGGAGAGAGCTTTGTCAAACCAGAGATGCTTGGACAAAAAATTGGGAGTGAAGTTGTTACTGTTATTGAAGACCCAACAATACCAAACAGCTGGGGTTTCTACCTGTATGATGATGAAGGCGTCAAAGCTCGTCCGAGGTACCTAATCAAAGATGGAATCATTACCGAGTTCTTGATGAATAGAGAATACGCCTATTACTTAGGCACTCACTCAAACGCCTCTGCTAGGGCGATAAACTACGACAGAGAGCCCATAGTGAGAATGGCCAACACATACTTGGCTCCGGGCGATTATTCCTTTGAGGAGCTGATTGAAGATGTGAAGCTTGGAGTTTACATGGTCAGCTTTAACGAATGGAACATTGACGATAGGAGGTACCAGCAGAGGTACATTGGTAGAGAGGCGTATTTAATCGAGAATGGTGAAATAAAGCATCCAGTAAGGAGACCTATCCTTGAGATTACAACAAAAGGTCTGTGGAGCAGTGTTGACGCAGTAGGAAAGGAGGTTGAATTTTACCCAGGAACATGTGGAAAAGGTGAACCCGGACAGGGAGTTCCAGTATGGATGGGAGGGGCGAGTGCAAGACTTAGGGACGTTGTATTGAGGAGGTGAGAAAATGTTTGATATTAATGAACTCATTTTAAAGAAGGCCAAAGAGATTGGCTTTGGAGATGTCGTTGTTTTATCATATGAGACACAGAGGAGACAAGTCAGATTTGCAAACAACGAGATTACTGTCGCTAAAAACTGGCACTATCAAAAATCTGTAATTTTTGCTGAATATGAAAAGAGGCTTGTCTCAACAGAGCTTACAGCACTTGATGAAAAAACAATCGAAGAGACATTAAAAATGCTTTTCAAGACAGCAAAGGCGATGGAGCCAAAGAAGGACTATTATGGCATAGCAGAGGGCCCATTTGAATATAGGGACATTCCAGAGACATTTGACAAGGCAATAGTTGAGCTTGATGAGCCGAATGAATACGTTGAGATTGCCATAAACTCAGCATTGGAAGAAGGGGCTAAGAGGGTTGCTGGAGTTCTCTATACGGACTACAACAAGCTCTACTTAACGACAAGCAACAATGTTGAGGCTTTTGACGAGGGAACCGGCATAGAAATCAGTGTTAGGGCTTTCGTTGATGACATAGCAAGCGGACATGGGACGAATTCAGTCAGAGTTTTGAAAAAGTTCGACCCAGAAAGCGCTGGAAGAAAGGCTGGAGAGATAGCGAAGCTTGCCGTTAATCCGGAAGAGGGAGATGCTGGCAAATACGACGTCATCTTTGACCCGTTAGCCTTCGCAAATCTGCTTTCATATATGAGCTTCATGGCATCAGCCTTTGCTGTTGAAGCAGGATTCAGCTTTTTAGTTGGCAAGCTTGGGCAGAAGGTTGCAAGTGAAGACCTCGTTTTGAAGGATGTAGGCAACATGCCAAATGCTTATGGAACGAGGAAATTTGACGATGAAGGTGTTCCAACTCAAGAAACAACGATAATTGAAAATGGAGTTTTGAAGACGTATCTTCTCAACACAAGCCTAGCTAGAAAATACAACACTAAAACAACAGCTAACGCAGGTCTAACAATGCCAAGAGCTTGGAACATCTACCTTGAAGCTGGAGATTACTCAAAAGAAGAGCTCTTCAGCGAGGTCAAGAGGGGAATTTACATAACAAACGTTTGGTACACAAGGTTCCAGAACTATGTTGCTGGTGATTTCTCGACGATTCCAAGGGATGGAGCGTTCTTAATTGAAAACGGTGAGATTGTTAAGCCGATAAGGAACATCCGCGTAAGCGATAACTTCCAGCGCATCTTGGAGAGCATAGCTGCTCTAGGAAAGGAACTCTATCACATCCACTGGTGGGAAGTCAGAACGCCAGTATTTACTCCTTATGTGTTGGTTAAAGATGTTGGCATAACGAAGGCTACAAAGTAACTTCTTTTTCCTTTTCCCTAAATTATTCCTTTAGCATAAAGTTCATGATAAGCCTTTAATAATGCATCTCTAACCCTCTTTGGTCCATATCTTTTCACTGCAGCTTTTAGTCCCTCCTCATGGACTTTTTTCACAATCAAATCAACATCTGGAGCAATTTTTAGGTTGTTTTCGACATAAAGCTTAGCTATCTCATAGGGGTCTCTGTAATTCAAGCCCTTGAGCCATTTTAGGGGTATTCCTTCTTTGAACTGTTTTATAACTTCAAACTCAATGATTGTGATTTCATCATCCCCATAAAGCTCTCCGTAAATTTTGTTCAAGGCTCTCAAAAGCTCTTTAACGTCTTTAAAACCATCTCTCTTTGCATCCTCATTGGTGAGCTCTTTGACCTTCTTTTTTATGACACTCTTTATCCTAGCTTTAGCTATTGCCGTATCGCTTGGAGTTATGACTATGTAAACCTCGCTTCCCGGTTTTGCTTCGTATTTTCCATATCTAATCGTTGTAACTTTCTTTCCCTTCAGAATACGCTCTTTGTATGCGTTATCTATCAGCATGAACTTCCTTATTTGAATCGTCTTTGCCACTGTTCAGCACCTCTATTATCTTCGGAACGTCAAGCAGATCGGTGATTTCATAGTCCGCATACTCCTTATATTCCTTTTCCCTGTTTGCATACTTTCCATAGCGGAACCAAACTGTATGCATACCAACCCTTTTTGCTCCATAAATGTCTGAATAAAGCCTATCTCCAACCATTACAGCTTCTTCAGCTTTAATTCCAAATGTTCTAAGTGCTTTCTGGAAAATTTTTGGATGCGGCTTCTTAACTCCCTCAAAGTCAGATATGACGACATGTTCAAAGAAGTCGTCTAAATCTAAGCGCAGAATTTTCTCCCACTGTTTTATTGGATCCCCATCTGTGATTATACCGAGCCTTAGGCCCATCTCACGAAGCTTAAGGAGAGTCCTCCTCACATGTCTTACCTCTCTCAGATAAGCAAATTTTGTATTATGGTAAGCAATTACTCCAGCAGCAACCCACTTTGGATTATACTTTAAGTCTAAACGTCTGAGAAGATAGTCAAAGTGCCTTGGAAAGTTGCTTCCATACTCATTGATAAGCTCCAAAAGCTCATTATAAGCGGTATCAAAATCAACGGGCATTCCATGGCGGATCATGTTTTCTATTGCGTTCTTTCTTGCCATTTCAGCTAACCTTGTTGTATCAGCTATCGTATCATCCAAATCAAAAAACACAACCTTTATCATACCCCTCCCCATTTTATCTTCGATAAAAACCTATTTAACCTTTCCCAATATCCAAATACAGCTTGCTTTGTTTTGTCCTCATTCTCTTCAATTCTTGGAAGTATTCGTCTTCACGAATCAGCTCTTCAAGCAAATCCTCAAGCTTCCATGTGAGTGAAGTTGGCGTCGTGGTTGCAAAGATTATCTTTCCGAGGTTTAGGGACTTTATTTTAGCTAAAACTTCCTTAATTTGGGAATTTTCAAGGTTGTGCATTAAAATGAACTTTTTGAGATGCCAGTCACATGAACCTTTCAGTTCTTCTGCTTTCTCAACTATGCTTTGCACAGCCCAATCCCTGCAGTATTGGGGAGCCTCATAAACTTTAAACTCACTAAGTGTTTCTCTGATTTTCTTAACTTCATTCTCGTTAAATCCAATTAAAAATATCATTCTCTCAGCTCCATGATTTTCTTCAAAAGCTCATCCATAACTTCCCCAGCTTTTCCCCTTATGAAGATGTCAGCTATCGGCGTGATGCCGCTTTCACTTGGATTGATTTCAATTACATAACCGCCGTTATCTCTGACCATGTAGGGTATGTATGCTGCCGGAAACACTTGTCCACTCGTCCCTATAACCAAACATACATCAGATTTTCTTGCTAAGTTGAATGCTTTGCTTAAAGCTCCCTCGGGCAAGGCTTCTCCAAACCAAACGACGTCTGGCCTTAAAAGAGAGCTGCACTTTGGACATTTAGGCAAATCTTCATCTTCAAGGAACTTTTCAAGTCTTCTGCTTTCTTTGAGATTCTCTCTGTAATCACAACGCGTGCATTTAACCCTAAAGATGTTGCCATGCAGCTCGATGATGTTTTTATTCCCAGCTTCTCTGTGCAGATCATCAACGTTCTGAGTTATTACGGCTTTAAGAATTCCCATTCTTTCAAGTTCAGCCAGAGCTAAGTGTGCTCTGTTTGGCTTGGCTTTTGATATGAGCTTCATTCTCCATTTGTAGAATTCCCACACAAGCTTTGGATTTCTGGCAAAAGCTTCTGGTGTGGCAAGTTCTTCTGGGCGGTACTGCTTCCATAGCCCGTTTTTTCCTCTAAAAGTTGGTATTCCACTCTCGGCACTTATTCCAGCTCCGGTGAAAGCTATTAGAAACTTTGAGCGAGCGATTAATTTCACTGCTTCTTCTATCATCTCACTCCCCAATATTTTTCGTCTTCTTGGCTTTAAAATCTTAACATATGTCATCTTTTTCGCTTAAGTATCTAAGCAACCTTTAAATTACATGGCAATGAAATATTTCATGCATAAATCTTTGGGGTGGTACTATGAGCTATGCAGAGTATAAGGATAAGGTTCTGGAGTTTATTGAGATGCACGAGAAGTGGAGGAGCTCAACAATTAATTTGATTGCAAGCGAAAACGTGACTTCTCCAAGTGTTACAAGAGCTGTTGCCTCTGGCTTTATGCATAAGTATGCTGAGGGGTGGCCAAAGCAGAGGTACTATCAAGGATGTAAATACGTTGATGAGGTTGAACTTATTGGTGTTGATCTCTTCTGCAAGCTCTTCAAGAGTGATTTCGCGGATTTAAGACCAATTTCAGGTACAAACGCGAACCAAGCTGTATTCTTCGGTCTCACACAGCCTGGAGATAACGTTATAGTCCTCCATACCTCTCACGGTGGACACATAAGCCACATGCCTTTTGGTGCAGCTGGTATGAGAGGTCTCAATGTCTTCACATGGCCGTTCGATAACGAAACCTTCAACATTGATGTTGACAAGGCAGCTCAGCTTATTAGAGAGAAGGAGCCAAAGCTCGTTGTCTTCGGTGGTTCACTGTTCCCATTCCCACACCCTGTCAAAGAGCTCGCTCCAGTAGCTAAAGAGGTTGGAGCTTATGTTATGTATGATGCAGCTCACGTTCTCGGATTGATTGCTGGGGGAGAATTCCAAGACCCACTTAGAGAGGGCGCTGACATAATCACATCTTCAACTCACAAGACATTCCCAGGTCCACAAGGCGGTGTAATCCTCTACAAGAACTTTGGTGAGGACGTTGCAAAGCTCCAGTGGGCAATCTTCCCAGGCGTCCTCAGCAACCACCACCTCCACCACATGGCTGGAAAAGTTATCACAGCAGCGGAGATGCTTGAGTACGGTGAAGCTTATGCAAAGCAGATTGTAAAGAACGCTAAGGCTTTAGCTGAGGCTTTAGCTGAAGAAGGATTCAATGTCATCGGCGAAGACCAAGGCTATACCAAGAGCCACCAGGTTATAGTTGATGTCAGCGACCTTCACGAAGCAGCTGGCGGATGGGCAGCACCGCTCCTCGAAGAGGCGGGCATAATCCTCAACAAGAATCTCTTACCTTGGGACCCACTTGAGAAGGTCAACACACCAAGTGGTCTCAGAATCGGTGTCCAAGAGATGACGAGAGTTGGAATGATGGAAGATGATATGAAAGAAATTGCAAGGTTTATGAGAAGAGTCCTCATCGACAAGGAGGATCCAAAGAAGGTCGAGAAGGAAGTCTTCGAGTTCAGAAAGCAGTTCCAGAAGGTCTACTACTCCTTCGACTATGGTCTACCAATGAAGGAGTGATTTCTTTTCTCTTTATCCGTGTAGTTTTCTTGCCTAGCATTGGTACTCTGTGAATTATAATCCCTCTAATTCTTTTTTGAGTTTTTCAATAGGTAGCACGATATAAGTAATGCGATATGAGGCATTTCCCCAGGTGGCAAAACTTTTTATCCTCTTCCAACATACCTAACCCTCAGCTAAAGGGGTGAGAAAAATGGTGAAGTTCTGCCCAAAGTGTGGAAGCATAATGCTCCCCGATAGGAAAAGAGAGGTCTTTGTTTGTAGGAAGTGCGGCTATGAGGAGCCTCTAAACCCAGAGGCTGCTAAGGCTTACCGTCTAACTCAAAAGGTTGAGCATAAAGTTGAGGACATACCAGTTATTGAGCAAGATGTAGCAACACTGCCAAAGGTGAAGATAACATGTCCGAAGTGCGGAAATGACGAAGCCTACTGGTGGGAGCTGCAAACGAGAGCTGGAGATGAACCTTCAACGATATTCTACAGATGTACAAAGTGCGGCTATACATGGAGGAGCTATGAGTGATAGATATGAAAGAGGAGATTGAGGTACTGAGGAGGCTTGCAGAAAAGGCTTTAAAGGAGTTGGATGAAGCTTATAAAAGGATACCCGATGTAAACAATGGAAAGGCTTATTTATGGAGAGGTAAAGAAAGAGTTAAATTGATGCTCAAAATTCTCAATGATATGGAGGTGTGAAGATGCCGTTCGAGATTGTTTTTGATGGAGCAAAGGATTTTGCAACTTTGATAGCAACAGCAAGCAATTTGATTGATGAGGCAGCCTTTAAGGTTACTGAAGATGGGATAAGCATGAGGGCAATGGATCCAAGCAGAGTTGTTCTCATTGACCTCAACCTGCCGGCTGGAATTTTCTCAAAATATGAAGTTGACGGAGAAGAGACAATTGGCGTTAATATGGATCACTTTAAGAAAATCCTCAAAAGAGGAAAGAGCAAAGACATTCTCATCTTGAAAAAAGGTGAAGAGAACTTCCTTGAAGTGACTCTGCAAGGAACAGCAACTAGAACATTCAGACTACCTCTCATCGAGGTCGAAGAGCTTGAACTTGAACTTCCAGAGCTACCTTTCACAGCAAAAGCAGTTGTTCTGGGGGAAGTTCTCAAAGAAGCTGTTAAGGATGCATCACTCGTCAGCGACAGCTTGAAGTTCATCGCAAGGGAGAACGAGTTCATAATGAAGGCTGAAGGAGAAACAAATGAGGTTGAGATAAAGCTCACACTTGAAGACGAAGGCTTGCTTGACCTTGAGGTTCAAGAAGAAACCAAGAGTGCCTATGGAATCAGCTACCTCGCTGATATGGTCAAGGGAATCGGAAAAGCTGATGAGGTAATTATTCAGTTCGGAAACGACATGCCCCTCCAGATGGACTACCCAGTAAGAGACGAAGGAAGATTAACGTTCCTCCTTGCACCAAGAGTAGAGGAGGAGTGATTTCCCCTTATTCTTTCTTTATAGGTGATCCCTTTGGACATTGTAAAACTAAGAGAGCTCCTTGAAAGAGAACTTTCATCTAATGAGCTTGCTCCTCTTGATGATGAGTTTTATAAAGAATTTGATAGCCTAGTTCGGGCGTTAAAGCTCAGAGCAGAAAGTTCAAAGGAAAGAGGAGAGACCGTTGAAGAGAGGCTTTATTTGGCTGAACTCAATATTGCAGAGCACTTGATGAAGGAAATAATCAAAATCAGACTTCACAAGATAGTTGATTTGGCTTTTGATGGAAGGCCTCAAAGTTTAGTAAGTGAGGAAAAGAAGATATTTGCAATTCTCATGGCGTTTATAAACCGCGAACCTCTACCTCTTTCTGGTGAAGTTGAATTTGAAGAAACTGCTGAAGAGGAGAGCGAGATTGAAATACCTGTTGGCAAACGTGCTATTTGGGAAGCTTATCTCATCAAAGTTGATATTCCCAAAGTTCTTGATGAAAAGCTTAGAGAATATGGACCATTTAAAGCTGGTGACCTTGTAACACTTCCAAAGAGCATTGGAAAAATCCTTGTGGAGAGAGATGCTGCGAAGCTCATAGACATAAATCCGTGATGAAAATGTTCTCTGTGTGCATGAGAGATTGCTATGACACTTGTTCAATTATAAGCGAGATTAAAAATGGCAGACTATTTGTTAGAGGAAATCCCAAACACCCGATAACTCGAGGCTTTTTGTGTCCTAAAGGAGCTCTGTTACCAAAGTGGTTCCACAGTGAGGAACGATTAAAGACTCCTCTCATAAGAGAAGGCGAAAGGGGGGCAGGAAAATTCAGAGAAGCAAGCTGGGAGGAGGCTATAAGCCTAGTTGCAGATAAGATTAAAGAAACAATCGAGAAGTATGGAAGCGAAAGCATATTAGTTTACAACTATGCTGGTGATAGGGGTGTTGTTAACTTCTACTTCCCAATGAGGCTCTTCCACTATTTGAATGCAAGCGTTTTGGACTATGGAATATGTGATAGAGCTGGACAAGAAGCTTTGAAAGATGTCTATGGAACAGCTGTGGGCTTAGACCCAGAAGAGCTGAAAAATCAAAAGCTGATTGTTTATTGGGGAATAAATGCTTTTTGGACAAATCTTCATGGCTTCATGCTCGCCAAAAAGTATGGCTTAGAGATTTGGGCAGTTGACGTTGTAAGAACTGAGACCGCAAAAAGAAGCGACAAATTCTTCCAAATAAAGCCCAATACTGATGTCCTCTTCGCGTTGGGAATTGCGAGAATCATAATCGAGAACGAGCTGTATGATGCAGATTTTGTTAGAGAAAATGTTTATGGATTTGATGAATTCAAGAATTATGTAAAAAAGATTGACTTGGACTTTGTTAGCAGGGAAACTGGAGTTGAGAAAGAGCAGATTGAAGAGTTTGCTTTTGAATATGCAGAAAAAAGAGGGGTTATCCACATAGGCTACGGCTTCCAGCGTTCTTTGGCTGGGGGAGAAGCAGTTAGGGCTATCTCCCTTCTGCCAGCTTTAGTTGGTCATGAGTTTGGCTTCATCTATGACATGAAAACTATTGACAAGAGCTATGCTGAAGGAGCTTTTCTGAGAACTAAGCCCGCAAGAAGAATCCCGCAGATAAAGTTGGCAGAATATATTGAAAGAGGAAAAATTAAGTTTCTCTACATTTATAATTCAAACCCCCTAGCTTCCCTCCCAAATCAGAATCGCCTAAGGAAGGCATTAAAAGAGAGTGACATCTTTGTTGTTGTTCATGATATTTTCTTGACTGATACAGCTATCTTTGCTGATGTTGTTTTACCAGCAAATACTTTCTTTGAGCGCTTGGATATGGCAGATTCCTACTATCACCGTTATGTTGCACTAAATGAGCCAGTTGCGAAGCTTTATGGAAAGAGCAATAGGGAAGTAACTGTAATGCTGGCGAAAGCTCTTGGAATTGATAATCCCTATCTTTATGAAACTGAGGAAGATATTATTAGAAAAATCCTTCAGCAAAATGATTTAAGCTGGGAGGAGCTTAGAAAGAAAGGATTTCTAAAAGTGCCTGAAAAGCCAAGAAAATATCTCACCCCAAGCGGAAAGATTGAGTTCTACTCCCAGAGAGCAGTTAAGAGAGGGCTTTCGCCATTCCCACAATACACGCCGCTCAAAGGGGACTATCCATTGCAGCTTCTCAGCCCAACATACAGAATGACAATAACAAGTCAGTACCATAACACCTACGGAATTATAGACCCCTATTTGTACATGAATCCCAGAGATGCCGAGGAAAGAGGAATTAAAAATGGTGATTTAGTGGAGGTTTACAACGAACATGGAAGAATAAAAACGACAGTCAAATTAACTGAAGACGTTCCTAAAGGAGTTGTTATGCTCTACAAAGCTTTTTGGATCTCAAAGCTTGGCTGGAATGTTAATGTATTGACGACTGATGAGACTATTGAAAAATATGGAAATGCATCAGCATATCACTCAACTTGGGTTGAAGTAAGGAAAATTTAGACAATATAAGCATTTTAATTTCTAAATTTCTGACAACATTTTTCAGTTAATCTTCTCAAACTGTCAACAATTTTGGATACTTTTTTAAAATAAAATCCCAAATCTTAAAAATTTGCTTTGGATGTTCGACAACATGAGTAATGTTAGACGAACCAAAAAATTTATATATTCGAACTATTTAGGTTATAATGAAAAAACAAATAAAGGTGATGGAAATGGTCGTGATAGGTGAAAAGTTCCCAGAAGTTGAGGTTAAGACAACCCATGGAGTGATAAAATTGCCCGACTACTTCACAGAAAAGGGCAAGTGGTTTGTTCTCTTCAGCCACCCAGCGGACTTTACACCAGTCTGTACAACTGAGTTCTATGCAATGCAACAGAGAGCTGAGGAGTTCAGAAAGTTAGGTGTTGAGCCCATTGGACTCAGTGTTGACCAAGTGTTTAGCCATATTAAGTGGATAGAGTGGATAAAGGAAAACCTTGGAGTTGAGATTGACTTTCCAATCATAGCCGACGACCGCGGTGAGCTCGCTGACAAGCTTGGTATGATTCCAAGCGGCGCAACAATCACAGCAAGAGCAGTCTTCATCGTTGACGACAAGGGAATCATAAGGGCAATCGTTTACTATCCAGCCGAAGTTGGAAGAGACTGGGACGAGATACTCAGATTAGTTAAGGCACTCAAGATAAGCACTGAGAAAGGCGTTGCGCTTCCACACAAGTGGCCAAACAACGAACTCATCGGTGACAAGGTTATCATCCCGCCAGCATCAACAATTGAAGAAAAGAAGCAGAGAGAAGAGGCAAAGGCCAAGGGAGAAATTGAGTGCTACGACTGGTGGTTCTGCTACAAGAAGCTTGAATGATTTCTCTACCCTTTTAGCTTTTCTTTTGGTTGTCTTTGATAAAACTAAGAAGAAAAAATCAGAAGTTGAAGTTTATGTCTTTCATCAGTTGGTCGTAGAATTCTTCTTTATAAATGTCTGGATAGCGCATTATATACTCATATTGCTTTTTGAGGATATTGTAGTGGTTGTTTTCCATATCCGCAAGCATTTCTAGGAGAAGTTTGGTCTTCTCGGTGGCAGCATATCTGGCAAGCTCTTTGTAGAGTTTTTCACTAACAAGTTCGGCTTGCATAGCAATTTCATAAACCTCATCGAGATTTACATCGGGCTTGGTTATAGCTTCAGCCATTTTCTCAGCTATAACCTTGAACTCTGCCATAACCTCTGTCTTTATCTTTTTAGGTTCAACATTTTCTCCCTTGAGCTTCTCAGCAATCTTCCCTATTATCTCTCTGTGCTTGTCCTCCTCTCTCGCCAAGAAGAGAAGCTCATCCTTTATGATATCGCTCTTCACAATGGAAGCGAGCTTCTCATAAGCCTTCTTGGCCCTAATTTCGGAGTTCATAGCTATTTCAAAAACTTCCTTGTCAGTTATCTCCATGGAAACCACCATAGTTAATTTCTCATCATGATTATTAACGTTTTCGGAACTGTTTGGATTGGAGACTGCATACTATATGCTGATCTCTGTCCGAAATGGTTATATTTTCTGGGAGGGCAATCTAGTAAGGTGGTTTTATGATAATAGACCAGAAAACGATTAGAGATTCGAGCAGAATTGCAAAGGTAAAGCAAAAAGAGTTTTTAGAGCAGAGTAAAGAGTTGAAAGATTTTTCAAAGCTTGAAACAGTTATAGTGCTAATTCTTGGGGCAATAGCCATGGGCTTCGTAATCTTTGTGCTGAAGAATTACTTATGATTGCTCATCTGCTTCCTAACTCACAAACATTATGGTGCCGAAAGTCGAACCTAAAGTGGGGGACTGCGCACTAATTAGCGGTGTTTCAAACACACCATCTAGGTAAAAGATCACGGCCATACAATAGGGAGAAGACATTTAAGAGAATTATTGGAAGTAATCCTTACTATTCTGAGATCCTTAACAGGTAGTATCTTTTATTAATCCTTATGACTATAACGTTAATTGGGTGAGTTAAATGCCAAGGGTCTGGATTGAAAAAATTATTGATGAACCTGAGCTTTATCTGCTAAGGGTTGACGACGACCAAATAAGATACTTCGAGGCAACTTGGGAAATTTCAGAAGGGATAACTTACAATGCTTACCTCTTAAAGCTAGATGGTGCTGTTGTGCTCTTTGATGGTTGGAAAAAGAACTATGCTAAAGAGTTTATAGAAGCACTTTCAAAGCTTGTTGATCCCAAAGAGATAACGCACATAATAGTTCATCACACTGAGCCTGATCACAGTGGTGCTCTTCCTGAAGTCCTTGAGCTTAATGGCTATAAAGCTCAGCTTATAGGTACGAGCTTTGCAAAGAGGCTTCTTGAGGCTTTTTATGGACCAAAAGTTGTTGAGAACTTTCATGCAGTCAAAGATGGCGAAGAAATGAAAATAGGTGGAAAAACCTTCCGCTTCATTACGGTTCCATGGCTTCACTGGCCTGATACAATGATTACGTATATAGTCGAGAATGGTTTGATGTTCAGCTGTGACGCTGGTGGTGGTTACTCTATCCCAGAAGCTATAGATGACAGCAATGAAGAAGTTGTTCAAAAGTACCTCCCCTACGTTACAAAGTACATAGTCACTGTCATCGGCCATTATCACAAGTACATTGTCCAAAACCTAGAGAAGATTAAGAAGCTTGGAATACTCGAAGAAACGAAAATGATTCTCCCAGGACATGGTCTCATATGGAGGAAGAATCCAAAAAGAATTTTTGAATACTATGAAGCCGTTGGAGCTGGAATTCCAAAGAAAGGCAAAATCCTTGTGATTTATGACTCAATGTATGGCTTTGTTGAGAGGGCTGTTGAAATAGCTTTAGATGAGCTGAAAAGGCATGGCTATAATCCAGTTGTGTATAAGTTCACTGATAAAGAAGCTCCAGCAGTCAGTGATATTCTCGGTGAGGTTCCAGATAGTGAGGCACTTATAATTGGGGCATCAACATATGAGGCAAACATCCATCCAAGAGTCCGCTACGTCCTCTATGAAATAGTTGATAAGGCAAACTACGAGAAGCCCGTGCTGATTCTGGGTGCATATGGCTGGGGAGGTGTCGCTGGGAGAGAAATTGAGACGATGATAATGAGGAGCAAGTTTGACCATGTTGACACAATTGAAGCTAGGGGAAGAACAACTAAGGAAGATGAGGAAAGGATTAGAGAGGGAGTCAGAAAGCTCCTTGAGAGGCTGAATAAATGAGGCTCATTATAGTCGGAAACGGTATTGCAGGAGTTACGCTTGCGAAAGAGCTCTCAAGGGAGTTTGACATAACCATAGTTGATAAGGAAAACCTCCCATACTACAGCAAGCCAATGCTGAGTCATTATATAGCTGGCTTCATTGACGAAAAGGCTCTTTTTCCATATTCTTTTGAGTGGTATGAGAAGAAGGGTATAGAACTTAAGCTTGGAGTTGAGGCTAGGGTAATAGACAGGGCAAGGAAAAGGCTGATAACCTCCGAAGGGGAGCTTGATTATGATATTTTGGTTCTTGCAATGGGAGCAAAGGCAAGAGAGCTTATGATGGAAGGCAAAGAGTACTTGAAGGTACTGAGAACGTTTGAAGACGCAAAAGCGATAAGAGAAGCTCTTGAGCTTGCAGGAAACCTTGCAAAGGCGGGCTATGATGTAGGACTCATTCATAGGAGAAATACAATTCTTGGCCTTGATGAGGAGCTGAGCAGAATATTAAAAGAGAGGCTTGAAGATGTCGGAATTAAGTTTCATCTCAATACAAATTTAGTAAAAGCTAATGAAAACGGCGTTTTTACAGATAAGGGTTACATTGAGGGGAAGCTTAAAGTGTGTGCTTTTGGTATAGTTCCAAACAAGGAAATTGCAATAAGGAGCGGAATACATGCTGGGGGAGGTATTCTGATTGATGAGCAGTTCAGAACCTCAGCAAGGGATGTATATGCAATTGGGGACTGCGCCGAGTATAATGGTATAATTTGTGGAACTGCCAGAGCTTCTATGGAACATGCAAGAGTCCTGGCAAATCTGCTTAGAGGAAAAGAGGACAGATATAATTTTGAGTTTCGCTCCTCAGTTTTTAGACTCGCTGATTTTTCAATTACAGTAATTGGAAAAATTAAAGGATTAGGGCGTTGGATAAATGAAAACATCAAAATATTCACCGCTCAAGGGAAAATCTTGGGTGCAGTAGTTTTTGATGACTTAAAAACTGCCATGAAACTTGAAAAATCCATCAAGACTGGAGCAAACCTTAATGAGCTCTTATAGGAATTATTTGGCTAATCTAACATAAATAGGCTTATAAAACAACCTATAGCTTGAGAAAACCTTTTATATTTCTTTTTTGAAAATGTATTGAAACGATTCGATGGAGGTGAACAATATGGTTGTGAAAAGGGAAATGACAAAGAAGTTTTTGAGCGAAGCTTATGCAGGTGAAAGCCAAGCCCATATGAAGTACCTCATTTTTGCAGAGGTTGCTGAAAAAGAAGGATTTCCAAACATCGCAAAGCTCTTCAGGGCTATAGCATTTGCTGAACTGGTTCATGCTAAGAACCATCTCAAGGCCCTTGGAAATGTGAAAGATACAGTTGAAAATCTCCAAATGGCTATAGATGGCGAAACCTTTGAAGTTGAGGAGATGTATCCAGCTTATAAGGCTGTTGCAGAATTGCAAGGAGAAAAGGAAGCTGTTAGGAGTACACACTATGCGTTAGAGGCAGAAAAGATTCATGCTGAACTCTACAAGAAAGCGAAAGAGCTTGCAGAGCAAAAGAAGGATATGGAAATTAAAAAGATCTACATATGCCCTGTCTGTGGTTACACAGCATTAGATGACGCTCCAGAAAAGTGTCCGGTTTGTGGTATAACAAAAGAAAAGTTTGTTGTCTTTGAGTGAGCTTTTCTTTTTCTTAACTTCTTAAGTTTGATACACAAACTTTATAAGGTTGATCTAACAATATTAGAGTGAGGTTTGTAAGATGGCAAAGTGGAAATGTATAGTTTGTGGATATATCTACGATGAGGAGGAAGGCGACTCAGACAATGGAATAGCTCCGGGAACAAAGTTTGAAGACTTGCCGGATGATTGGGTCTGCCCGCTCTGTGGAGCTGGAAAAGACATGTTTGAGAAAATAGAGTGAGGTGATGAGGATGTTGAGCAAAACTATAGCTTCTGGAGATTGGAAAGGAGAGAAGCACGTTCCAGTTATAGAGTACAAGAAGGATGGAGATTTGCTTGAGATTGAGGTTAGTGTTGGAAAAGAAATTCCACACCCAAACACACCAGAGCACCACATAGCTTGGATTGAGCTCTACTTCCACCCAGAGGGAGAGAAGTTCCCAATTATGATTGGCAGAGTAGCATTTACCAACCACAACGACCCACTCACTGAGCCAAGGGCAAAGTTCTACATCAGAACAAGCAAGAAGGGCAAGCTCTACGCTTTAAGCTACTGTAACATTCACGGCCTCTGGGAGAACAGTGTTGACGTTGAGTGATTTCTTTCCTTTATCCATTTTTGTCCAGGAATGTTTTTTAATTGATATGCTGATCGTAATTCGGTGAAGAAAATGAAGGTTTATAGTCCAGATAGAGAGTATCCGCAGGAGTATCGTGAAGTTCTCGAAGAGCTTAAGAAGATAATTGATCCAGTAACTGGAGGAGATATACTCGATTCAGGGGTTGTTGCCGGCTTAGAGGTAACTAAGGACACCTTGAAGATATGGCTGAGATTTGAAAGTCATGCGGAGTATAACATTATAGGTGAATCCCCAATAGCATATTCCAAGATAATTGGGGATATAATGGAGCGTTTTGCATTGGTTAAGTTTGATAATGTTTACGTCTATGATTTGGCTAACAACATAGTTGGGAAATTTGAAAATAGGGGAAGATATAAGCCAGAAGACTTGGGGGATGTCTAAGCAATGGGACTTTTTGACTTCTTAAAGCAGAAGAAACCAAAAGATGTGAAAAGGAAAGAGTTGCCTGAAGAGGTTAGGCGTGTTGTTGAAATCCTGAAAAAAGTCAAAGACCCTGAAACTGAGCTAAGCATTGTTGATGAAGGTTTAGTTTATGGTCTTACAGTCGAGGGCAGAAAGGTTCAAGTCTTTCTCCTTATGGCTCGCTCGACCCCAGAATGCCATTTCTGTCGGATGATAGCAATAAACGTGCAGAGAAAAATCTTGGATGGAATAATTTGCGTGCTTAAGGAGGAAGGATTTGATAGGGTTGAGGTGTATAATGAATTGGGGCTGCTTTTAGCGGAAGGATGAAAGAGGGTTCCAGAACTTGATGAGGAACTTCCCCTCGAAAGAATCAAGGATTTTCCTTTGAGGAACTTCTAGGAATGGCAATAAAATCTGAGATGAGGGCAAGGAAATTTTTATGAAAGTTTGGCTGTAAGAACATTGATATTGAAGCATTGAAGGAGAAAATAGATTACAGAAAAAAGAATCAAAGCTCGACCTTTATACCGGTTTCCTCTTCGACTTCCTCAAAGCCTTTCTTTATGTGCTTGCCCAGTTCAGGATCGAGTTTGAGGAGCAAAGCCAAAAACTCCCCCACGTGCTCTTTCTCTTCATTAGCAACATCAAGGAAGATGTGCTTTACAGCTTCGTCATCAATCAGCTCGGCAAACTGCTCATAGAAGTTGATAGCATCGAGCTCAGCTATAACAGCCCAGCGGAGAGCTTGTACGATTTCCTTTTTGGAGAGCTTTCCTTTGTTCATGGAAATTGGGTTCAATCCAAGCATGGTATCACCGCTTATATTTCGACCTTAGAGGCAATAAACGTTTTCATTAGTCAACCTCAAGGCTGAAGTCTTGATAATCCATCCATATTCCTGTCTTCATGACAGCATCGTATTGTGCTTTTAAAAGCTCGTAATGAGCTTTTTCCCTCTTAGCCAGCTCGCGGAATGTTCTTTTCACATTCTCATCCTCTGCTTTCTCAGCAGCTTTCTCGTAGAATTCCCACGTCAGCTTTTCTTGTTCTAGACCTATCTCGACGGCTTTAACTTCACTAAGCTCACCTTCGTATTTGGGCGTTAGTTTTTCAAGAATGTTTTTATCAACAGCTGGAAGTTCGCATTCCTTTACAAGCTTTTCAAAGAATTTTTCTTCAAATATATCCCAATGTTCAGCTTCCTCTCTTGCTAAAAACAGAAACATCTTTTTTGCTTTTTCATCTTTTGCTTTTATCGCCATTTCAAGATAAAACTTCAGCTCGGCTTTCTCAACTTCAAGTGCTAAAGCAAGTGCTTCGAGCTCGTTCATATTATCACCAAAATTTATTTAGAGCTCAGAGCTATAACTCTTTTGGGGAACAAAAATGGAGATCGTCAAAGTGGAAAATCCTCTATCACTTAAAGATGAACTGCTTAGCTTTGTTTTCAGAGTGTATCAAGGTACTAATGGAGCTTACCCAGCTCTTGAGTGGGTTGAGAACAAGCCAAGTCCAGAGGATTTTGAAGGCTTCAAAAGAGTATATGAGTCTTTTCTGGAATTCAGACTTGGAAAAGAGTTCGATGAGCTGTACACTTTAAAGGAAAATGGCAAGATAATCGGTGTTATCGCCCTCGTTTATACTTTTAATGGCAAAGATGTCTGGTGGGTACCAGAAGAACTGAAAAATGAAAAAACTGGCTTAATAGAGTTCTTTATGGTTGATCCAGCATATAGAGGAAGAGGTTATGGGTCAAAACTTTTAGAATTTGCAATTAGAAGGCTGAAGGAGCTTGGAAAAGAGCCTTATTTAATAACGTTCAAACATCTCGAGGCTTATGAGTATTATCTCAAAAAAGGATTTAAGGAGGTTATGGAGTATAAGGAGTTCGTGGTGCTGAAAAAAGAGTAAAGTCAAAGGAGGAAGTTGTAAACTGCCAGTAGGATTTGGAGGGTTAATAGAAGCACCGCGATCATAGCTAAACGCTTGTGCTGATCTCTTGTAATTTTTCTTGTTAAAAAAGCCCTGCCACTGAATATTGTGAGGAGAATATAGAAGTAAACGAAGAGTCCAAGCACTCCGTGTGGGGAAAGAGTTCTGATTATATAGAGCATGTACCCAATGCTGATAGTTAGAAGAATAACTGCAGTGTAGATGAAGGTGTGGTGCATCTTTAGGTTGTGGTTTTTTGCATAATGTATTCCAGTAAGGAAGCTCATCAATGCTAAGATCTGAATGACTGCATGTATCTGGAAGGGCTCCATTGAAAAACCCTCTGGCATGGCATTCAGGACACTGGTAATGGTTAGCTCCTATGTAACAATTATTTTAACGCTTAAATAAAATTTTTAAAGGTAAACAGGCAGATTTTCTACGATGACACACACTAATCATCCCCATGAGCACAACAGAAGAGCCATGAAGTTTAAGATGGTCTTCTCAATAGGTCTCAACTTTATCATAACATTAGCTGAGGTTATTGGTGGAATTCTTTCTGGAAGCTTGGCACTGTTGAGTGATGCTCTTCACAACTTCAGCGATGCCATGAGCTTGCTTTTGAGCTATATTGCTATTAGAATCGGGGAAAGAGAGAAAAATGAAAAATACACTTTTGGGTATAAGCGGGCTGAAATTTTAACGGCGTTTGTAAATTCAACAGTTTTGGTTGGAGTTTCACTTTTTCTGTTTACTGAGGCTTATAAAAGGTTCAAACATCCCAATCCCATAGACACTGGGCTAATGCTAATTGTTGCTATCATTGGTTTGATAGCTAATCTGATCTCAGTTCTACTTCTTCATGGACATTCACATGAGAGCATCAATGTCCGCTCGGCCTATCTGCATCTTTTAAGCGATACGCTGTCTTCGGTGGCAGTTATAATTGGGGGCTTTGCAATTAGATATTGGGGAATACTTTGGATTGACCCAGCAATAACAATCTTAATTTCTGCGTATATTCTCAAAGAAGGTTTTGAGGTACTAAAGCACTCTGTCGAAATTTTGATGGAGGCATCTCCAGAAGTTAACATTGAAGATGTCAAAAAAGAGCTCGAAAATATTGATGGGGTTAAAAATGTCCACCATATACATCTCTGGCGCATTGGGGAGAAAGATATTCACTTTGAATGCCACATTGAAGTTGAGGATATGAAAATAAGCGAAGCTCAAAGAATCATTGATGAAGCTGAGGAGCGACTCAAAAAGTTTGGGATAACCCATGTAACTGTACAACTTGAGATAAACAGATGCGAGGAGAAAGAGCTTGTGGGATGTGGTATGAAATGAACATATTTGTGCCTCTTATTATTGGTGTAATAGTCGGATACTTTATGAAAGATAAATTGAAAAGATTTGATTTAGATAAGCCCATGAGCGTAACTTTGCTCTTACTGATTTTCTTTATGGGTGTTGAGGCAGGCAGAGTCGAAATAAACGCTTTGAATCTGCTTATCGCATCTCTGACTTTTGCCGTCCTAACGATTGTAGGCAGCTTGTTCTTTGCTGTGCTTTTAGGAGGTAGGCTGAGATGAGCTTTCTTTACCTAGTTCTGGTATCTCTCTTTGCTGGGCTTTTGGTAGGGAAATACACAACCCTTCAGTTTGGCAACTTATATGAAGTAATGCTCTATCTGTTAATCTTCATCATTGGGGTTGATTTAGGGAAAAGTAGGGGAGTTGGGGAAATTAAGAAGCTTGGAGGGATTGCATTAGTTTTGCCACTTGCCACTGTAATAGGTTCTCTGCTGGGAGGACTCTTAGCGTCATTTTTGCTTAATATTCCCATAAGGTGGGCTTTGGGGATTTCGGCTGGATTTGGCTGGTATTCATTAACTGGACCTCTCTTGGCACAGTACTCAGCTGTTTATGGCGTAATTGGATTTTTGGCAAATCTCACGAGGGAGATATTGACGATTCTGTTTTATCCTCTAGCTATTAAGAAAATCCCTAAGGAGCTCGCAGTTTCAATGGGAGGAGCAACGACCATGGATTCCACACTACCAGTCATTGTAAAATTTGGGGGAAGCGAGATTACAATAATTGCATTTGTTCATGGATTTATCCTAACGGCAGTGGCTCCATTTTTGATTCCTTTCATACTTCAGCTTTGAACCATTAAATTTATAAGTTCGAACATATAAGTTCTATTTGCAAACTACGGAGGGATTTAGATGAGCAATGAGGAGGTTGTTTTGGAGATTATGAGAAAAGCTGGAAAGCCGCTCAAAAGTGCTGAGATCGCTGAAATGACAGGTATTCCAAAGAAGGAAGTCGATAAAATCATTAAAAAGCTGAAGAAGGAAGGAAAAATAATCTCACCAAAGCGCTGTTATTATGCCCCAGCTGAGTGATTACTCCTTTCTCTCTTTATCCTTCCCAAGCTCTTTGATGAGCTCTTGGAGTTCTTGTTCGGCTTTTACCTTTTCATAGAGTTCATATTCTTTTGACACAAACTCATAGTGATCACGTTCATCCTTTGCGAGTTCCAGAAATATCTTTTTGTGCTCTGGATTTTCAATATTTTTCTCGAGATACAAATATACCTCTTCCGCTAATCTTTCGGCTTCCATCGCAATCTCGAGAACATCTAAGTAATCTTTCACAGTCTTCAGCTTGTATTCCCGCTCTTCAAATATTTTCTTCCAGCTTTTAAAGGGAACATCTTTTGGCTCTTCATTTGGATATAACGTCTTAAAAATCTCCGTTACCTTTCTGTCATGAGATTTTTCAATCTCAACGAATTGCTTAAATCTTTCTTTAAGGTATGTGCTGGGAGCATTCTCATAGAGAAAGATGTAGGGAGCTGTTGCATCTTTTTCGCCTTTAATGACGTAACTAAGGATATCCTTTAGAGGCAGTTTGGTAATCTGCTTTAAAGTTTCCTTCACTTTCTCTTCAATTTCTGCTTTTTTCATGAAAACGTCTAATGGACTCTCCACAACCACTCCCTCTTGTTTATGTTCTTCTTTTATTTTTAAAAGCCTTTTCTCTGCTTTCATTTGAACTTTTGGGAAACTTCCAAATAATTAAATAAGTCAGTCAAAGGAAATTTTTAATGCCAACATATTCCGGTTCTTTCAGCTTCCTAATTCCCTTTCTTTTTCAGCTTTCTTCTTAATGTCTTTTCTTGTTTCAACAAGTTCAATGAGCCTTTCCATAATCTCCACTCCCATAACAGTTTAATAACATTTTGTATTTAAAAATCGTGGTGACCCTCTCTAAGCAAAAACATTTTAAAGGGTTTAAGCTTAAGGAGGCATGCAAGATAATGCCTCATGGCTCGGGGGTATCCGAAAAAGTAGGAACCTACCGGGCCTCTGTGAGGAGGTGGAAAAATGAAGTATCCAAAGCAGATAAGAACTTACTGCCCGTTCTGTAAGAAGCACACAATTCACAAGGTCGAGAAAGTGAAAAAGAGACCAAGAAGTGAGCTTAGTGCAGGTCAGAGAAGATTCAGGAGAATCCTTAAGGGTTACAAGGGTTTCCCAAGACCAAAGCCAGAGGGCAGAGAAAAGCCAGTTAAAAAGCTTGACTTGAGATTCAGATGTACCGTCTGTGGAAAGGCCCACACGAGAGGACAAGGCTTTAGAGTAAAGAAGTTTGAGCTTGTGGAGGTGTGAAGATGGCACTTCCAAAGGGCCTAATTCCAATGCCAAGATCAAGGTTCATTAGAGTTAAGTGCATTGACTGTGGCAACGAGCAGATTGTCTTCAGCAATCCAGCAACAAAAGTGAGATGCTTAGTCTGTGGGGCTACTCTCGTTGAGCCAACAGGCGGTAAGGGAATTATAAAGGCCAAAATATTAGAGGTTCTTGAGTGAACCTTTCTTTTCCTCTTTTCTCCGAAACTTTAAAAACCTCTTTTGCCAACAATCAAAGGGTAAAAACAATTTTAGGAGATGGTGAAAATGCCGAGGAGAGCAAGAGAATTTCCCGAAGAGGGAGAATTTGTAATCGCGACTGTCAAGAGCATCCATCCTTATGGAGCATTCCTTACACTTGACGAGTATCCCGGAAAAGAGGGATTCATGCACATAAGTGAAGTTGCATCAACTTGGGTGAAGAACATAAGGGATTACCTTAAGGAGGGTCAAAAGGTTGTTGCAAAGGTAATCAGAGTTGACCATGAGAAAGGGCATATTGACCTTAGCCTAAAGCGTGTAACCCAGCAGCAAAGGAAAGCGAAGATTCAGGAGTTCAAGAGAGCCCAAAAGGCTGAGAATCTCCTAAAGATGGCAGCTGAAAAGCTCGGTAAGGACTTTGAGACAGCATGGAGAGAAGTTTGGGTACCACTCGAAGAGGAGTACGGGGAAGTGTATGCGGCCTTTGAAGATGCAGCTCAAAATGGAGTTGAAGTTCTTGAGGGCTTAGTGCCAGATGAGTGGCTCCCAGTTCTGGAGGAGATAATTAAGAGCTATGTCGAAATTCCAACAGTTACAATTGATGCTGAATTTGAAATCACAGTTCCAAAGCCAAACGGTATTGACATCATTAAGGAAGCTTTGATTAGGGCTAGAGACAGGGTAAACAAGGAGAAGGACATTGAGGTTAAGTTTACATACCAAGGGGCTCCAAGATACAGGATTGACATCACCGCTCCTGATTATTATAAAGCTGAGGAAGTCCTCGAGGACATTGCTGAGGAGATTTTGAGGGTAATTAAGAAAGCGGGTGGAGAAGCAACGCTGATTAGGAAGGAGAAAAGGATCAAGAAGATTAAGAGGAGAGGCAAATGAGATTCCGCATAAGGAAATGTCCTAAATGCGGAAGGTACACCCTAAAGGAGACATGTCCAGTGTGTGGTGAAAAAACCAAAGTAGCTCACCCTCCGAGGTTTTCACCTGAAGACCCATATGGAGAATATAGGAGAAAGCTCAAGAGGGAGCTTTTAGGTATCGGGAGGCGTTCAGAATGAAAGAAACAATAATTGTTGTGTATGAGAGACCAGATATTTACAACCCCATCTTTATTGAAGGTCTGCCCGGAATAGGGTTGGTTGGAAAATTGGCAGCTGAGCATCTGATTCAAGAGCTTAACGCTAAGAAGTTTGCTGAGCTCTATTCCCCTCATTTCATGCATCAAGTTTTGATTAAGAAGGACTCAACCGTTGATTTGATGAAAAACGAGTTCTACTACTGGAAGAGTCCAGATGATGAGCACAGGGACTTGATCATAATCACTGGAGATACCCAAGTACCCCCAACAGACAGCTACGGCCACTTTGAAGTAGTGGGAAAGATGCTTGACTTCGTTGAGCAGTTTGGAACAAGGGAGATAATAACAATGGGCGGCTATCAGGTTCCAGAGCTTCAAGGTGAGCCGAGAGTTTTGGCCTCATTTACGGATTTGGAGACAAAAGAGAAGTATAAGAAAATCCTTGGGGATTCTGTGATTTTCAGGGAAGATGAAGGAGGAGCAATTGTCGGAGCGGCTGGACTTCTGCTTGGCATAGGGAAGCTTAGGGGAATGAAAGGAGCATGCTTCCTTGGAGAGAGCTTGGGGTATATAGTAGATGCAAAAGCAGCTAAGTCAGTATTAACGGTGGTAGCAAAGGTTCTCAACCTTGAGATTGACATGACTGCGCTCGATGAGAGGGCAAAAGAAACTGAAGAGATACTTAAAAAGGTGCAGGAAATGCAGAGGGCAATGTTTGAGCAACAATTACCCCAGCCTCATGAGGAGGAAGATAGAGGGTATCTATGAACTTTTTTGCTTTCCATTTCACATTTTCTGGTGATCCCATGCACATAGATGCCGATCTTCACATACACTCTCATTACTCAAAAGCAGTTTCAAAGCTCATGGTGTTTCCAATCTTAGCTGACTATGCCAAGCTCAAGGGACTTGGGATAGTAGGCACTGGGGACATTTTGAACCCTAAATGGGAAGAGGAGCTCTTGAAGTATGCAAGAAAAGTGGATGAAGGGACCTATGAGATTAAAGGCGCTAGGTTTCTACTAACGGCTGAAGTTGAAGACAGCAGAAGGGTTCACCATGTTCTAATTTTCCCGAGCATTGATTCGGTTAGAGAGATGCGAGAGCATTTGAGGAAGTATTCCCGAGACATAGATGCCGAAGGCAGACCCCACTTGAATTTAAACGGAGCGGAAATAGCGGATTTAGCTAATGAGCTTGATGTTTTGATTGGTCCGGCACATGCCTTTACTCCATGGACGGCTTTGTATAAAGAATACGACAGCTTAAAAGAATGCTATGGAGATGCTAAAATTTATTTTTTAGAGCTTGGGCTTTCAGCTGACTCTCAAATGGCAGACATGATAAAAGCCCACCACAAGCTGACTTATCTGTCTAATTCCGATGCCCACTCTCCTCAGCCCCACCGCTTGGGAAGGGAGTTCAACCGTTTTGAGGTTAAAGATGCAACTTTTGAAGAAATTAGAAGAGCTATCCTCAGGAGGGGTGGGAGAAAGATAGTCCTCAACGCGGGCTTGGATCCAAGATTAGGTAAGTATCACTTAACTGCTTGTTCCAAATGTTACACAAAATACAAGCTCGAAGATGCCAAGCGCTTAAATTGGAGATGTGAGCGCTGTGGGGGAGTTATAAAGAAAGGAGTGAAAGATAGAATTTTGGAGCTTGCTGACACGAAAGAAAGGCCCAAAGATAGACCTCTCTACCTTCATCTCGCTCCTCTGGCAGAGATAATTTCAATGGTAACTGGCAAAGGTGTTGAAACTAAAAGTGTAAAGGCAATTTGGGAGAGGCTTTTAAGGGAATTTGGCAGCGAGATTAGAGTTTTAGTTGATGTTCCAATTGAAAGCATAGCACAACTCATTGGTGAAGACATAGCCAAAGCTATCTGGGCTTTCCGCAATGAAAAACTGACTATCATTCCGGGCGGTGGGGGTAAATACGGTGAGATTAAGCTGCCAGATGAAATAAGAAACGCGAAAATCCAAGATTTGGACAGCATTGAGGTTAAACAAGAGGAAGTCTACTACAGACCAAAGCAAGCTTCAATTCTGAGCTTTTTAAAAAAGAAGTGAAAGTTCAAAAGTCATGTCAAAAATAGTGGCTTTATGAGAACAGCAACTACCGGCACAGCCACATTGTCATCTATCACTTTTTGATATTCTGCAAGCATTAAGATCACTGACCATGCGACTTTCATTAAGACATTTAGCTGTGGTAGGATTAGGAAGGCAATTATAATTGCACTTACAATGTAGCCTACACTCCCTATCCAGTGCTTTCTGAGCTTGACGTTAAAGCCATTCTTTCTGAAGTAATAGTATCTCAGAACACCAGTTATTCCATCGCTTACTGCCATCACAAGCATTATCGCTGATGCATAATTGACATCCATGAAGAGAGCCATTGCGCTGAACATTATGCAGTAGAACACCTCCCCGTAGTTGTTCTTTATTTGATACCATGAAAGCTCTTTATTCATAAGATGGGTGAGCAACTGTCCAACTGCAAAGAGCATAACTACTGCGGCGAGCTCTTTTCCAGTGACTAAGCCTTCCCTAAAGAACAGGATTGCAGGAACACTGCTGAAGTGAATTATCTTTCTGTTTATCCAAGCATATTCTTCTCCAAGATACTTTGTAAACAGAATTGCAAGGACTGGGAACATGACACCAATTACTAAATATTTTAGCATCTTATTCCCTCCAGCATTTTCTGAATTGTTGAATATTTTTCAAGTGGGCTTTATAAATTTTTCTGCAGTTGTTAAATATATTTTCGATAATTGTCGGCAATATGCAGAGTATTATCATGGCAATTCTAATAAACCCGTCTGAGCTAATACCCGGCTGATAGCCATGGAGCAAGAAATCATTGAAATGTTCATGAAACATCTTAGGTTCCAAGGAGATTTGCCGTTAGGAGACGATGCTGGAGCATTAAAGTTTGAGGATGGGTGGTTAGTTGCCACTAATGACATGCTTGTAAGGGCAACTGATGTGCCAGAGATAATGACGCCAGAACAAGTTGGATTTAAAGCCGTAACAATGAATGTAAGCGATTTAGCTGCCATGGGGGCTGAGCCGTTGGGCTTTCTTTTTTCCCTTGGCATTCCAAGGAATTTTGACATGGGATACTTGGAAGGAATTGCAAAAGGAATTGCGAGAGCATCTGAATTTTATAGAATCCCTATAATAAGCGCTGACACGAATGAAGCCTGTGACTTGATAATTGATGGTATTGCTTTAGGAAAAACCAAGAGGCTTCTATTGAGAAGCAATGCAAAAATTGGAGATTTGGTCTGCGTTACGGGTGATATTGGAAGAGCTTTGGCTGGGCTTAAAGTGTATTTTGAAAAGCTTGAGATTGAGGAAAGAATCCAAAAAGTCCTTTACGAGAAGCTCCTCGAGCCAAAGGCCAGAATTAGGGAAGGACAAGTTTTGAGCAAATACGCTAATGCAGCAATAGACATAAGCGACGGCATGAGCAAAGAGCTACACTTAATTGCAGAGATGAGCAATGTTAGGATTGTGATTGAGTCTGAAAAATTACCAATTAGAAGAGAAGTCTTTGAAGTTGCTGGGATTTTGGGATTAGATCCAATTGAGATTGCTTTAGCATCTGGAGAGGAGTTTGAACTAATCTTTACTATCCCAGAAGAGCATTTAAGCAAAATTAACTTTGATTTCACAGTGATTGGGAGGGTTGAAAAGGGAAAGGGGGTTTATTTAAAGAGGGATGGAAAGCTCGAGAGGATGCAGATTTTGGGATGGGAGCATCTGTCAAAAAGTACTTAACATTTTTCTTTTGAAAGCCTCGCCCTTTAGAGCTGGGATGTAGTAATTCTAAAACAAGCCCTTGAGTATGAAAGCGATACTCTTTTAAAACCTAAAAACTATACTATACATTGAGATGAAAAGGACAGTAACAGTCAAACTTCAAGCGTCAAAACAAGTTGAAAGAATTCTTTTCGAGTTAGCCGATATTGGAGCAAAAGTCTGGAATGAGGTTAATTATTTGAGGAGACAGCAATTTTTCAATCATGAAAAAGTGGACTTTAACAAGACTGAGAAAATCGTTTATGAAAAATACAAGGGTGAGATTGGTTCCGCTACAGTCCAACAAATCTGCAGGAAGAATGCTGAAAGCTGGAAGTCATTCTTCTTCCTCATAAAGAAGAAAAAACGAGGGGAACTACCAAAGTGGTTAAAACCAAAACCGCCAAACTATCAGAAAGAAGACGGTAAAAGAAAACCACTAATAGTTTTGAGAAACGACCAGTACATGATTGTGGGGAACAAACTAATTTTGAAGGGTCTTGGCAAATACAGGAAGTTAGAAGTTCAATTCAAGGGGCGGATCCACTGGAAGGGCAAACAAGGAAGATTAGAGATTATTTATGATGACGCGAGGAAAAAGTTCTATGCTCACATCACGTTTCACGTTGAGGAGAAATTGTCCAAAAACGGTTGGGTTAAAATTCCAAGACAACCAAAAGGAAACCTCACGGCAGGAATTGACCTTGGAGTGAATAATCTAATGGCCGTTTATGTCGAAAATGGTGAAAGTTTTCTCATAAACGGAAGACCACTAAAATCAATAGCCTTTTACTGGCAGAAAAAGATTTCAGAATACCAGTCTAAAATCAACAAATCTGGAGTCAAAAGAAGTAGAAAATTGAAGAGGATGCATGAAAAGGCAAAACTCCAAGCAAAACACTACATCAACACTGCAGTTAGACAGACCGTTGAAAGATTGTACAAGTTGGGAGTTTCAAAAATCGTGGTTGGCTATCCAAAAGAAATTGCGAGGAACTCCAATAAAGGGAGAAAGCAGAATTTCATACTCTCCCACGTCTGGCGTTTCAACACGGTGATTCAAAGGTTAAAAGAAGTCTCAGAAGATCTTGAAAAAGGTCGTGAAAACCATAACCCCGAGCCTGTCGGGTTTATCGGCAGGTAGGGGTAACGGGGGGAAGACCCTCCCCGAGGGGCTGAAAAGCCCAATTGGGTTTAATGAAGCCCCTCAAACCTCCCTGCCAATGGCGAGGGGTTAACTCGCTGGAACCCTCGCCCTTCAGGACGGGGAGGAGGTCAGTTTGATAATCCACGTAAGGTGACCCTCAAAGATTTGGCGGAAATGCTTGGACTGAGTGTATCAACTGTCAAGGAGCACTTGAGAAAGGCGCAGAAGAAGGTCTTGGAATATATTATTGAATAACCGCACATTTGCGGCATCAGTTATAAGTATACCAAGAGTTTATTTTTTGCTTGGGTGAAATTATGCCAGTTATTGAGGTTAAAAACCTCAAAAAGTATTACGGTGATGTCAGGGGTGTAGAAAACCTAAGCTTCGAAGTCGAGGAAGGAGAAATCTACGGATTTTTGGGTCCCAACGGGTCAGGAAAGACTACAACCGTGAAGATTTTAGTGAAGATTATTCGCGATTATGAAGGTACTGTCAGAGTTTTTGGCAAGGACTTAAGAGAGTGGGGCAAAGACTATTATCAGAAGATAGGTGTTTCCTTTGAGTTTCCTGCAGTATATTCAAAGCTCACTGCACTAGAAAACCTTGAATTCTTCGCCTCCTTCTACAAGAAGCATCTTGATCCCATGGACGTCCTCAAGATGGTGGGTCTTGATAAGGAAGCAGATCAACTTGTCTCAGGCTTTTCAAAAGGTATGAAGAAAAAACTTGATTTGGCTAGGGCTTTTCTCCCTGATCCAGAAATTCTCTTCCTCGATGAGCCTTTGGAAGGGCTTGATCCAGAGAGTGCAAGAAAGATTAAAGATTTGCTCCTTGAGATGCGCGAGAATGGAAAGACTATCTTCCTCACGACCCACAACATGTATGTAGCGGATGAGCTCTGTGATAGAGTAGGGTTCATAGTAGAGGGGGCTATACGATTAGTGGACAGTCCGAAGGAGCTCAAGGTCAAGATGGGCAAAAGAGTCGTTAAGGTCGAGTACGTGGCTAACGGTGACGTTGATATAAAGGAGTTCCCACTCGAAGGACTTGGTCAAAATGAAGAGTTCCTCAATATCCTCAGAAACTATGAAATTAGGAGAATAAACACGGAGGAGCCAACCTTGGAAGAGGTCTTCTTAAAGGTCACGGGGAGGAGGCTCGTATGACCTTTGTTCAGCTTATGAAAGTGGACCTCAAGGTCGGCGTGAGAAACTACTCCTACCCCATCTACCTGCTCGCGGCCTTAGCCTACGGATTGATGCTGAAGGCATTTCCCGAGAACTACCACACGTCTGTGGCACCGCTCCTCATCTTTATAGAGCCCGCACTCCTCGGCTTCATGTTCGTGGGGACGGCTATTTTCGCGGACAAGAAAGACGGGACGATTAGCGCATTATCGGTAACGCCGATGGAGTGGCGCTATTACTACCTCTCAAAGACCCTCATAATGGCGCTTCTTGGAGTCGTTGGGGCATTTCTTATAGTGTTCGTTGGGACAGGGGTAAGCGTCAACATGAGCTACGTCCTCACAGGGACGTTTCTGTGTTCGGTCGTTTATACGCTCCTCGGGATAGCGATTTCAGCGAAGTACCGCGACCTTGATGACTACTTCGTGTCCATTCTGGCAGTTATGGTGGTCTCGCTCCTCCCCTTCGCTCACTACCACGGCCTCATAAGAGGTTCATGGGCGAAAGTGCTCTATGCAATACCTAGCTATCCGGCGCTCTACTTCCTCCAAGCGGGCTTCGAGCCGGTGTCGAGGGATACCCTAATGTGGTCTGGTTTTGCCTTGATAATCTGGAGCGGCATAGTGTACCATCTTGCTAAACTCAGGTTTTACAGATACGCAGTGGAGGGATTGAGATGAGCTTTGTGAGAAGGTTTTTTGTCATCTACAGGACTGATATAAAGCTCCTCAGGAGAGACCCGATGCTCGTGTACAGCGTTGTCATTACGCTCGTCTTCCTTGGTGTGGTTCGCTACTTCCAGGAAAGGCTCGGGGAGCTATATCCCATAGTGGCACTCCTCGTGTTGATCTTCATCCCTCTGATCTTCGGCATGATCCCGGGCTTCATGATGGCCAACGAAAAGGAAGAGAAGACGATACAGGCCCTTCAGGTGATCCCAATATCGAGCGAGGCTTTTTTAACGTACAGGCTCCTCTGGGCATCGGCGATAACTGTAATCCTCACGGTTTTAGCACCAAAAATTCTCGACATAAATGTTCCGTGGAAAGGTCTTTTAGCGCTCATAGCACTTTTCATCATCGAAGTGCCTATCTATGCACTGTTGATAATTGACTTCTCAGAGACAAGGATGCAGGCTTTAACGGTTTCAAAAATCGCCGGCTGGCTGCTAATCCTACCAGCAGCTATAAAGTTCATCGTCGTTGCAAGACACCTCTCGACGGACTGGAGCAAGTTCACCGCGTTTTTACCGACATACTGGGTCTACAAGATCTTTGAATGGATTGCCTTCAATGATTACAGCGACTTTCCAATAGCTCTTGGAGTTCACTTGGCGTGGCTCTTTCTGCTGGTTTTATTGTTTAAGAGGAAGATTCTCTGATCTTTTCTTTTTAACCAAAAGCTTAAACTACTATGAGTCCTATTTTTTCATGGTGAGACTATGAGAGAAGCTATGTATTGGGAACCTTTAGAAGGTAACAAAGTGAGATGCCACTTATGTCCCCTGAACTGTATCATAGATGAGGGTAAGAGAGGCTCTTGTAGGGTGAGAGAGAACATTAGTGGAACACTCTACACACTTAACTATGGAAAAGTATCCTCTATGGCAGTAGACCCGATTGAGAAAAAGCCGCTGTTTCATTTTTACCCTGGTTCATGTGCATTCTCGATTGGAACCGTCGGCTGCAATATGCACTGTAAGTACTGCCAGAACTGGGAGATAAGTCAAGCCGATGAGAGATTTCCTTATCTTCAAGATGCCACGCCAGAGGCAATAGTCAGTTTAGCAAAGCACTACGAATGCGAGAGCATAGCATACACATATAATGAGCCAACGATATGGTACGAGTTCGTCCTTGACACTGCAAAGCTTGCTAAAAAAGCTGGGCTCAACAATGTTCTTGTCACAAACGGCTACATAAACGAGGAGCCCTTCCGTGAATTGGCACCATATATAGATGCAATGAACATCGACATTAAAGCCTTCGATGATATGTTTTACATGAAGATAGTTAGCGTACCAAGTGGAGAGCCGAGCAGGAGAATAGCTAAGATAGCAAAGAATGAGTTTGGAATTCATGTTGAGCTGACTTACTTGATAGTACCTACACTCAATGATAAGGAAGAAGAAATTCGAGCATTCGCAAGGTGGGTAGTTGAAGAGATGGGAGACGATACACCTGTGCACTTTTCAAGGTTCTTTCCGCATTATAAGCTTATCAACTTCCCTCCAACACCTGTCAAAACTATCGAAATGGCATATAGAGTTGCAAAAGAAGAAGGCTTAAAGTTTGTTTACATTGGGAATGTTCCCGGACATTCCGGGGAAAATACATACTGCCCAAGATGTGGAAAACCTTTAATAGTGAGGTGGGGCTTTACAATTGAGGAGTATCACATTAAAGATGGAAAGTGTGAATACTGCGGTGAACCAATTCCAATAGTTGGGGAATATAAGAAAAGGCATTACAGGGGAATGTGGTAGTGACGCTCCCTTGTGGAGGTTGCTCGGAGTTTGAGCTCCTAAACTCAATAGGGGTACCATTCCAGCTACGTGGGTCCTATAACTCACGATGCTCTTCCGACCTTCGGGGAGTAAACTCCCCATTGGACTACTGCCCGCATGGTTCCGTCAAATCGGGACTGAAACCTAAGGGTTGTTGAAACTGTATCTTCGTCCCAAAGGACAGGAAACTTTCGAGGTGGTAAAATTGGCTGAAATTGGTGCGATTTTTTATATTGAAGGCTTGGGAAATGATAAGAAAGCTTTAGAAAGAGCTGCAGAGCAAATTGTTAAAGAGCTTAAGAAAGAGAATGTTGTGAAGGTTAAGAAGGTTAACGTTGCAGATATCCTAGAAAATCCTGAAGAAGAGCTGCTGAAGTACTCAGTGATGATTGAAGCTGAGGTTGAGGGTTCTTTTGATGGCATTGTAAAGGCAGTCATGAAGTATTCACCCGTTGTTGTTGAGGTTTTAAAGCCTGGCAGGCTAGAAATTAATGCTAAAGATTTGATGAAGACCCTTGGGGAAGTGTCTCTCTTTATGGGTAAATTAATGGATCAGTTCGGAGGCTTGGCTGCCTATCCTCCTCTTGACAAACTTCCCAAACCTAGAATCGGTTACAGTGATGAGGAAATTGAAGAATTCATTGTTGACGAGAGGAACGTAAGGTATCAATTTGTAATTGAGACCTATGGAAAAGACAAGGGAACAATAGAAGAGACTATAATGAAGGCATTTTACCTTGAGGGTTGTAGAATTAACAAGTTTATCGTGCAAGTGCAAGAAGAAAAAGAGGATAAGGTTTATGCACTAGTTGCAGCTGAACTGTTGTCTTCTTTTGAAACCCTCACGCAGCTTACAGCAAAGTACGCTCCAGTCGCAATTTCGATCCTTGAGCCTGAGATCATTGATGTAACCGCATCGGAGCTTCAGAACGCGCTGACAGATTTAGCAGGGTTTGTGCATGAGCTTATTCACAGACCTCTAAAGAAAAAACTTATCGAGCAGGATACAATAAAATTTGGACTTTCTTGATAATTTGCTTCATTCTTCTACTGTTACTGTTTCAGTTTTTATATTCTTAAAACGGAAAGCTTTTTAAGTTTTGGATACCTCCTAATCTCCATATTTGGCTGGGATTATCCCAAGATTTCGACGTTTGAGGAAGAAATATTATCGTCAAAAGGCGAAAAGGCTGTAGGCATTTACTAAAGCTTCTTTCAATTTTTACGGCAATTAGCGAGCTTATTTAATCGTTAGAAAGCGTCTGAAACCGAAAAGTATATATACCCCAAACTTATAGTTATGTAGTGACAACACATTAGAAAACACTCTAGGGCTTTACAGCCCAAAAATATGGAGGTGTTGAAAAATGAAAGTTAGAAAGATTGCGGCCCTTGCAGTTGGTGCCGCAATGGTTGGAGCAACCATGGGCTTTGCAAGTGCTCAAGCAAACCTTCCAGGAAAGGACTTCTTCGTTAAGGACGGTGCCCCAAACGTTAAAATCGTCGTTGGTAGCCAGGCCGCTGCAATGGACGTTGCAAGCGCAGCCGACATTGCCGTTGCATTAGGAAGCTTACTCTACACTGAGAAGGAAGTTGAAGCGAGCGGTGTTAGCGTTCTTGTTAAGAAAGACATAACAGTTACTCCAGACCCAATACCTGTGTACAGCAACTACTACTCAGACTATAATGCTTCCCCAACTGCTGAAGACTGGACTCAGCTTCCACCAGACGCTTGGTACAACGGCGCAGCATACAACACAGACTATGCTGGGTGGAAGAGCTACATAGGAGGAGGCTATGCCTTTGAGATTGAAGACAGAGATTCAATTGGCAGTGACCAAATGATCGACTGGGACATCAAAATCACTGGAATAAAGTTCTACAAGGGAGACAGCGAATGGAGCCCCTCCTCAGACTATGGGCCTCTACCAAAAGATGCTGATGTGACACTGTATGTACCAGCAGGTGCTTTAAATGTTACCTTAAACTACGAACTCTACAATGCTACATACAAGTACTCAGATACAGACGACGTTTGGGGAACACCAATAACTGATACAAAGTATGTAATTGATGATGACACCCCTGCAACAATGGATTTTGATGGTAAGACATATACACTCAACACAACGGAAGTATACGAATATGGAATTGGTGCTAAGGACACATTCACAATATTTGGCAATGAATACTATGTCCTAAGTGTAAATGCTACAGCTAAGACATTAACCTATGGTCACGACCATGGACAAGTCTGGTTCCACGTTGGGGACGTCAAGGAGTTCGATGGCTATAAGATAAAGGCTGTTGACATCAGCGTTGGAGATACACCTAAGGCACTCTTTGAAATCACAGCTCCAGATGGAAGAAGCGATCTCATAATCATAAGCGTAAACGATGGAGAGGTTGACATCAGTACCAAGTCAGACAAATTCAGCGAAGGAGAAGTTGTCCTTAAGCTCGATGACACATTCGTTGGTATCGACGGCAACTTAATCGCACAGCTCGAAGTCAGAACAAATGTTGTCACAGTAGAAAGCGGAAAAGAAAACAACTTAATCAACGGGTGGACTGCTTATTTCACCTTCGGTAAAGACAAAGACAACAATAATGATGTTATAACAAGAATAAGCTTGGTTAACGCTGAAGCTAAGCAGGGTTCAACAATTGATATACTTGGAGTCTATAAGATGGACTACGTAGTTAAAGTACAGAAGAAAGACATTGATGATGACGACAAAGAGGAACTTGCAGTTAAGGCAGAGATAGACTTTGAACCTGTTAAGAGGGTCTATGACACCAAGGAGCTCAAGGTCGGCGACGAGCTTGAAGGATGGACAATTGACCAGATCAAGGGTGGCACCTACACCGAAGTCACAGTCATGCACCCAACAGAGCCAATCACATACCTCGACACTGAGATTGACCCAGAGAACATTGACAGCAACTTAATCCTCGTCGGTGGACCAGTTGCAAATGCAATCACCAAGTACCTCGTCGACAACGGCTACAGCACAGTCGACTGGTACAACAGCGCTGGCGACATCGAGTACATTGAGGACTACAACGGCTATGGAATCCTCATCGTTGCAGGTAAGGACAGGTACGCCACAAGAGATGCTGCCAAGCAGCTCATGGAGTACCTCGCAAACCTTGGTTGATTTCTCTCCTTCTTTTTAATTAACTTTTCTGGAGGTTTTTGGATTGAATAAGCGTCTTCTTGCTCTTGTGTTAGTACTAGTTTTAGTTGCAGCCCCCTTAGCTGTTGCTTTCTATGGATATAGCAGCTACACAAAAGCAGTTGAACCACAAAAGAAACCTTTAGCTGTGAAGCCTGTTGCTGTCCCTTTTAATGGAAGGACTTATCCAATTCTGCTTGAGAGTTATCTTACTGGAGATCCCTTAGTTGATATAAACATGACATTAAGGAGCCCCTATGAGAGAGCAACCATAATCTTGGGGGATCCAAGCTTTAAGAACTGTGAAGGTAGTGAAGCTTGTGTCTGGAGGGTTAGAACAGTATCAGAACTCGGGACTACTATAGGAGCCGTGTTTGGAGTTAAGTACTACATTGAGGAGCTGAAAAAGACCAAGAGCAACCAAAGTGCTAAATATAAAGCTTTTGAAGAAACCACCGAGAGGATTGACAAACGCTATTTGGCGTTTATGCCAAAAGTTGAGATAGGACTTGGTCTTATAGGAAACAAAAAGCATCTTTTGGTAGTATTAAAAGGCCCGAGAGAGGGTGCTGAGAAGAATAGAATTTACTGTCCAAAGCCAGGAGTTATAGTCCTCGAAGGAACGACTGAAGATACGCTCTTTGTTGAAGTGCTACTCATCAAAACAATAATTTCATCTCAAGTTAAGTGACCACTATCTTCTCATACATTTTTCTTGCCTCATTGTCCAGCAGTTTTAAAAATTCCTCTTTGCTTTTGAATGGTCTTTTTGCAAGGATTTTTGCAATTCTCTTCTTGCCGATTCCCGGCAAATAGCCAAGAACTTTTGAGCTCTCTCTATTGACATTGACGGGAATTGGAACCCCGGTTATGCTCCTAAATCCATGGTCGACAATTAGAACATCGTAGAATTTGTTGAGCTCAATCTGTTTGGGGATACCAACTATCAGCGGATAACTTCCAATTTGCCTTCCATAAGTTAGCCCATTATCATAAACTTCAGCTCTGACATCTCTTAATATTGTTCCGACGGGAACAACTCGCTTAAGCATGGGCAAGTCAATTTCGTGCCTAATTTTGTACTTGTAGTGCTTTATCAAATGCTTGTGCTTCTCTGTCTTGACTTTATCTTTCATGAACCATAGGGGGGTTCCTGGGAAAACTACAACTTGTCGGATGTTAATTCTTCTGACCATTAATCCATCGTCAACCAATCTCTTAAGAAACTGGAATGTAATTTCATAGCTTTTCTTTGTCTCACCTGGTAACCCGAAAATAATATTTATCCCCGGCAAAAGCCAAGGCATGCCATTAGGGCCTCTTTTAGCACCAACTTCATTGAGAATTTTTACAGCCTCATATGTTTCCTCAGCTGTAGCGTTGAGATTGTTTTTCTTAGCAACTTTTGGGTCAGCGGTTTCCAGTCCGAATGCAACTACATTTCCAGAGGTTCCATATTTTATCAGAGCTTTTGCAATTCTAATGCTTTTCTCTGGATAGTTTGCTATTACAGCGGGATTTGCATTATCGACGTGGAGCGTTTTTAGATTTGGAGCAGCTTCCCTAATCCCTTTGAAGAGCTTTTCAATTGCATCTGGATTTGGAATTGGAACTCTTCCATTGGGCTTTGCCATATATGAAAAGATACAGCTTTGTCTTCCTATACGGAAGTGCCTAACACCAAGCTTGTAAAGGAGTTCAATTTCTTCAATGATATCTTTGATAGGTCTGTTTTCAACTTTTCTGTATCTCACGGGCTCCGTACAAAAGCTGCATCCTCCAATTCCCATAGCTTTTGGGCAGCCTCTCTGAGTTTCTATCTCAACTATTACGAATTCAGGATAATCTGGAAACTGCTTAACAACTTCAGCACCGAGCAGAGCATAGTCTCTAAGCTCATTATAGGTTCTAAATCTAAATGGGTCGGCATCTTTAGGATTAGTTAAGAAATCATACAGAAAAGCCTCTAAATCTCCATAAACCACATAGTCAAAAATCTGATTTGCCAGCATCAGTTCACGGGAGCTTATTTTTGTCCCTCCTTGATGAGCAGAACCCATGAAAGCAGGTCCGCCTAGGATTTTCGTGCCATTAAACTGCTTCAAGAATCTAGCCACTTCCTCCACTTGTGAGGGGACTGCAGAGAGATATTTCCCAGGAGTGTGCAGACCACCAATGTAAATTATTAAATCTGCTTTTGAGAGTATTTCCCTAACCTTGAAGACATTGGGGGTTTTGTTTTTTGTTTTTATCCCCTGTTCCCCTTCAAAAGTGAAGCGCAAATCATCAATGGTAAGATAGAAGATTTGAGCATCCTTTCTAGCTTTCTTAATTGCCCCATATGCATAACGAGGGTAAATTCCCAGATATGGAGGAACTCCCAGACCAGCTGGCTCATCAGTGTATCCATCAACTATTGCAACTATCATGTTCGTGAGTTTAAGTGGAAGGTTTAAAAATTCACCGAAAGTTAAATACTATCCATGTATCGATCGTAGGTTAGCTTAAAATTCCTTCTTTCCTCAAGAATTCCTCAATGTCTCTTATCTCCTCAATTGAAAGCTGGAAAACTCTCTTTTCGGCATGAGGGATCTTATCAAAAATTTCTCTAATCTCTTTGAATTTTTCCTTCGTCAACCCTAGCATGTGATACGAGTCTTTCAGAGCTTTTGATGCTTTTTTTCTTCGGTGCTGGAATAATGCTTTAACCAACCTCTCGTCGAGCTTGATCTGCTCTTTCTTGGGCTTTGGCTCCAAGACTATCACTGCGGAATCAACTTTTGGCTTTGGATAGAACGCTCCTCTGCCGATTTTTTCAACAAGCTTAACATCTGCCTTTGCTTGAACCATAACTGATAGGCGGGAGTAGTTTTTGTCACCAGGTTTGGCAATCATCCTCTGAGCAAATTCGAGCTGATAGATTAGAACGGCCCTCTTAAAATCATACTTCAGAAATTTGAAAGTTATTGGAGAGGAGATCTGATACGGCAGATTTGAGACTATCTTATCAAATCGAGGAAATTCTACTTTAAGGGCATCTCCATAGATTATTTCGACATTCTTCCAGGAGTACTCTCGTTGGAGAATTTCAACAAGAAAAGAGTCTCTCTCAATGGCATAAACTTTCTTTGCGTGCTTACTTAATTCATCTGTTAAAAATCCCAATCCTGGCCCAATTTCAAGAACCGTCTCATTGGATTTTATTTCAGTCCTCTCAACTTCTCTCTTGATAATGTCATCAACTATCAGAAAATTCTGCCCTAAATCGGTGTTTATTCTCAAGTTGTATTTCGAAAGAAGATAAAAAAGGCGAGATTTAAGCATCTCTACTCCCTGAAGAGTCTATTGTGTCCAACAAAGAGCCTGTATCTGTCTTTTCCTTGGAGCTCATCAAGAACTCTCTTTGCTATCATTTTAACTGGATCCGGGAGACCTTTAACTCTATGCTTTAAGTCATCAAAGCTCTCAAATGGCTGTCTTTGTCTTTCTTCAATAATTTCCCACATGTGCTTCTTTCCAATTCCCGGTAAAAGCTCTAGGCTGTGCAGTCTGTTTGTTATGGGGGGTGCCATGTTAAAGAACTTTATAAATCTCTGCTCATTGTTCTTCACGATTTCTTCTACAACATAAGGCAATTCAGCTTTTGCAGTTGGGGTCAAATCTTCATATCTGAGCTTTCTGTTTATCATGAGGACTTTGTCTCTCTGTCCCTTTCCTATGAAAACTCTCTCATACAGCATTAAATCTGTCTTGGGGATAACTTCCAGAAGAGTGAAGGCTTTTTCTCCTATGACTTGAGCAATCGGCTTATTGTCCCTCTTCATTCTAAAGTGCTCCATGTCAATGTAACCAGTGGGTAGATAGTCTAATACATAGGCATACTCCTCATATTCTGTGTTTCTCTTCTTTTTTATGCTCTGCATATACGAATGTTTCCTATAATAATCCATATTTCTCTCCCCCAGAAGATATATTCACTTACGCTTTTTATACTTTTGTCTGCTTTCTCGTAGAAAAGTATGAACCAGAAAAAGAAATAGAAGAGATTACTCTCTGTATTCATCAAGTATCCTAATTATCTCCTCGGCCTCTTCTTTGGTCGGCATATAGTCTTCTTTTGCAAATATAACTCTGATATCCATGTAGTCTTCTGGCATTATGTCAATAATTTTTACTGCCAGTCTTTCGTCCATCCATTCAAATGCGGAGATGAGCTTGTCTTTGAGCTCCTTTGCTTGTTCTGGAGTGACTTTTGCAAATCTCTCTGCATGTTCGAGGCTTATCCTTGCTTCATAAAACATTGGCTCCTCTGGATTTTCCTCTGATCCTTCCTCTCTTCTTCTCAGTAGTATTTCCTTTGTTTCTGCAATTGTTAGATAGTGCTCTTCAAGCTTTTTTCTTCCTATCATTTTAGGTCACTTCTGAGGTCTTAAGTGAACTGGGTGGATAAAGAATGTCTTAACCTTCCCACCATCAGTTATCTGGACGATGTAAGCATCGCCTCTCTTGCCCACAACGGTTCCAGTTCTTCCGTGGAATCTTGGGTCTGGCATGCCTTTGTGATAGCTTGGCTCAATTACAATGTGAACTCTCTGCCCAACCTCAAATTCTTGGAGGAACCTCGTGAGTGGTGGAAGTCCTCTCCTCCTTGGGTGCTTGCTAAGCTTACCCCTTGTTTTCCTCCTAAAGCTGTGTGCTTTTTGAACCATATCAATCACCTCTTAGGGTTTTAATCAAATTTCGAGGATTTAGGAATTCACAATTTTAGGTTTACTTTTCAGCGAAAGGGTCTTTCCCCAAGTGTCATAAGCTCATTTACATAAGCGTTTATAAAGTTTTCACCTTATCATCTAAAATATTTAACACATCTAACTTTTCACACCATGCTTTCTTTCCTAGGATTTCTGAGACTGAGGGAGTTGTTCTGCCATTATCTCCAGATATAAGTTCCTTAATGTATAATCCACCATCTGTGATTAGTCTGAGCTTGAAGTGTTTATCATCGATAATTTCTGCTTTAACATCATAAACTTTTCTAACCCTTACAATGTCCGCTCTTCTTCTCAGAACTCTTCTTGGAGTCCTTTGGTAAATTGTGCAATTTTGGAGCTTTTCTACAACTTCCTTTATCTCCTCAGCTGTTATGCCTTCTTCAACATAAACAAGAGCTTCGTACTCTTTTTTGTGATTGCTCGTAAGTATCCTCTCCATTTCCTCTTTGCTAATGAATTTTAAATCTAAAACCTCAACCTTTTTGCTCTGATTAATCTCTTGGGCAATCTTTTCCAAGTTAATTTTCCTCTTTATGGGTTTCTTTATTTCTACAACAAAGGGTCTCCCATTGCCGAGCATTCTAACGTCAACATCCTCTCTCCCAGCTCCATGGAAGATGCACTTACCTTTTGTTGCTTTTGAAAATGGCTTGCAGATTATTGAAGCAACACTCTCTTTGAAACCCTTTAGTGGCGTCTGGGGAATGCCTCTTACAAGCTTTCTATACCTGCCATAAATGTATAATGGCTTTATCTGAAGTTCAATCCTCTCATTATAGGGGTCAATAATGAAAATAACATCTGGATTTTCTTTATCAACGGGCTTTTGGAAGAGAACTTCAAGGAACTTTCCTACTTCTCTGTTAAATTCTCTGTTAATTGGCTCAGCAAATTCTAACTCAAACTCTTCCCATAGCTGCTTTTCTTTATCCATAATTTCTTTTGGAAATCTTGAGCCGACAAGAAAGCTCTCAAACTCAATTCCGAGCTTTTGGGCTTTATCATAGCATAATCTCACAAGGTATTCAGTCTTCTTGAAGATATTTCCACAGAGCTCACACTTCTCGGGCTCTTCAAAAGAGGATAATCCCCTTGCTTCTCGCTCCATATTGAGTACTAGTCTAATTGATTTCCCTCTAATATAATTGGTGCTCTTTCCTAGCATGCCAAATAGCCTTCCAAGACAGTTGTTGCATAGGCTGTGCTTTTCCAGGATTTTTTCTGACTTTTCAAGTATCACTCCCATCACCTGTCAAATGTTCAATGGGAGAGGGCTTTTCACCTTTTAATATGCCATCTGTCCAACCTTAAGCTTTATATCCTAGTGCCATTAATTAGCTTTGATGCCAATGATGACTCGAAGGCAGAAGATAATAAATCTTTTGGAGGAAAGAGATTACAGTGTTAGTGAATTAGCTATGATGCTCGATATGAGGGGAAAAGGCAGTAAAAAGGCCATCCTTGAGGATTTGAAAGCTATTGCTAAGATATTAAAGCGTGAAGGAAAGGTTCTGCTAATTCAGCCCGCTGTATGCAGGAAATGCGGCTTTGTATTTAGGGCTGAAATAAATATCCCATCCAAATGTCCCCGATGCAGGTCACAATGGATTGAGGAGCCAAGGTTCAAGATAGAGGTGAGGTGATACTATGAAAAAAGTTGAAGTCTTCATGAAGGAGAAAGGGATAAACCCAGGAGATTACGTTGAGGTTGTTAAAAAAGAAAATGGAAATCACAACGTTTATAGAGGCCTGGTGATGCCTCCCTATGAGCTTTCAGAGGGAGAAACACTCACGTTAAAGCTTGACAATGGTTACAACATTGGAATTCTCATTGACCAAATAGTTGAAATTAAAGTCCTTGAGAAAGCCAAGCCGAGGGAAATGAGAGAATTCAAAGCTGTTTTACCTAAGAAGCCGAACTTGCCCAACGTTACAATCTTTGGAACCGGTGGAACAATTGCCTCAAAGATTGATTATAAAACTGGCGCCGTTCACCCAGCTTTCACCGCTGAGGAACTTGCTTTAGCTGTTCCGGAGATATTTGAGATAGCCAATATAACGCCAAAGCTCATTATGAACATTCTCAGTGAGGACATGACGCCGAAATACTGGGTTAAGATAGCTCATGAAGTTGCCAAGGCTTTGAATGAAGGCGAGGATGGAGTCATCATCGGACACGGAACGGACACGATGGGATACACTGCAGCAGCATTAAGCTTCATGCTGAGAGATTTAGGAAAGCCCGTCATCCTAGTTGGTGCACAGAGGAGCTCTGATAGGCCATCAAGTGATGCTGCAATGAATCTTATTTGCTCTGTCAGAATGGCTACCGCCGATTTCGGTGAAGTTGCTGTTGTTATGCACGGCGAGACCTCCGACACATACTGTTTAGCCCACAGAGGTACAAAGGTCAGGAAGATGCACACCTCGAGGAGAGATGCATTCAGAAGCATAAATGACATCCCAATAGCGAAGATTTGGAGCGATGGAAAGATTGAATTTTTGAGAGACGATTATAAAAGAAGAACGAAGAGTGAAGTGTGGGTGGATGACAAGATTGAGGAGAAAGTTGCTCTCATAAAGTCGTTCCCAGGAATGCAGAGTGAAATTATTGACTTCCTTGTTGATAAGGGATACAAGGGCATTGTTATTGAGGGAACGGGTTTGGGACACACTCCAACTCACATAATTCCAAGCATTGAGAGAGCAGTCCAAGAGGGAATTGCTGTCTGTATGACAAGCCAGTGCCTCTATGGAAGGGTCAATCTGAACGTCTATTCAACGGGCAGAAAGCTTCTCAAAGCTGGGGTTATCCCATGTGAAGACATGCTTCCAGAGACTGCCTACGTGAAGTTAATTTGGGTTCTTGGACACACTCAGAATCTTGAAGAAGTTAAGAGGATGATGCTGACGAACTACGCTGGTGAGATAACACCTTACACGAGGTTTGATACATACTTGAGGTGATGACGATGGAACTTAATTACAAAGAGCTTGGGCTTAAAGTGGGATTAGAGATTCACAGACAACTTGACACTAAAAAGCTGTTTTCACCTGTGCCGAGCGAGCTTCATGAAGAAGTTGACTTCACTTTCCAGAGAAGACTTAGACCGACGATGAGTGAGCTTGGCGAGATTGACCAAGCAGCTTTAGAGGAATTCAAAAAGGGGAGGACTTACGTTTACGAAGGAAACTACAAGTTCAGTGATTTGGTTTACATGGACGAAGAGCCACCACACATGCCGGATGAGGAGGCTTTAAGAGTTGCTCTTCAAATTGCGTACCTTCTCAACGCTACCCCCGTTGATGAGATCCACTTCATGCGTAAAATCGTTATTGATGGATCCAACGTTTCGGGCTTCCAGAGAACTGCAATAATAGCGATGAACGGAAAGGTTGATACTCCATGGGGAAGCGTTGGAATTCCAACAATCTGTCTGGAGGAAGATGCTGCAAGGATAATTGAGAGGGAAGACAGCAAAGTAATTTACAGGATTGACCGTTTAGGAATTCCGTTAGTTGAAATCTCAACAACCCCAGATATTCACCACCCAGAACAAGCAAAGGTAGTTGCCAAATACATTGGTGATGCTCTAAGAGCAACAAGAAAAGTCAAGCGAGGTCTGGGAACAATCAGACAGGACCTAAACGTCTCAATTAAAGGCGGTGCGAGAATTGAGATTAAAGGTGTCCAGGAGCTGGATATGATACCTATCATTATTGAGCGTGAAGTTTTGAGGCAACTAAACCTTCTCAAGATTCGTGATGAACTCAAAAAGAGAGGCGCAAATGAGGAAGAGCTGAAGGAAGAGTTTTATGACGTTACCGACATCTTCGAGAACACTCAATCAAAGATCATCGCAAAAACCATTAAGAAAGGTGGAAAGGTTTTGGCATTAAAGCTTCCAAAGTTTAGAGGGCTCATTGGTTATGAAATTCAGCCAGGAAGGAGATTAGGAACAGAAATGGCAGACAGGGCGAAGAAATACGTTAAAGGGATATTCCACATTGATGAATTACCTAATTATGGAATTACGCAAGAAGAAGTTAATGCAGTCATTGAGAGACTTGGCTTAGGAGAGCAAGACGCTTTTGTTTTAGTTGCGGCCGAGGAAGAAATAGCTAAGAAAGCTTTGAGAGAAGTTCTTCAGAGGGCTAGGGAAGCACTTCATGGAGTTCCAGAAGAAACAAGGAGAGCTCTGCCAGATGGGAACACCCAATACATGCGTCCACTGCCAGGTAAAGCGAGAATGTACCCAGAGACAGACATTCCGCCGATACTCATAACGAAAGAGATGAAGGAGGAAATCCTTGCTAACCTTCCGGAGCTTCCACAGGCTAAGGTTGAGCGCTATGTCAAGGAGTTCAAGATTGACAAGAGCTTAGCCAAAACACTGGTCGATGACGAAAGGGATGAGCTGTTTGAGGAGCTTATTGAGATGGGTGTTAAGCCTTCATTAGCTGCATCAATCCTTGTGGTTGTTCTCAAAGGTCTGAAGAAAGAAGTCCCAATCGAGAACATAACTGACGAACACATCAAGGAGGCATTTAAGCTTTACCTTGACAACAAGATTGCCAAAGAGGCGTTTGAAGAGATATTCAAGGAGTTGGCGTTACATCCAGAAAAGACAGCCCTTCAAGTTGCAGAGGAGAAGGGACTAACGCTTCTCAGCCTAGAAGAAGTTGAGAAAATTATTGACGAGATACTCCAACAGAACATTGATGTTATCAAAGCTAAGGGAATGGGAGCAATGGGTATGATAATGGGAAGAGCTATGGCAAAGCTTAGAGGCAAAGCTGATGGTAAGCTCGTCAGTCAATTAGTCAGGAAGAAGATTCAGGAGCTTAGCTCTTGATTTTTATCTTTTCAAGATTTTATTCTTCAATAAATTTTTAAGTACCAATTTCTAGAGTAATCTGGTGAGCAAATGCCAATAACAACTCCTCCAACAATTCCTATACCAAGAAAGCGATGGGAAAAGGCTCTTAGGGAATCCTCAAAGAAGAAAAAGCCGAAAAAAGAGGAGTTTAGATTAGTTTATATCAGAATTAAGACAAAGGGAGACAGAACTGTTGGTGAAGCTGCTAAAGAGCTTGAAATTCGATTTATAGACTTTTCTCCAGCAAGACTTATTGAGCCAGATGAAACTAACCTGCTCTTGGCAGTTGAGAAGTTCTTAAAAAATAATCCACCAAGGATTTATGTCGTTGAGCTAACAGATGGTATCAGCAGATGGTTTTATGTGTTTCCAAGTGTAGAGAAGGTAAAGTTTAGAAGAAGGACTTTTACCGTGTGTTTGTAGTTAAGAAAAAAGAAGCAATTGAAGAAATCCTTAAGCGAATTGCAAGTGGGGAATATTCTAAAAAGTTTAGATTGGGCTTTTTAACTGTCCTCCAAATCCTAATTGGGTTTGCTCCATTTATTCTGGCATATATACAAGGTGAAAACAAATCTGCAGAGGACTTGTTTAATTACCTGGTCTGGGCAGTTGCAGCCATTTCTGCGATTCAGGGAATTAAAAGGGGATACAAAGAGAAAAGCTGGGAAGAGTAGTCAGTGCATCGGCTCCTCATCACAGCTCAGAGTGAGGGAAAAAGTCATCATCCTAGAATGGATTTGGAGGGCAGACTTTTAAAGCTTCGGTTATAACTGTAAGGAATAAAAACTTTTATGCATGTATCGGGTAGTAAATACGGTGGTGAAAGGTGACTGGAAGAATCAGGAAAGCATTGAAATCAAAACTTTCTGGCGTTACGGTAATATATTACCGCCTTGAAGGCATTGCTCCAGAACAAGTCAGGGGAATGCTACCTTCCGCACTCGAGTTCAAGAATCCAACACCTGAAAGCTTCAAAATTCTTCTTGGAAAACTTGAAGGAAAGAACATAATTCCACTTAAGATCTTCGACGTTCGCTCTGAGGAGAGGGTTATATAGGTTTATGAAGCTCCTGAGAATGAATATCTTGCGATAAAGGGTGTTAAACCCAGAGTTTTCGGTATGATGAAGAGTGCCCTTGAAGACTTTCTCCAACTTCTTGCAGAAGATAAACTCGATGAGATACCTTATTACGGGCTCGATATCAGGAAAAAAGGTTGGAGGAGATTAGGAAAAGAACTCGCTGTCTATGCCCTATCGGGATTTATGATGATGGCAGTTGGTGAGGTAACCGAAAGCTATCTCCATAATCGCTGGATCGGATACCTTTTTGGAGCTGCTATCCTTGGTGCTCTTGGCTACTTTCTTATGCCGAGAAAAGTTAGAAAACCTATAAACGAAGTTCCTTATAAATACTGGGAAAAATCTGTTGAAAAGGCAGCTAAGAAGGGAAAGATTAGAATAAAATGGATAGAGCTTTAACGGCCAAGCTCCTTATGAGCTTTAGCCAAGTGCTTTGCAGCTATTGCCGCTAAGAGTGAAAGCTCTCCAGCTAAGACGGCTCCAGCCACTATCTCGGCGAACTTCTTTGCATTTATTCCGGGGGGATCTCCGCCTCCAGCAACACCCATAATGCTCAAGGCTTCTCTCTGCGTTGGGACCCTTGTTCCTCCGCCGACTGTTCCAATCTCTAAGCTTGGCATCGTTATGCTTATGTACAAATCTCCCTCTGGAGTTACCTCTGCTAACGTTATTCCATGAGCACCTTCTGTAATTTGTGCCTCATCTTGACCTGTTGCTAAGAAAATGGCACCAATGATGTTCGCAAAATGGGCATTGAAGCCGTAGCTTCCAGCCTGTGCGGAACCAACTAAGTTCTTTCTGTAATTAACCTCTGCTATTAGCTCTGGCGTCGTTTTAAGCTTTTTCTCAACGATTTCTCTTGGAATAACAGCCTCAGCTATGACAGTCTTTCCTCTGCCTAAAATGAAATTAATTGCGTTGGGCTTCTTATCGACACATAAGTTTCCAGATAACGCAAGATATCTAACATCTGAGAACTTTTCTTCAATGGCCTTCATTATTTCCTCGCTTGCTATCGTTACCATATTCATGCCCATAGCATCGCCTGTTTCAAATTCAAACCTTAGGTAAAGGTTGTTACCCACTATGAATGGCTTAACATCTCTGAGCTTTCCATGTCTTGTAACCTTTGAAACAGCTTTTTCCTGCAGATAGTCTATATTCTCTTTTACCCACTTTGCAACTTCTCTCGCTCTCCTTGCATCTGGGCACTTTAAGAGAGGTGCTCTCGTCATTTTGTCATCAATAATTGTCGTTTTTACTCCTCCAGCAGCCGTTAAAGCTGAGCATCCTCTATTCACTGAGGCAACCAATGCCCCCTCTGTTGTAGCTAATGGAATGTAAAATTCCCCTTTAGCGTATTCACCATTTATCTTAAGAGGTCCAGCAACACCCATTGGTATTTGAACGACGCCAATCATGTTCTCAATATTTTTTCCGATAACCTGATTTGGATCAATTGAATAATATCCTACATGTTCTAGAGTTATCCCAAGTTTTTTCTCAAGAGCCTTCCTTCTAATTTCTGTTGCAAGCTTTTTGTCACCGTTGGTGTATTTCTCAACTTGATGGAGTTTAATCTCTCCCCTTACAACTTTGTCGATAATTTCCTCAATGTTCATTAGAACACCTCCAAAATAGCTACTTAGTTCCTCCGAATATCCATTCTTCAATCAGCTGACCGCTTTCGTAAAAAGCGAGAGCAGCATCGCTTTTAGGCTTATACACTAAAATTGGGACTCCAACGTTTACAGACTCTGGAACATCTTCGTCAAAAGGAATCAAGCCAAGAACAGGCACGCCGATATCTCCTTCAACGGTCTCGACAATTTTATCAATGACGTCTTGTGACTCCCTTACCTTGTTCAAAATAACACCGACTCTGAGTCCATACTCTTCTCCAAGAGCTCTAAGCTTTTCAACTTCGTTTTCAACCATAGTTTCGAAGGAATAAATCGGGGAACGCTCAATTTCAACAACTATAAGCTGATAATTTGCAACTTCGAATGTCGGAAGAGTATCAAATGGGATTCCAGTCGGCGAATCAACAAAAACGAGACCGAATTTATATCTCATTTGATCAACGATGTCTCTCAATCTCCTTGCGGAAATTCCCAAGACATCTTGAAGATTTGTGCTACCTGGCATTACATAAACGCCAGTTTGAGAATGCTTGTAAATTGCCCATTCCGGGTCAAGATTGGGATTTTTTAGAATAGAGTGAAGGGTATATTTTACATTCTCCAATCCAAAGTGAAAGCCAAGGTTTGGCAGATATAGATCACCATCAATTGCGAGAACTCTATATTCCCTTTGAGCAAAATAAGTGCTTAGATTAGCGGTTGTCGTTGTTTTTCCGGCCCCCCCTCTCCCTGTAACTATTACAACAGCCATGGATTATGCACGCCCCGTAATTTGATTCTCAAGGAATCTAATAAATTAAATCACACTTTAATTTTTAATTTTACTGAAATATAAGGTTTTCTGAAGCTGACCTTAGCTAATACTTAAAAAGAGGATAAAGAAAGTTAAGCCTTGCAGATGTCATCCAATAACTTCTCCAAAAGCAAACTTCTGCTTTACGGAGTTTATAACAATCTCCACCTCGTCCCCAACTTTTGTCTTGGGAACAAACACGACAAATCCTCTAATTCTTGCTATGCCATCTCCACCCTTTCCAAGGGCTTCAATCTTGACTTTATATCTTTCTCCAACCTTAACAGGAGGTTGTCTAACTCTTGGCTTGCCTCTATCAAATCTCTTTCCACCAAACTTCCTGTTCTCCAACTCAGACACCACCACAGAGATGTGTGCACTTAAAGGCTTTCACTAGTGCTATTTAAACCTTTTGGTATTTCCTTTGTATTTTTCAAAACTTTTGTTGTTAAAATTCAGGACTCCCGTTATAACGCTTGAATTTTATTCATTATCATGCAGCAAAATCTTCGGAGGTCTTCTGTCTCTTATACAAGAGATGGGAAAATTATCGTCTATTACCGAAAACAATTTTGCTCTTTGCACAAAAAGTTTATATCGCGTCTCATTTAGATATTCATGTAAGCGTTTTATGGAGATGATAGAGATGGCTGATAAGATGGTTGCTATCATGAAAACTAAACCAGCTTACGGTGCAGAGCTTGTTGAGGTTGATGTTCCTAAGCCAAAAGAAGGGGAGATTCTCATTAAGGTTTTAGCGACCAGCATCTGTGGAACCGATTTGCATATCTATGAATGGAACGAGTGGGCTCAGACCAGAATTAAGCCGCCTCAAATTATGGGACATGAGGTTGCTGGAGAGGTTATAGAAGTTGGCCCAGGAGTCGAGGACATACAGGTTGGAGACTACATCTCAGCGGAAACTCACATAGTGTGCGGCAAGTGCTACCAATGTAAAACTGGAAACTATCACGTCTGCCAGAATACAAAGATTTTCGGTGTTGATACAGATGGTGTTTTTGCTGAATATGCGATAGTCCCAGCGCAAAATGCATGGAAAAATCCCAAGAATATTCCACCAGAATATGCAACCCTCCAAGAGCCACTAGGAAATGCAGTTGATACTGTTCTGGCAGAGCCTGTCGCTGGAAAAACTGTTCTTATAACGGGAGCTGGACCTCTTGGGTTACTTGGCATAACAGTTGCAAAAGCCGCAGGAGCTTCTCTCGTAATAGTGAGCGAGCCGAGCGACTTCAGAAGAGAATTAGCAAAGAAAGTTGGCGCTGATGTTGTTATTAATCCCTTTGAGGAGGATGTTGTCAAAGAAGTTATGGACTTAACAGACGGCAACGGTGTTGATGTATTCCTAGAATTCAGCGGTGCTCCAAAAGCCCTTGAACAGGGATTGCAGGCAGTAACTCCGGCGGGAAGAGTTTCTCTGCTTGGACTCTTCCCAAGGGATGTCTCACTTGACTTTAACAACTTAATAATCTTCAAGTCACTCACAGTTTATGGAATAACTGGAAGACATCTCTGGCAAACTTGGTACACTGTTTCAAGGCTCCTTCAGAGCGGAAAGCTCAATCTGGATCCAATAATTACCCACAAGTATAAAGGCTTTGACAAGTTTGAAGAGGCCTTTGAGCTTATGCGCGCAGGAAAGACCGGTAAAGTTGTATTCTTCCCACACAAAAAGTGAACTTCCTTTTCTCTGTTTATTTTTCTAACCGCAATTTTTAAGTAAATGCACACCAATTTTTTGCGGGAGGGGATATTATGGAACTAAGTTATCAGGAAAAATTAACTCTCATTAAGCTTAAGGACTTAAGAAGGGTAAAATTCGAGGACTTAGTTAAGGAAACAGGACTTGACCAAGTTGCAGTTATGAGGGCTGTCTTGTGGCTCCAAAGTAAAGGACTTGCAAAGCTTCATGAGAAGCAGAGGAAAATTGTGAAGCTCACGGATACAGGTAGAAGATATGCTGAAATCGAACTTCCAGAGAGGAGGGCTCTAAAGCTTCTCGCTGAGAGGGAAAAAGTAACGCTCGACGATTTAAAGGAAGTTCTCAGCGATGATGAGCTTAAGCCGATAGTCGGAATTCTAAGAAGAGAAGGCTGGGCTACAGTTAGAAAAGAAAACGAAAAGCTTGTTCTCGAGATTACAGAGAAAGGCAAAGCAGCCTTAAATGAAGACAGACCTATAGATAAAGTTCTTAAAATTCTTACTGAAAAAGGTGAAGTTGAGGCCAAAGAAATTGAAGGATTAATATCATTAAACGAGCTCAAGAGAAGAAAAATTGCAGAGGACGAGCTTAAAACGGAGAGAGAAGTTGAGATAACAGAAGAGGGGCTTAAGCTAGCAGAAAAAGGCTTGGAACTTAAAAAAGAAGTCTCAATCCTTACACCCGAGCTCATAAAGAGCGGCAATTGGAGGAGCGTTGAGTTCAAGCGCTTCAACATCAAGGCACCAGTTAAGAGAATTTATCCGGGTAAAAAGCAGCCTTATAGGGCTTTTCTTGATAAGATTAGAAGAAAGCTCATTGAGATGGGCTTTATTGAAATGACTGCTGAGAGCTTAATTGAAACCCAATTCTGGAACTTTGATGCTCTGTTCCAGCCTCAAAATCATCCGGCAAGAGACTGGACAGACACTTATCAGCTTAAGTATCCAAAGTATGGATTCTTGCCAGAGGAAGAGCTTGTTGAAAGGGTTAAAGCTGCTCATGAGCACGGCTGGACAACTGGCTCAAGAGGCTGGGGCTATAGATGGGATCCAAGGATGGCCATGATGCTGATGCCGAGAGCACATGGAACAGCATTAAGTGCTCGCCAGTTAGCTAAAGATATTCAAATTCCAGGAAAGTACTTTGCTATTCAGAGAGTCTTCAGACCAGATGTTTTAGATAGAACTCACTTGATAGAGTTCAACCAAGTTGAAGGATTCGTTATTGGGGAAGATTTGACCTTTAAACACCTCCTTGGAATACTCAAGCGCTTTGCTACTGAGGTTGCAGGAGCGAAGAAAGTGAAGTTCTTGCCCGATTATTATCCATTTACAGAGCCCAGTGTTCAGATGAGCGCTAAACATCCAGAGCTTGGTTGGGTTGAGTTTGGAGGAGCTGGGATTTTTAGAGAGGAAATGACAAAACCTCTCGGCATTGACGTTCCAGTGATTGCTTGGGGAATTGGAATTGACAGATTAGCGATGTTTAAGCTCGGAATTGACGACATAAGGTACCTCTTCAGCTATGACTTGAGGTGGCTCAGAGAGGCCAAAATAATTTGGTGAGGTGGGCAAAATGCCAAAGTTCGATGTTGCTAAAGCTGATTTGGAACGCTTGGTTGGAAAGAGCTTTACAGTTGAGGAGTGGGAAGACTTATTCCTTTACGCTAAATGCGAGCTCGATGATGTCTGGGAAGAGGATGGGAAAATTTACTTCAAAGCCGATGCAAAGGACACAAACAGACCGGACTTGTGGAGTGCCGAGGGAATTGCAAGGCAGATAAAATGGGCGCTTGGAATGAAAAAGGGTTTGCCGAAATACGAAGTTGAGAAAAGCGACATTGTTGTTTACGTTGATGAGAAGCTTAAGGATATTAGGCCTTATGGAGTTTATGCAGTAGTTGAGGACGTAAACCTCGATGAGGAGGCATTTAAACAGTTGATTCAGCTTCAAGAAAAAATTGCTCTGACTTTTGGAAGAAAGAGAAGGGAAGTTGCAATTGGGACTTTTGACTTTGATAAGCTTAAGCCCCCATTTTACTACAAAGCTGTTGAACCAGAGAAGATAAAATTCATTCCTCTGAACTGCGAGGAAGAGATGACAGCAAATGAGATACTTGAGAAACACGAGAAGGGAATTGAATACGGCCACCTTATTAAAGGAAAGCCATATTATCCCCTTTTGGTTGACAGCGAGGGCAACGTTCTTTCTATGCCCCCAGTTATAAACTCAGAGACCCATGGAAAAGTTACTGAGGAGACAAGAAACATTTTCATAGACATCACTGGATGGGACTTGAACAAGATAATGCTTGCTTTGAATGTTATTGTTACAGCTTTAGCAGAGCGCGGCGGAAAGATAAAGAGCGTAAAAGTTGTTTACAAAGACTTTGAAATTGAAACGCCTGATTTAACTCCAAAAGAGTTTGAGGTTGACCTCGGCTATATCAAAAAGCTTGCTGGAATCGAGCTGAGCGATGAGCAGATTAAAGAGCTCTTAGAGAGGATGTTCTACGAAGTAAAGCTTGAAAATGGAAAAGCCAAACTCAAATATCCTGCGTTTAGAGACGACATAATGCATGCTCGTGACGTTTTGGAGGATGTTCTCATTGCTTACGGCTATAACGAGATTGAACCAGAAGAACCAAAATTAGCCGTTCAGGGGAGAGGAGACGACTTTATCGAGTTTGAGAATGCCATTAGGGAATTAATGATTGGCTTTGGACTACAAGAAGTCATGACCTTTAATCTTACTAACAAGGAAGCCCAGTTCACCAAGATGAACATTCCTGAGGAAGATATAGTTGAAATTGAGAATCCAGTGAGTTTGAGATGGAGTGCATTGAGGAAGTGGCTTATCCCTTCACTGATGGAGTTCCTTAGCTTAAACACCCATGAAGAATATCCACAAAAAATCTTCGAAGTTGGAAAGGCTACCTTAATAGATGAAACAAAGGAAACAAAAACAGTAAGCGAGAGCAAATTAGCTGTTGCAATAGCCCATCCAAGAGTTACATTTACAGAGGTTAAGGAAATCCTTGACAGCGTCATGCACCATTTAGGCTTTGAATATGAGCTTGAAGAGACAGAGCATGGCTCATTCATTCCGGGCAGAGTTGGAAAGATAATTGTTGATGGGAAAGAAATTGGTATAATCGGTGAAATTCACCCGCAAGTTTTAGAGAACTGGGGCATTGAAATGCCCGTTGCAGCTTTTGAGATATTCTTAAAACCTCTTTACAAGCCCTCCTCTTAACTTAATTTTTGGTGAGTGTCATGAATTTAGGTTTGCTTTTTGCAATTATCCTTGGTCTCTTAATTGGATTATATGTACCAAAATTAATGGAAACTCACAAAGAATGGGGTAGATTTTTCCTTTTGATTATAATGGTTGGGCTTGTTTTGATGAACTGGAAAGCCGGAAAAGTTCGAGATGCTTATATTTACTTTGAAATAATTGTATGGCTTCTTTTTGGTTTGATTATTTATGTTGAAGAGTTTGGGATAAAAATTATGATGACGTTGCTCCTTATAGTCGTTGGAGTGTTGGGGTTAACTCTATATAAATTTGAAGCAACTATAACGGATATATTGGGGTTAACAATCAGCACAATTGTTGCTTTATATGGATTTGCATATTTGGGGGATCTAGTTAATCAGAGAAGAGCTAAAAAATCTAAAAATCCAAAGACTTGACCTTAGACTTTTTCTTTTGCTTTATTTTTCTCTCCAATCTCTTAATCAATTGAGTAAGCATTATCTCAAAGTTCTCAATGGCACTTAACACCTCGTTATCCCTTATACATTTATTTTCCATTCTTCCCACCTCCAATAATGATATCCATCAATGTGCATTTAAAGTTTGTCTCAGTTTTGTTGTCAATGTTTCGAAAAATTTGAGACATTTTAGCATACTTTTGAACATTTTCACTTTACGTTTATAAACATTTACATAATATAAAGACATCAATGTTTGGAGAAAAACTTGAATGTCTATTTATGCACGTCAATGTACGAAAATTTTAAATCAAAAAAGCTAGTGCGGAGTTTTATTTCCAAAAGTCTTTTATAATCAAAGCTTGTTACCCCATTATAGGCGGGGAGTATGAGAATTGCCTTAAAAATAGCATATGATGGCACTAAATTCAACGGATTTCAGCGACAACCTGAATTGAGAACGGTAGAAGGTGAGATAATTAGGGTTCTCCAGAAGCTTAATCTGATTGAATCTCCAGACAAAGCTAATTTCAAGGGAGCTTCAAGAACAGATAAAGGAGTTAGCGCATTTGGAAATGTGGTTGCATTCAATACTGAAAATCCAAAATTAGCTCAACCGCGGATTTTAAATCATCACTTAAGAGATGTTTGGGTTTTAGGAATTGCTCAAGTTCCAGATGATTTCCATCCAAGGTTCTGGGCAAGAAGTAAAATTTATCGGTATTACTTGGTTAATGAAGGATTTGATGTAGATGCAATGAGAGAATGTGGTGAGCTTTTCGTTGGCACTCATGATTTTTCTGCCTTTGCTAGGCTTGAAAAGTTTAAAGATCCTATAAGAGAGATTATTAGGCTTGAGATCGCACCAAAAGGAGACGTTATTGTAATCGAAATTGAAGGAAAAAGCTTTCTTTGGGAGATGGTCAGGAGAATTGTAACTGCATTAAAGCTATGTGGTCTTGGTGTTATCGGGACCGAAGATGTAAGAAAAATGCTGAATGGAAAAGCTAATAAAAAGCTCCCTCCAGCACCTCCAGAGAATCTTGTTCTGTGGGAGATAAAGTACGACAAAGTGAACTTCCAAATTGATGAATACTCGCTCAAAAAGATTAGACAGGAGTTTTTTGAAAGGTTTAGTTATGCAATGGTTAAATCCAGCATATTTAGGGATTGGCTGTTGTCTCTATGATTTCTGCTTGGCTTTATTGAAAAGATTGTTGTCATAGAACTTTCCATAATACTGCTTCAAGGCTTTCTCTCTTTCGATAAAGTGTGTAAATAATAACGGATCATCGTCTTGGACATCGACTATTACGGCTTCTCTTCCATCTTTCGGCCTTAGTGCTCTTCCAATTGTCTGTATTGTCATTATGTCACTCTTTCCACCACCAGCTAAAATTATGGCAGAAATCTCCGGTATGTCAACACCTTCTTTAAGCAGAGTCGAAACCAAGACTTGGATCTCTCCTCTCTTGAACTTTTCAAAGAGTTCCCATCTGTTGGGGCTTTGTGAACTCAAAAACTCAGCATTAACTCCTCTCTCCTTAAGCATCTTCACCAGGATTTCTCCATGGTCAATTCTTCTGACGTCAATCAAGACTCTGTGTCCTTCTTTCGCAAGCTCAATAGCTTTTTCAACAATAGCTTTATTTCTCTCTTCGTTTTCCATAATCATCTCTTCGTAAAGCTCCTTGTATCTCTCGGCTAAAGCTGGCATCTTTGATTTATATCTGATAATTTCAAATTTTGGCTTTGCTAAGAAACCTTCCTTAATTAGCTCATCTGCCTTGACTTCATAGATTATTGGCCCTATTGCTCCTTCAATCTTTATCTCTTCCCCTCTAATTCTTCTCCAAGGTGTAGCTGAGAGCCCAAAGCGATAGACTTGGGGTAGGGACATTCCAAGCTGGTAGAATTTTTCTGCCGCTGAAGTTCTATGACATTCATCAAAAACCACTATGGCATAGGGGAGCTTGAGTTTATCAGCACCCCTCGAGAGGAGTGTTTGGATCATAGCTACAGTCACAGGTTTTTCATTCCACTTATTGTCCCCAACGATACCAGCTTCAACTCCAAGAACTTCTTCAGCCTTTTCTTTCCACTGATAGAGAAGCTCTTTAGTATGGACAACTATGAGAGCAGAGAGGTCAAGCTCATGGACAATCCTCAAACCTACAACTGTTTTTCCGCTTCCAACAGGCAATGCAAGAACACCCATCTTTGCTTTTATTGCCTTTCTAACGGCTTTCTGCTGATATCTCCTTAGCTTGTACTTCTCATTCCACTCTGAATTCAGTTTGACACCCTCAACTTCACGTTCATCTATAATCCTCACACGATAACCCCTAGAATTCAAGAGCTTTTTAACTCTTGGAATCAACCCTACAGGAAAAGACTTCTCATATGGATCGTACAAGCTTTCAGGCTTTTCCCACTTACCAAAATCTCTCTTGTAGCTTAGAGCTTCATAAATCATGAAGTAGACCTTTGGTTCTGCTTTCTCGATGATGACCTTTGCACTTTTATTTGGAATTCGTAACGTTACCATGGACATCGTCAATCAAAAGACAGTTTTGGAGGAAACTCTTTATAGACTTTTTGGCTCAAATTTGTGCAGAAAGGATAAAAGTAAGTTAACATAGTTAGGGAGGGTGGTATTATGTTAAGGCAGATTATTGAAGAATTTATGGATGATGTTGTTACTATTGAAAAACCAGTCAACAAGAACCTTGAAGTGACGAGGTATCTGCTCAAATACAAGACCAAGCCCGTTCTTTTCAAAGATGTTGATGGATGGGAAGTTGCTGGCAACATCTGGAGCACGAGAGAGAGAATAGCAAAATACTTAGGCGTTAAAAAGGAGGAAATTCTGCACATTATGGAGTACGCAATGGATAATCTTCATGATTATAAGTTAATTGGGAAAGCTGAGTTTATGAAAAACAAAACCGCGGATTTCTCCCTTAAAGAGCTCCCGATTCCAAAGTATTATCCGAAGGATGGGGGAGAATATTTCACGTCTGCTATTGTTGTTGCAAAAGATGAAAATGGCTTTGTGAACATGTCTTTCCATAGAATGATGGTAATTGATGATAAGAGAGCAGCAATAAGAATTGTTCCCCGTCACTTGTATGCAATGTGGAAAGAGAAAGCAGAAAGAGGAGAAGAGCTTGATGTCAGAATAATTGTTGGTAATCCAATCTACGTTTTGCTTGCCGCTGCTACAAGCGTGGAATATGGCAAGAGCGAGCTTAACATTGCTTCTGCGATAAAGGAGAAAACCTTAGGATCACCCTTGGAGGTTGTTAATATCAGTGGCATTCCAGTTCCGGCAGAGAGTGAGTTTGTTTTTGAGGCAAAGATTCTACCAGAGCTGACTGATGAAGGTCCTTTTGTCGACATAACGGGAACTTACGACTACGTTAGAAAGCAACCTGTCGTAGTATTTGAAAAGATGTACCATGTTGACAACCCAATTTTCCATGCCCTTTTGCCTGGAGGTTATGAGCACTACATGCTCATGGGCCTCCCAAAAGAGCCCCAAATTTACAAGAGCGTGAAAAGAGTTGTTCCTAAAGTGCATGGAGTAAGACTTACGGAAGGTGGCTGCATGTGGCTTCATGCTGTCGTTTCAATTACAAAGCAGCACGATGGGGATGGAAAGAACGCTATATTGGCAGCATTTGCAGGGCATCCATCATTAAAGCACGTTGTAGTTGTTGATGAGGATGTAAACATCTATGATGACAGAGAAGTTGAATGGGCTATAGCGACAAGATTTCAAGCTGATAGGGATTTGGTGATAATTCCAAATGCAAGAGGCTCTTCGCTTGACCCCTCAGCTGAGAAAAGCCTAACAGCAAAGTGGGGAATTGATGCAACGAAGCCTTTGGATAAAAAGGAGGAGTTTGAAAGGGCCAAATTGTGACCTTTCTTTGTCAATTCTTTATCTATTAATCTCAAGCGATAAAATCTTCGACTTCTTCGTTGCGGCATCCACAGCTTTCATTATGGCTGTCCTTATTCGGCTATCTTCAAGCTCAAAAATTCCATCTATCGTTGTTCCTCCCGGGGTTATCACCATATCTCTAATTTGGGCTGGGTGTAAATTTGTCTCCAAGAGGAGCTTTGCTGTGCCTAGAAGAGTCTGAGCAGCTGCGAGTAGGGCAATATCCCCCGGCAGACCCACTTTCAAGCCTCCGTATATGAGAGATTCTAAAAAGACAGAGGCATAAGCTGGTCCTGAGCCGCTCAGCCCTGTTATTGCGTCCATGTATTCCTCTTCAATTTTAATGCACCTCCCAAAAGTTCTAAAAATCTCCTCGACAAGCTTTATTTCCTCGTCGCTCAGGTCATTTGTAGCATAAGCTGTGAACGACTCCCTCACAAGAATTGCTATGTTGGGCATAGCTCTAACAAACTTTGCATCAGCTGAGCTCTTGAGAACCTTTAAGGGAATACCAGCGGCAAATGAAATAACGATTTTTCCTTCAACGGCTTCTCTAATTTCTTCCAGAACTTTTCTAATTTTGTTTGGCTTCACGGTTAGTATTATTATATCCGCCATTTCTGCCGCGATTTTATTGTCTCTCAGCACTTCGACACCATGTTCTTTGAGCCATTTAATCTTCTCAATCTTTCTCCTTGTGGCTATAACTTCATATCTCTCAGACAACGCTTTAGCAACGGCACTTCCAACTGTTCCAGCTCCAATTACAGCTATCTTCATTTTATCACCCCTAACCTGTAAGCTAACTCTGCATTTAGAATTGAACCTCCAGCAGCTCCTCTAATAAGATTGTGTCCCAAAGTGACGTATTTGAACTTCTCTTTCTCAATCTTTTCTAGTCTTCCGACTGTGACGGTCATTCCATTGCCTAATTCCCTATGTAGTTTTGGCTGGGGGATTTCCCTATAGACAATTGGCTTTGCATATGAAGGGAGCTTAAGTTCTTTCAATGGATCAAAAGATTCAAAAGCTTTTCTAAGTTCTTCAACGCTGATGTCTTCATCAAGTTCAACAAAAACTGCCTCTGTGTGTCCATGAGATACTGGAACTCTTGTTGTAATAGCGGATATTTCAAAGTCAAAGCCAAGGATTTTTCTTGATTCGTTCTCGATTTTCCACTCTTCCTTTTCAATGTATGGAATTACGTTGTCAAAAATCTGCAGGGCTGATAAGCCTCTAAATCCGGCTCCGCTTATAGCCTGCATTGTTGCAACATTGACCTTTTTGAGCCCGAATTCTGAGAGAACTTTAAGTGAAAGCACCAGTATTGCAGTTGAGCAGTTTGGGTTCGTAACTATGAATCCTTCCCAGCATCTCCGCTCTTGCTGAAATTCAATAAGCTTTAACTGATCACCATTGACTTCCGGGACTAGAATAGGTACATCATTTTCATATCTATGGGATGAAGCGTTGCTGAACACGGGGATTTTCTCGGCAAGCTTTTCCTCCACTTTACCGGCTATTGAAGAAGGAAGAGCTGAGAAGACTAAATCCACGTCTGGATTCTTTAAGAAATCTTTCAAGCTCTCTACCTCTATATCTCCAATATCCTCACTGGCCCATTCTGCAATCTCTCTGTACTTCTTTCCTTTAGACCTCTCCGAAGCAACCAATCTTTCAATTTTGAACCAAGGATGATTTGTCAAAAGTCTCACAAAGGTCTGTCCAACTAAGCCTGTGGCGCCTAAAATTGCAACCTCCATCAAAGAACCTCCCTAAATGCTTCTAAATTTGGCTCTATAGGCTCTGGCAGTTTAAAGTTCTCAATTATTATGTTTGGATCTTTCAGTCCATGCCCCGTTGTAATTAAAACATAGCTCTCATCTGGCTCAATTAGGCTAAGCTCTTTCAGCTTAATTAGACCAGCCAAGGAAGATGCCGATGCTGGCTCGACAAAAATTCCCTCTTTTGATGCGAGCAGTTTTTGAGCCTTGAGAATCTCTTCATCGCTCACACTCTCAAACAATCCGCTCGATTCTTCAACAGCTCTCCAAGCTTTCTTCCAGTTGGCTGGATTCCCAATCCTAATTGCTGTTGCTACAGTCTCAGGCTTTTCTTCAGGCTCAAATGGCTTTCTTTTCTTGAAAGCTTTAGCTAGTGGAGATGCTCCTTCTGCTTGAATGCCAATCATCCTTGGCAACTTATCAATAAAGCCGGCTTCATAAAGCTCCTTAAACCCTTTCCAGATAGCTGAAATGTTACCAGCATTTCCTACGGGCAGAATTATGTTATCTGGAACAAAGCCAAGCTGGTCAAATATCTCAAAAGCTATTGTCTTCTGCCCCTCTAAACGGAAAGGATTGATTGAGTTAAGCATGTAGACTCCCAGTTCTCTACTCGCTTCAACCACTACTCTCAGAGCATCGTCAAAGTTCCCTCTAACTGGGATAACTTTCGCACCATATACTATAGCCTGAGCAAGCTTTCCTAATGCTATCTTTCCGCTTGGAACGAGAACATAACTTTTTATCCCTGCTTTTGCCGAATAAGCGGCTAAAGATGCCGATGTATTTCCTGTTGAAGCACATATAACTTTGTCCATGCCCAGTTCAATTGCCTTTGAAACACCAACTGTCATTCCTCTATCCTTGAAAGAACCTGTTGGGTTTGCACCTTCATTTTTGACGTAAAGCTCTTTCATCTCAAGTTCTCTCTGAAGGTTTTCCAGACGATACAGAGGTGTTCCTCCTTCGTTGAGAGAAACTCTCTTTTCAACGGGAATAAAGCTCTTATACTTCCACAGTGTTATGTTTTTTCCATCAAAAACGTTTTCAACTTTGTCCAAATCGATGACTACCTCCAGCAGACCGCCGCAATCACACCTATACCTCACTTCGTCTTCTGAATACTCCCCACCACACTCTATACACCTAAGCATCTTGCTCCACCTCCAACTTTAGTGATGAAATATTCTGCTCTAATTCCCTCATTCTCAAAGGCTTCAACCATAGCCTTTCCGATATTTCTCAAATCCTCTCCCAAAGCAAACATGCTGGGCCCTGAACCAGACAGAGAAACACCATAAGCTCCACTTTCTAATGCAGCTTTTCTGACCTTATCAAACCAAGGCATGAGCAGTTTTCTATAAGGAATAGCTAAGTAGTCATCCAAAAGCTTTCCAGCTTTTTTCAAATCTCCTTCCTTCAAAGCCGATATTAAAGCACTTGCAAGGGCCAAATTTCTAACGGCATCGCTTAGAGGCACATATCTTGGCAAAATGGCCCTTGCTTTTTTTGTGCTGACCTCAACTTCTGGGAGAACAATGACAAGCTTAAAGTTTACATCAAGCTTAAACACTTCAAGGGGGGAAAGAGATTTTAGTATCGTGAATCCACCAAAGAGGGAGGGAACAACGTTGTCTCCATGAGCACTTCCTGATGCTATTCTCTCTCCTTCTAGAGCTGCTTTTATTATGAGTTCCTTATCTTCAATCCCAAGGAGTTTTGCCATTGCCAATGCTCCACCCAAAGCTGAAGCTCCTGAACTTCCAAGCCCGCTTTTGGGTCTTATTCCCTTTTTAACCTTCATCTTAAAGCCTATCTCTGCTTTAAGCATCTTCAAGAGTGCAAGAGCAGATACTGAGGCAACATTTTTCTCAGGTTCTTCTGGCACATTAAATCCATCGACTTCTACTATAACTTCGTCGCTTTCTTTGACCTCAATGATGTCTTTCGGTTCATCAAGACACAAACCAAAGACATCAAATCCTGGCCCAAAGTTCGCTATTGTTGCTGGAGCTGATACTTTCATTTAAAACCACCTCATGAATTTCATTCAAGGCTTCCTTAAGCTCAATCTTATCGACGAAGAAACATACGTAGCTATCGCCTTGCTCAGCAATTGGATACTGCACATCAACGCGAGAAGCTCCGACTACTCCTATCTTTGCCTTATCTCCGAGAATCTTGTAAGTGATTATTGGCATTTTAAAGCTAATATCTGAAACTAATGTCCCTAATTTCCATTCACTTGTTTTTCCAAGAATTAATGGAACTTTATCTCTTATTGGTTCAATGGTTCTCTCATGTAAGGCTTTCAGTCCGAGTCTTGAGGCAATTAAAGCCTCATCATAAGAGATAAATGGGATAATTCTGGCATCTTTGACTATCCTTGGGTCAGCAGTATAAATTCCCTTGACATCACTCATAATTAAAACTGCTCTGGCACTCAAGAGGTATCCCAAAACTGAAGCCGTGTAATCGCTTCCTCCCCTCCCCAGTGTAGTCCTGAAGCCGTTGAAATTCCCGAGAAATCCTGTGACAACGGGAACTTTGTCTGTCTTTAGTAGCGCCTCTATCATCCAAATCTTGTCCCTTGTTTTTTCTAGGTCGACCTTAGCATTACCAAAGTTTCCATCTGTTTCTATTAGATAAAAAGCATCAACTGGGGCACTTTTGAGCCCTTCGTCCTCCAAAGCTTTGGAGAAAAGTTTTACTGATAATCTCTCTCCGAATGACAGGACATGATCTATGTACGCTTCTCTATTTGGAAACATTTTTTCATTTTCTAGGACAAATTTAAGCTCTTTGATTTCATTTTCAATGTTCAAATCAATTCCAAGCTTCTCAATTGCTCTCAGATGTATCTCCTCGAACTTTTCAAGAATCTCTGGACTTCTGCTTTCTGCTAACTTCAATAGTAAGTCTGTAACACCCTTTAATGCGGATAGAACAACTACAACTTCGTTCCCATCATGGAGCTTCTTGACAAGCTCTAAAGCTTCGCTAAAAGAGTCTCTAACTGAGCTTCCTCCAAATTTAATAACTACCCTTGACTTAGCGGAGAGTTTGTAAATCACCCATTTAAACCACCTCTTTTGAAAGCTTTTCTTATCAAATATAAGATTTTCCGAAAATTTTTTGAACTTCTGATGGCTTTTACTGGAATCTACGCTCTGATGTTGTCACTTTGAACAATCAAAACAAATTTTTAGTTAAAATGACAATCTTCATCATGTTTAAGAGTTTGAAATGTCAGTTTGGACAGCTTATCTTAGCCAAAAATTTAAATACTAAAAGTCAATCTTCAAACTTCGGTGATGGTGATGCCCTGCCAATGGATGATGCCCTGCCAATATTGAGTGATGGGACAGAGATTCTTAGAAATCTCCTTCTGAGGGCCTTGAATGAAAACCAGCTCCTTATATTAAAGAGTGTCAACAGTGAACACAGTTCCCTAAATGCCCTTCTTGAAGAACTCAGCAGGAAAAAGAATAAGCCAATATCGACGTTAAAGCTTAACGCAAAAATTCTGAAAGAGCTTGTCTTATAGATTACGGAACAAAAAAGAACCCTAGGCCCGTTAAATTAACTGAACATGGTAAGTTTGTTCTGAAGATCTTGGGGGTGATGGAATGAGCGAAAGCATGCAGTATCTGCTCCTACACCTAAAGCTTCGGGAAATGCTTAAGCCTGTGAACTACTTCCACATGAACTCGTCAATTACATCCCTAGAAATCCTGAGAGCAATAATGGAAATTAAGAGAAACAACGACGTTGTAATCCTGAGTAAGGGACATTCAGCACCTGCATTCTACGTTATCCTTTCGGAACTTGGACTCTTAAGCGATGAAGAATTAAAGAGCTTTGCTGATATTGGTGGGTTGCCAAGTCACTTGGTCAAAGGATTGCCATTTGTTGAGGTTTCAAGTGGCTCTTTGGGTCAAGGACTTTCTGTAGCTAACGGAATTGCACTTACAGCCAAACTTGAAGGAGAAGACAGGAAAGTATACGTGATACTGGGCAATGGAGAGTTGGATGAAGGTCAAGTTTGGGAAGCAGCAATGACGGCCTCACATTACAGGCTGGACAATGTCGTTGCGGTAATTGACAGGAACTTCAGACAATTAACTGGGGAAACCGAGGAAACGCTCAAAAAAAGAACCTCTGGCAGAGAAGTGGAGGGCCTTTGGCTGGGAGGCTTTGGAAGTAGAAAACAACGCCAAGGAAATCCAAAGAGCAGTAAAGGAACTTGAGAGCATCAAGGATAAGCCAAAGATCATCATCGCGAGGTGGTCAGAGAGATGAGAATAGAACGCTTCAGGGAAGCCTTTGGAAGAGCTTTAGTTGATATAGGGAGAAGGAACGAACGGGTTGTTGTCCTAGATGCCGACGTTAAAAGTTCAACCAAAGCCATATATTTTGAGAAGAGCTTTCCAAACAGATCCATCCAAATTAAGGATAAGCGAGCAGGATATGATCTCTACAGCTACAGGACTCGCGATAGCTGGAAAAAATTCCAGTAGCCTCAGCCTTTGCGGTTTTCATTATGAGAGCATGGGAGCAGATAAGGAACACCGTAGCTGGGGACAATTTAAACGTCAAAATAGTGGCCACTCATTCGGGATTTTCAGACTTTATGGATGGTTCATCGCATCAATGCTTAGAAGACCAGCTCTCATGAGAGTATTGGCAAACATAAGGGTTATTGCTCCTGCCGATGCTTACTCCACCAAGACACTCCTAGAGCAGATTGTAGAGGAAGAAGGACTATTTTACATAAGAATTGGTAGGGATTACACGTTAAAAGTTTACGATAGAGAAGAACTCCGAATAGGGAAAGCAGGGATTTAAAGGACAGGAAGATGTCTTCATATTGGCCCACGGTTTTATGGTTCCAGTTGCCCTTCAAGTTGCAGAGAAACTCAAAGACATCAGCATTAGCATTGCCGATTTTCATGCCATAAAGCCACTGGACGAGAGGATCCTCCTTAAAATCGCTAAGAAAGCAAATCTTATAGTAACGCTCGAAGAACACAGTATATATGGGGTTTGAGAGGAGCAGTCGCTGAGGTTCTCTCTGAGAAGATGCCCAAGAAGATCATAAGGATTGGAACAACCGAATTCGGGGGAGCTCCTAAGACTATATAGATTATATCACGCTTTATGATTATTTAGGGAGGTGACCTAATGCTGCTCAAATACAGTAAGGGCCCATTAATCTACTCCCCTAGAAAACAGTTGATCTGATGGAAGAAGTGGAAATTAAGCTCAGGGGAGGGTTTGACTCGTGCATAGTTCCCAAGGCACTTCCAGTTGTTGAGGGGATGATATCCTTCGTGCTGGCCGATCACCTCTTGAGACGCCTTAGCTGGTAGGCCTTTATTAGCTTGAGGGGGATGATAAGATTGACAACCTGACTCTTTAAGGGGAGAAGAGCTCTAAAGGGATACACCACAAGAAAAAATGGTAAGGGACGTGCATAATATCCAGTAAGCTACATAACCAAGAGGAGCTACTACATTGAGATTCTATACTCATTAGGGATCTAAACTATCAACGACTCAATCTTTTCCTTTAAGTGTTCTCCTGCATCTTCTCCATATTTCCCGATTATCTCAACTAGAGCACTTCCCACAACAACGCCATCCGCTCCCCCCTCAAAAGCCTCTCAATGTGCTCCCTTCTAGATACTCCAAAACCAACAGCTAGTTTATTCCTGCAGATCTTTCTTGCCCTTCTGAGTAGGTTGAATGCTGTCTCGGGGATCCTATCTCTGGCTCCAGTAGTTCCGTAGAGGGATATTAAATAAACGAAGCCTGTTGATGCCCTATCTATCTCCCTCAGCCTTTCATCTGATGTATTCGGTGCGGCCAAGAAAACCGTTTTTATTCCTTCCTCCTTGCAAACATCTAAATATTCTGCTGCCTCGTTTACGGGCAGATCCACAACAAGAAGGCCATCAACCCCGCTTGACTTAGCCCTCTCAATGAAATTTTTCAAGACCACCCTGTAGATTGGGTTATAGTAAGTCATAAGAACTATCGGAGTAGCAGAAACCTGCCTAAATTCCCTAATTACAGAGAAAACATCCTTCAGCCTCGTGCCAGCCTTAAGTGCCCTGTAGTGAGACATCTGAATTGTTCTCCCATCAGCTATAGGATCGCTGAAAGGTATACCCAACTCTATGAGGTCCGCATACTCATCTAAAATCTGAAGAAACTTAATTGTAGCCTGAGGGCTTGGATCGCCAGCCGTTATGTAGGAAATGAAGGCCCCATGCTTAAACATCTCCACCACCCATTGCACCCATAACTATTCCAAGATCCTTGTCTCCCCTACCCGAGAGGTTCACAACTATGATCTCGTCCTTCTCCATCTCTGGAGCGATCTTCATTGCATATGCAACGGCGTGTGCGGATTCAAGAGCGGGTATTATTCCTTCCACTTTAGAAAGCTCGAGAAACGCTCTAAGCGCTTCTTCATCCGTTACCGTAACGTATTCTGCCCTTCCAGTTTTCTTTAAGTAGGCGTGCTCGGGGCCTACGCTAGGATAATCCAAACCTGCTGCAATGCTGTGAGTTTCTTTAATCTGCCCCTCTTCATCTTGAAGGAAGTATGATAGCATGCCATGAAAAACTCCCTTTTCGCCAGCATTTAGAGATGCGGAATGCTTTCCGCTGTTAAGATCCCTTCCCCCAGCTTCAACGCCTACCTAAACTGCTCCTCTTTTTGCGAGTGTTTGTGAGTTTTCAAGTAATTTAACCCCAATAAACCAATGACGAACGCTGATGAAGAGTGAATGTCAAGGTCCAACCCGCGAGATAATTCTCTCCCCAACTTAGAAGACCCAGTGGGATTAACCAAAAACACTTCAAAACCCCTCTTCAATGCCATAGTAATACCATGTTCAAGAAGTTCTTTCTTAGCGAAATTTGACGCCTTCCTATTCCCTTTCTTCGACCTTACAACCTTCCCACCCTTTCTTTTAATCATACTCAAATCCTCGAAGAAGACAACGGAAACACCGTGATAATACGCATAATCCAATAGTCTTGAGAGTGCCTTTAATCTTAAGTCCTTCGCCTTGCTCTTTGGAAAACCGGGAGAATTAACTTCTGGAAAATGTTCCACCCGAACGTCTCGAATAATCCCATCTCCATCGAGAATGGCCATATTCACCCTATCTGAGTTCAAATCAAAACCGGCATACAACCTCCCTTTGCCCTTTTTCCGAAGTGCCTTAGATAGACCTCAAATGGAACCTGGACGTGGAGATAAACTTTCCCATTCCTCAGAATGACTTGTGCCCCGTATTTGAACTTTTGAGCATCAAGGAGAATGGGGATAAACTTTTCGTTCGTTCTAAGTTTAAAGTTCAGCCACTCCCCGTTCGAGCGTATTTTAACCTTCAACCCTTCCATTCTCACGTTTCTGTTTCCTTTTTCATTCTCCTTTGGTTTGCTGATGAGGAACTTGGATTTCGGGTGAATATGTTCGGATATTCCCCGTTAGTTTTCGCTCCCTTAAGGAGCATCTTTGCATAGTCCCATGCACTATCGGAATACCACCAGTTGTTGAGGATTAGCCGTGATATTTCTTTCACTCCTTCGCTCTTCTTGAAACCTTTTAGTTGAAGTCGTATTGCAAGTTCGACTGCCTTCTTGAACCTCTCTGTGAGAAGGGCAAGTTTTAAGTAGTCTTCTTGTGATTTAGATTCTATCCTTGTCTTTATTGTGATGTAGTTTACTTCTGCTCGTCGGATTTTTCGTGTTTTTCCAGCCATAGTTCAATCGCCTCACTTATTGCCTTTCCAAGTACTCCTTTTTTGACGCCATAAACGTCGAGGATTTTCTTTCGGAACCTCACTTCGAGGTCGTCGGGTATTTTCACGGTTATGACTCCCATTGTATTCACCAAAATACTTAAATACGTATGTTCTTAAATAGTTTTTGGTTGTGATGCCAGTCTGATGAAGTCGATGAGCGAGGTGAGGTGGAGGACTGGCTGAACCCGGTGGGTGTTCGGGCGACCCGTTCTGCCGTAGTGAGGCGTTGGAGAGAAGGAGAGTGGGCAGGACGGTCTAAGTCTGGGCACCCACCGTAAATCGGGGAATGAATCTTCACGTGAGTTTTCGTGAACTCACGTGAAGAAGACCCCGACTAATCTAACATTTTCGTCTATGAAGGGGTAGAATATTCCAATAGCGTTACTTCCTCCTCCAACGCAGGCAACTATTACATCGGGCAAAGTCCCCTCGAGCTCGAATATCTGCTCCTTGGTTTCTTTTCCAATGACTGACTGAAAATCCCTGACGATTGTCGGATAAGGATGAGGCCCAACGACGGAGCCTATCAGGTAGTGAGAGTATTCAAAAGTTGCAACCCAATCCCTTAATGCCTCGTTTATTGCATCCTTAAGGGTTTTAGTTCCACTTTCAACGGGAATAACATTTGCCCCAAGTAGTCTCATTCTGAAAACGTTCATCTTCTGCCTCTCAACGTCCTTGGCTCCCATATACACATCAACCTTCATCCCAAGGAGCGCTCCGGCCATGGCAGTTGCAACACCATGTTGTCCAGCTCCTGTTTCGGCTATAAGACGAGTCTTTTCCATGAATTTGGCCAGTAATGCTTGTCCTATAGCGTTGTTCGTTTTATGCGCCCCTCCATGCAGTAAATCTTCCCTCTTGAGGTATATTTTGGCCCCTTCAAGTTTTTTTGTTAGTCTTTCAGCATAGTATAAAGGAGTAGGCCTTCCTGCCCAAGCCCTAAGGTAGTAGTCGAGCTGGGCATTGAATTCTTCATCAGTCTTTAAGTTTGTTATACGCCCTTTCAAGCTCCTTCAGTGGGGCCATTAATGTTTCGGGAACATATTGACCGCCAAATTCACCAAACTTCATCTTTAACCCTCCTAACAAACATTTCAATTAACTCGGGATCTTTCCTACCATTCTTCTCAACACCGCTAGAGACATCAACACCAAACGGCCTGACGGCTTTTATCACGTCGGAAACGTTATTTGGGGTTAGTCCACCGGCAATAACAACTGGAAATTTCCTTGCTATTATCGAGCTCACCCTGTAGTCGTGAAGCTCTCCAGTGCCGGCTCCGGTGTCTAGGAGTATTCTGTCAACATCATACTCCTGAATCTCTAAGATCAGCTTTTCAGCATCTGCTTCAGGATTGTTGCTGAATTGAGGCACTTTGAAGGCCTTCATTATAAAAACTCCAAACTCCAGCTTCAGCCTTTCAACGACATCCGGAGTGGCTCGTGAGTGAATCTGGATATGAGTGGCCTCTGTGGCCTCTATTACCCTAGACCACGAATTAAAGTCCTCAAGAGTGGAAACTAGAAACACCGAGATTTTTGACTCCTCAATTATTTCGTGAGCAAGGGATAAAGGTACTTTTCTCCTCGATGGACTTTCAACTACAACTCCAGTGGCATCTGCGTATCTTTCAACGATCCTGAGCTCTTCAATGCTCTTAATTCCGCAAATTTTCACGAACATTACCTCGTCATCTCCACGAAGTTTTTGATTATTCTAAGCCCCTCTCCTCGCTCATATTCCGTTAGAACGCTTTCTGGATGAAACTGCACGCCCTCTATAGGCTTCCTCTTGTGCCTTATCCCCATTATAATGCCATCATCTAGAGAGACTGCTGAAACTTCAAAGCCTTTGGGAACCTCTAAAACTGCCAAAGAGTGATAACGACCGCCTATCAGAGGATTCTTTATTCCTCTGAATATCGTTCTACCATCATGCCTTATTGGACTGGCTTTCCCATGTCTCGGAAATACTCTCCCAACTCTTCCGCCGAAAGCATGGGCGATTATCTGGTGACCGAGGCACACACCAAGGACCGGAACCTCAGCCTCTAACACTATCTCTGGAGAATTGCCAACGTCTCTTCTCCTATCTGGAGATCCGGGCCCAGGAGAGATTATTATTCCATCCGGATCAATTCTCCTGACTTCACTTAGCGTTATAGTGTTGGGAACTACCTCAACCTCATCGAAGAGTGATGCATATTCTACAAGGTTCCAAACGAAGGAATCCCTGTTGTCCACTATCACTATCATTCCCTCGCCCCCAAGGCCTTTAAAACAGCCTTCATCTTGTTCTCAGTCTCAATGAACTCCTTTTCTGGAATTGAATCGGCAACTATTCCAGCACCTGCCCTAACTCTTGCTATCTTTCCTTCCATTTCCACCATCCTGATGGCTATGGCAAAGTCGGCCCATCCTGTTACGGAGAAGTAACCAACGGCTCCCCCATAAACGCGCCTGGGAGACTTTTCAAGCTCGTCAATTATTTCTATTGCCCTTATTTTAGGCGCGCCTGTCAGCGTTCCAGCTGGAAATGCTGCCTCAATAGCATCAAACATCGTCTTATCTTCCGCAAGCTCCCCAACAACTTCGCTCTCTATGTGCATCACGTGGCTGTACCTTACAACGTCGAAGAACCTGACAAGCCTAACGCTGCCCGGCTTTGAAACCCGTCTAACATCGTTCCTTGCCAGATCAACCAACATGACGTGCTCTGCCCTCTCCTTTTCATCATTCAATAGCTTCCTCTCGATTTCCAAATCTTCCTGCTTGTTCTTGCCTCGAGGAGCAGTCCCAGCAATGGGATTTATCTTCACAGTTTTTCCTTCAACCGAGGCCATCGTTTCAGGAGATGCTCCTACAAGGATCTTCTCTTGGAACTCAAGCAGGAACATGTAAGGGCTTGGATTTATCTTTCGCAGATTCATGTAAATGGAAAGTGGATCCATGTCAGTATTTATGGTGTATTCCCTGGATAGAACGACTTGGAAAACATCTCCGGCGAATATGTACTCTTTGCCCTTCTGAACTATCTCAATGAACTCATCCTCTTTAGCATCACAGCCTATAAGATCAGATGATTTATTACTAAGCTCATACTGGATCCTCTTGGCCCTGCTCACTATTGTATCAGGATTGAGCTCTGAGTGATCGTCTAAGGAGAAGAAGTAGAACTCATTGGTAAGATGGTCATATATGAAACCGTGCCTATAGAAGCCGAAAACCGAGGGCTCTACAATATTACCTTCTATGTAGTTGTGAACTGCATCGTAGGCTATATAGCCAACCAATCCTCCAAAAAATCGATCCTTCTTAATAGTTTTCTCCGGTTTCATTATTTCCTTTTAGAGATTTCTCTTTCTTTATCATGAAATTCGTCCAGCTTGCTAATGTCTTCAACTTCAATCTCAAAGCGCGGAATTGGTACTTAGATCTATTGTTTTTCCTCCAAACTCCTTCCCAAGATTATAACGTAATCTGCAGCGTTCTGTAAGGCCTTACTGAACCCCGGCTCAGCCCCGATTACTACAGTTTCTTTCCCCTTGCTTTTCGCTTCATTCACTACAGGCAGGAAGT
>NZ_SNUI01000037.1:0-259 GCF_012027375.1 Thermococcus sp. LS2 | reverse complement strand
TTTTACGATAAGACCTTTTGCTCACTGCTAGAGCATAATCCTGAACTGGTTTAATAAGTCCAAGGTTACGAAGTTACGAAAAACGCCCAATTGTATTCATTTACACATTCTTCGTAACCTCGTAACCTTAAGCCTCTTGTTGTGTCAGTTGGAGCTGATGAACCTTAAACTCCACGGCATCTAGAAAGCTTCCATCCAAAACCTTGACTATAACTAGTTCTTCTTTTGCCCTGGTCATTCCAACGTAATACACCCGCTT
>NZ_SNUI01000036.1:0-298 GCF_012027375.1 Thermococcus sp. LS2 | reverse complement strand
CTCCTCGAACTCCAAGACCGCATTCCTACCTACAATGTCAGTGTTCAAGAAGTATATTGATGTTCTGCTCTTATCCCCCAAGTATGGGCGGATTGCATATCCGAAGAATGCTTCCAGCCTCGCTGGATTCTCCTCGTACAGCGGGAGTACTTTATCTATACCCACAATTATCCTCAGAGTGTAATCAGAGTGAACCTTCTTCAGCAGTTCATCGTAGTGCTTCTTCCAGACTGGAGTAGTCTCCTCCAAGTCAACTCTGCCAAGAACTTTTCCTGTCGTTATAATGCCTCCGAGTTTT
>NZ_SNUI01000035.1:0-301 GCF_012027375.1 Thermococcus sp. LS2 | reverse complement strand
TAATAGTAATCAATGGAGAACTTCAAAAAGAGCCGAGAGAAGAACTCATTGAGGACTTGATAACAATAATCTCGCACTTTGCTGGCAAGTTGTACGGAAGGCGTTCTCACAAGTATAAAGAGGTTGTAAAGAATGCAAAACAGCTCTTCCAAGAATGAAACCATCGTCAAGGCATACTCAATTCAACTTCAAGGCGATAGTGTTATTCTGAAGTTTATTGAAGAGTATCACAAAATGGCAAAAACTGCACTCCAAGAAATCCTCAATACCGAAAAATTCACGAAGTTTGAGAGGAAACAAC
>NZ_SNUI01000034.1:0-351 GCF_012027375.1 Thermococcus sp. LS2 | reverse complement strand
TTGAGCAGAGTATGTTTGATTACCTCAAAGCAATACAGAAGGGAGAGGATATTCTTGTTGAGTATACCTCAAACGAGCCGATACACTTGATATTTTACATTCTCTTGAAGTATGCAAAGCAGAATAATATACCCGTGTTAATAGTTGACGCCGTGGATCAACTCCATGTCCTCAAGGCGCATCTCGAGCTGGCTGGAATTGATACTAGGATGATTGACGAAGCTCAAGTAATAAAACTCGGAGGCATTATAACGACAGGAAAAGTTCTTGGCAGAGTTGACTTGGAGGAGACTACTCCAGTCTGGAAGAAGCACTACGATGAACTGCTGAAGAAGGTTCACTCTGATTACA
>NZ_SNUI01000033.1:0-352 GCF_012027375.1 Thermococcus sp. LS2 | reverse complement strand
GAAACAATTGAAGGAGCGCTCAGGAATATTGCTGAAGCTATTTCACTGTATTTTGAAACAGAAAAACAACGAAAAAGAGTGTCATGGAGTCTCTGCTAAGTATTCCTGCAGCTCTTGTGCCTTAACCTTGAGTTCTCTTCCGTATTCATTGAAATCCACTGACCTGCGGATTTTCCATGCTATTTCTCCCTCGCCTAGCTCTATATCGAAAACCCTGCTTACAAGCTCCTCGAACTCCAAGACCGCATTCCTACCTACAATGTCAGTGTTCAAGAAGTATATTGATGTTCTGCTCTTATCCCCCAAGTATGGGCGGATTGCATATCCGAAGAATGCTTCCAGCCTCGCTGGA
>NZ_SNUI01000032.1:0-355 GCF_012027375.1 Thermococcus sp. LS2 | reverse complement strand
CGGAGTCAACGTAGTGGGCAGCATAATTCCAGTTCTCTAAAAGCGTGTCTCGGAGTTGTTTCCTCTCAAACTTCGTGAATTTTTCGGTATTGAGGATTTCTTGGAGTGCAGTTTTTGCCATTTTGTGGTACTCTTCAATAAACTTCAGAATAACACTATCGCCTTGAAGTTGAATTGAGTACGCCCTCACGACGGTTTCATTCTTGGAAGAGCTGTTTTGCATTCTTCACAACCTCTTTATACTTGTGAGAACGCCTTCCGTACAACTTGCCAGCAAAGTGCGAGATTATTGTTATCAAGTCCTCAATGAGTTCTTCTCTCGGCTCTTTTTGAAGTTCTCCATTGATTACTATTA
>NZ_SNUI01000031.1:0-371 GCF_012027375.1 Thermococcus sp. LS2 | reverse complement strand
CAAAAAGACGATTTGAACAGACAAGTCCAAACAATAAAAGAATTCGCAAAAGAGAAAGGTTGGGACATTGAAATCCTCAAAGATATCGGCTCAGGGCTAAACGAAAAGAGGAAAAACTACCAGAAGCTCCTCAAAATGGTGACAAACAAGGAAGTCTCAAAAGTCATCATTACATATCCCGACAGGTTAACACGATTCGGTTTTGAAACTTTAAAAACGCTCTTCCAGGCCTTTGGAACGGAGATAATAGTAATCAATGGAGAACTTCAAAAAGAGCCGAGAGAAGAACTCATTGAGGACTTGATAACAATAATCTCGCACTTTGCTGGCAAGTTGTACGGAAGGCGTTCTCACAAGTATAAAGAGGTTGT
>NZ_SNUI01000030.1:0-390 GCF_012027375.1 Thermococcus sp. LS2 | reverse complement strand
GGTTACGAGGTTACGAAGAATGTGTAAATGAATACAATTGGGCGTTTTTCGTAACTTCGTAACCTTGGACTTATTAAACCAGTTCAGGATTATGCTCTAGCAGTGAGCAAAAGGTCTTATCGTAAAATAATTCAAGACTGTAGGGGGATTATTTCTCATATACAAGCATGTAGAGAATTGTAATTAAGAAAAAACACATGATAAAACGCCTGCTTTTCCAAAACAAAGTCCTCTATTGTAGTTTTTTCTGCTGGCATATTATAGTCATGCGAAAACTCATTACAGCACAAAAAATTCAATACGAGTCTACGAGTTCACGAATCTACGAACAATGCACAAGACTGCACACCCTTCGTAAACTCGTAGACTCGTAACCTCGTAATGAATTTT
>NZ_SNUI01000029.1:0-398 GCF_012027375.1 Thermococcus sp. LS2 | reverse complement strand
AATATCCACCTTACATTACCTACCAGTACAACTGTAAGAGCATCAAGTTGATCAACAAATTGTCGTTCTACGGAGAAACATACACTGACGGTTGGAGCATAGGGGCTACTATCTCGCTTCCACCGGGACTATCGATTCAAGTGTCCGGCGGTAGTTCATGGGTTTCAATAGATGGTTCTTTTGGAGAAGACAGCGTCAGTAATTACGACTCAATATCCCATTCATACGACGGGACACTAACGGTTCATAATTATTTCAAGGTGCGGATTTATAGGGTAAGTTCTAAGCCCATAGCAACATTTGAGGTCAAAAAGGGTATATTTAGAAGTCTCGATACGAGTACATCCGTGGCAGTAGACTCCTCTGCGTTTTGAGGTGAGATCGGAAGAGCATCGGGT